>NZ_JBQFPT010000013.1:0-171926 GCF_056536505.1 Ruegeria sp. CL3 | reverse complement strand
AACAATCCTGCCTCGGGCAATCCTAGGTTCTTTTCCGGTATGGCGTTCCGTTTCCATTTTGACCGATTGTAATGCGAGGATGTGGAGATGTCTCTGCTAGGCTCTGAGCGGTCATTTTGTCATCCGCAGCATAGATAGACCATGGCACTAACCGTCCCGGCGAGGACGGCCAAAACTGGACATTGAACAAGTGTCATGAATTCTGCCACGCAGCTGATTGACGCAGGCCTTGGCCGCACCGGCAAACCGCACTCCAAAACCAACCCATGTGGTTCAGACCTGTCCTGGTAGCCATAGAACAATCGCAGGGAAGACGACGAGCATCGCGATGGTCGCAGCATCCGCTAGAAAGAAAGGCGTTACACCCTTAAAGACATCCTGCACGCTTAGGTCATCCCGCACACCAGCCACCACAAAGCAATTCAGCCCGATAGGTGGGGTGATCAGGCAAAACTCGGCCATTTTGACAACCAGAATGCCAAACCAGATGGCACACATGGGCCCAGACATACCGAAGGTACTCTCGGCTGCACTTACGGTCTCACCACCGTTCAGAGCCATGACAGCAGGGTACACGACCGGCAACGTCAGCAGCAGCATACCTATCGCATCCATGAACATACCCAGCACCGCGTAAGCCAGAAGAATACAGATCAGGATCAGCATCGGAGACATTTCTAGCGAGGTGATCCAGTCGGAGAATGCACTTGGCAACTCGGCAAAACCAAGAAACCGAACGTAAACCAAAACGCCCCAGATGATCGTGAAAATCATGACGCTCAGCTTGGCGGTTTCCAAAAGCGCGTCTTTGAGTTCGGCCCAGCGCATGCCCCGATACAGCGCCATCAGGAACACCACAAATGCTCCAATTGCGCCGCCTTCGGTTGGCGTACCCCAGGCGTCGCCGCCGAACGGGTTGTAGACAAAGAAGATGATGGTGACGACAACAATCACGATGGGTAATGCGGGCGGCAACGAGAGGAAACGTTCTTTCCATGTAAATCCGGTGACCGCGGGACCAAACCCTTTGATTACGACGGCCATGCCAATGATAAGCAGGCCATAAATCCCAGCCGAGAACATGCCCGGGATGAATCCCGCCAACAGCAGTTTGCCCACATCCTGCTCGACTATAATCGCGTAGATGACCAGAATGGCCGAAGGCGGAATGAGCGAGGCGAGCGTACCGCCTGCGGCGACGACACCTGCAGCAAAACGCTTGTCGTAGCCGATCTTCAACATCTCGGGGATGGCGATACGCGCGAACACAGCGGAAGTGGCGACCGAGGCCCCGGATACCGCAGCGAACCCAGCAGTCGCAAAAACTGTCGAGACAGCCAGCCCGCCGGGTACCCATGCCAGCCAACGCTTCGCGGCTTCGAACAGGGCTTTGGTCAGGCCTGCGTAGTAGGCGAGGTAACCAATCAGAATGAAAGTCGGGATAAGGCTCAACGCTTGGCTTGAAATTTTGGAGTGCGGCACCTGTCCCGCTGTTTTGACCGCCACAGTCACAGCCTTACCGAACCGCGCCGGGTCATACCCAAACTTGGCCCAGAAGATCCAGATCAGACCAACCATGCCAGCTGTCGCGGCGGCGAAGGCCACGCGCATCCCCAGCACCACAAGAACAAGCATACCGCCCGAGACGATCAGACCAATATCAATAGGTTCCATCAGATTTAACCTCAGTTGTCGTGGCCCGAGACGTGCTCGGCTTCCATTGCAGCTTGGGTCGCTGCATCGGCAATTAGCGGGACGGCAATCGGTGCCTGATCGGGGTGACGGATTGCACGACCGTAGGCCCAAAGCTGTAGAGCAAGCCTTAGGCAAAGCACGCCAAAGGCGACGGGTGCCAACAGCTTGGCCGGCCATAGCGGGATACCGATGTCGATGGAGCTGTCGCGGCTCCAGAGTGGAGCACCAAAGTCAAAGCTGCGTGCGAAATGCGCCCAGCTCCCCCAGATCAGCAAGACGATCAGCGCCAGAATGACAGCGGTCGTGATGAACTCAACGATATAGAGCGTCCGGCCCTTGAGCGCTCCAACCACCATGTCCATTCGGATATGACCGCCATCACGCTGCGCATAAGAAATCCCCATGAAGGCGATCAACGGCATGGCCTGCTCGATCCAGTCCACGTAACCGGGAAGCGGCGCATTGGCGAAATTCCGGCCACCAACGGAGACCACGGCCATAACCATCAGCGAGAACACTGCAAGACCGCTGATCAGAGCCAGAAAGCTCTCTAGATTGTAGAGACGTTGATCGAGAATGCTGAGACGGCTGTCGTCAGACAGCACCTGGGATGACCCGGCCATCGTTGTACTCCGCTGTCAGGGAAAAAGGCACCCGACGCCAGCTTGGCCGACGCCGGGCTGTGAGTGGATTAGCTACCGTTTGCGATCTTGCCAGTCACAAGGTCATAAAGCTCTTGTGCTGGCAGGCCGCGCTCGGTGTTTTCTGCAATCCAGGCCTCGGCCGCGGGGGCGGCAGCGGCTTCTTTGAACGCTGCGATTTCTTCATCGCTGAAAGTGACCCGTTCGATGCCGCGTTGATCCAACTCAGGACCCCACGCTTCCATCGTTTTGGTCTGGTAGTGGCTCACGTAGTGATCCAGTGCCTCTTCCACCGACCCCAGCAGAGCGTTGCGGTGTTCGTCAGATAGATCTTCCAGCGCCAGCGTGTTAACCACGACAGGGCAGTTGACGGTGCCGGGGTTTAGGTTCGTCGTCCACCACTTACCATTTTCAATGGTGCCGAAGGACATATGCGCGTGTGGCGCAAAGCTGACAGCCTTAACGATGCCGCTGTCCATTGCCTGGCGCACTTCGGATGCAGACATTGATGTCGGAACCGCCCCAACTGTCTCCATCGCCTTGCCGATGCCACCTGTCGCCCTTACGCTCAGACCTTCAAAATCGGTTAGAGATTTCGGCGCTTCACCGACACCTACAAGGTTGTACTGCGGCAGCGGCGACGGCATCAGAAGTGTCGCGTCCCAGCGGGCCAGATCCTCCACAACGGACGGGTGTTGATAAACGGCCATCGACAGATCGACTTCTTGTTCAAGGGATGTCACGCCCAGAAACGGCAGTTCCAAGACAGTTATCGAGGGGTTTTTGTCGCGGTGATAGCCTGCGCAGAATTGGGCCATTTCGAACGCACCGATCGAAATCCCATCGAGGTTTTCTTTGTTCTTCGACAGGCCGCCATAGCTGATGTTGAGTGTGAACTCACCGCCCGTTTTTTCGCTCACCAGTTCGGCAAGTTTTTCGACGTGTTCGGTAAAGGCACGACGCTTGCCCCACAGGGAAACGTTCCATTCGACAGCCAGCGCTTCGGATGCGACGGTCAGTGACAGGGCAGCAATGGCCGCCCGGTTAAGATGTTTGCGCATAGTGGCTCCTCCCAGATCACGCAATTCGCTTGGGTGGAGTATTCAGGATGCGCAGCAGCCTGCCTATGAAGGAAAACGCGCGGGAAATTTCTGTTTCCCTGCGGATATCCGCAGAGTGGTTTCGCTTACAACAGCGCCTCTTTATCGAGGCCGAGTTTGACGATCTTTTCATTAAGCGTCCGGCGGCCAATCCCTAGCGCTTCGGCGGCGGCATCCATGCGTCCTTTATGTGCCTTGATGGCTTTGCCAATGAGCTCGCGCTCAAAAGCAGCAACGGCTTCGCGCAGCGTATCCGGTACTTCGTCAAAGTGTTGATCGCTGTGTATAGCCTGCGCCATCGACCCTCCTCCGCGTCGGGCCGCCAAAATGCGCCGTTCGCAGACATGGCGCAATTCACGCACATTGCCGGGCCAGTCATGGGCAAGCAGAGCAGCCAAATCGTCCTGATAGAGTTCTGGCGCGTCAATCTCATAAACCTGCGCGTATTCGCTCAAGAAATGAGTTGTCAGCAGAACCAGATCGTCCCGTCTTTGTCGTAGTGGTGGCAAGGACAGGACGACAGTGTTTAGTCGAAACAATAGGTCCTGACGCAGGCGGCCTTCCTCGGCGGCCAGTACAACGTCTTCGTTGGTTGCTGACACGACCCTAAAACTTAGCGGCACCGGCGACACAGCCCCCACCGGCAGCACCTGTTGATCTTCGATGACCCTTAGTAGCTTGGCTTGCACCGCTGGTGGGCACGAGCAGATTTCGTCCAGAAACAAGGTCCCACCCGATGCCGCCACAAGCCTTCCGTCGGATTCACCCACGACGCCGAACATTTCCGCTTCAAATGTATCGGCCGACAACGCGGCGCAATTCAACGCCAGAAACGGCGCCTCTGGCGACCGACCCAAATCATGTAAAGCATGGGCAACCAGCTCTTTCCCGGTGCCGGTATCCCCCTGCAACAGAACCGCAACGGATGTATCGGCAAGATCAAGTACGTCTTGTCGCAAGTCAGTAATGGCGTCTGTTTGGCCCAGAAGGATACGGTCAAGGCCTGACAGTTTGAACAACCTGTCTTTGAGGCGGGCATTGCTTTTCCGCATGCGGTTTTGTTCAGCCGCGTGCCTCAACACCGTCAACAATCGCCTAGGTTCATATGGCTTTTCGATAAACCCATACGCCCCTTCCTGTATGGCCTGAACCGCCATCGGGATGTCGCCATGTGCCGAAATCAATACCACCGGAGGCGCCACATGCCTGTCCAGACTGGCCAGCAATTCAAGCCCCGACATACCGGGCATACGAACGTCGGACAGAATGACATCGGGCGATGCGCTAGCCAGATACTCCGTCACCTCGGTCGCGCGCGACAGGGCGCTAACGGTCCAGTCAGCAGCTTCGAGCAACTCGACAAGAGATTGTCGCATCGATTTGTCATCATCAACGACCAGAACTTTGAAGGCTTGCTGTTGGGTCATTCGTCTGTTTCTTCAGTAGCTGAGGCAATCGGGAAGGTGACGCGGAAAATTGTTCCTCCACCATCGCGGTTTCGGGCCGTCATTGTGCCATCGTGATCTTTGACAATGCTGGTGGAAATCGCCAGCCCTAAGCCCATCCCTCGCCCGCTCTCTTTTGTGGTTACAAATGGCTCTTGCAACTCAGCCAGCGTTGCCTCGCCCAATCCGTGACCGTTATCCTGAATTTCCAACACTGCCTCATCATCAGAAGCCGTGACAGCGATTTGGATTTCAGGCGCATCCGCACCATCCGTAGCGTCTATGGCATTGCGCAAAAGATTGGTGATGACCTGTTCAATCCGCAGGGCACTGCCCCGGATAAAGACCGGAACGGTCGGCGCATCAAATGAGATTTTCACCCTGTCCTGCTCGATGTTTGGCGCAACCAGAGACAAAGCGGCATTGACCGAAGTGCATAAGTCTACGTCGTCGAACGCCTCATTCTCCGACCGTGCAAAGAACCGCAATTGGCGCGTGATCCCTTCCATCCTGTCGACCAGGCTTCCGATCTTTTGCGGCAGCTTGGTCTCACCGGAAGATGAGATCTCTGCTGCCACCAGATGATTGCGCATTGCAGCGATGGGCTGGCCCAGTTCATGCGTGACCGACGCGGAGAGTTGCCCCAGAGCCGCCAGTCGGCTTGCGCGCTCCAACTCGCTCTGGGTGCGTTTAAGGCTCCGCTCGGCTTTCTTGCGGTCGTCGATTTCGATGGCAAGCCGTTCATTTGCCTCGCGCAGCTTTGCTTCTTCTTCTTCGGACCGCGCCAAGGCCGCGCTTACGCGTCTCGCGCGTTGTATCTGGAAGAAGATAAATGTGAGACCCGCCAAAAGGACAAAAACTGCAGTTACAAGCCAACTGCGCGCTACGGCCTGATCGTCACTTGCAAAATAGTGAAGCGACCAACCGTGAGGCAAATCGGTAGCTGCAAGATGCAAGCGTTTTGCCCCCGCAATTCTGGCCTGATCTCCCGGCAACTCATCCCAATCCAACTCATCCAAGTCTTGCCCCGGAAACTGCCTGGCATCTCGAATTCGCTCTCGCTGTGGTTCCGACAACGGCTTTAACGCGCGATATTGCCAATCCGCGTTCGAAGAAAGAAGAACGACACCGTCTTCATTGGCCAAAAGAACCTGTTCGCCCGAGTTTTTCCAACTGTCCTGAAGATCGGAGAAATCGATCTTAATCGCTATGACACCTGTTGGAGCTCCTCGGTCGTTCAGCACTGCGTTCGCAATGAAGTAACCCGGCAAACCCGTTGTGGCCCCGATGGCGTAGAAGCGGCCCTGTTCACCAGAAATGGCACTTTGGAAATACGGGCGGAAAGCATAGTTCTGGCCAACAAAGCTCCCTATTTCGCGGTAGTTCGATGCGGAAATCGTGATCCCGTCTTCGTCCATCAAGTAGATCGCATCCAGACCTGCCTGTTCGGCAAAATCCTCAAGGCGTCGGTTTAAGGTTCCGGTGCCATCGCCTTCGGCTGTTCCAATTACAAAGGAGTCTTGTGATAGCACATATGTAAGGTGGGAAAATCGTTCGAGTTCGCTGTTCACCGAGCTTTGGTAGAGAGAGAGCCGGCCCTGAGCTTTCGAAAGCTCCTCCGAAACGAAGTACTGGTAAGAAACCAAATAGAGGCCAAAGCTGGCGGCAATGGCTGCAAAGATTCCTAAAAAATACGAAACTGATCGCATTGAATGCTCATGAACTGCAACGGCATAGGATCACAGTAGGATTTGGCCGTCCATCCCAAGAGTTCTAGGATCAAGACCCAACATTTCCTTCAGCCGGTATAATTCACAGTTTGAAAATTGAGCTTTGAACATATCTGATCTATCCTGGATGACGGACGCGCAGATGGGGCGTCCCGGGCCTTTCTTCCTGAAGTCCCATGGCAAGCCATGCGTTGATGAACGGCGTGTATTGAGCGGGTTTCTCGTCATCAAAATCGAAGGCATGCGATAGCGTAATGCCCCGGCGGTATTTGGGCCTCATAAGACGCTGTACATCCGTTGGAAGCTTTGGAGCGATAAGGGCATTTTCGCCCGGATGATGGCTGCTCTGGCCACCGCGCATGGCGAAGAGAAGACCGTGATGATCAACGCGACTTACCTGAACGCGCACCGCACAGCGACCAGATTTAGCGTCAAAAAGAGGCGCGTGAACGCCTAGTGGGTCGGAGCCAGCCGACACTTACACGAAGCTACATGCCATCTGAGATAGTCTGGATAGACCGATCAACCTCCTTGTCACTACCGGTCTGGTCAGTAACTAAATTGGTGCACCGGAGTTGTTAAGCAGCCTTCCGGACGTCGATTGGCTACTCAGTGACCGGGATTGTGATGCCGGCTGGTTCAGAGAAGCGTTTAAAAACAATTTGATAAGCGCCTGCACCCTAGACCGCAAACAACTCGAGACCCAGGTCAAATACGACAAGCGCAGGTACAAACGCCGCATTCGAATCGAGATCATTTTTGGAAGGCTTAAGGTATGGCGGCGCGTGGCAACCCGATACGCCCGCCGCCCGAAAGTCTTCCTCCCTGCCATCGCCCTCGCGGCAATCGTCGTCCCTTGGCTATGATTCCTGACCCTAAGGTGGCAAAACTCCCTCATCGGAAGCGTCAGAACGGCTGCTGCGTAGTCTAACCAACGCGTGCTGTGGGGCATTTTGAATTTACCGTTCGCACTCGCGGTGTCGCAGTCTTGTGCTGATCTCATGGTACTCAGAAACCTTCCGGCCTCGTGCATTCACCTCTACTTGCTCAAAATTTCTATAGTGTATTCTCGACGGGCCCCGGCAGGCGGAATTGGGAAAGGTGCAGCCGCGCGCACCTGTGACAAGGCGATCTGGTCCAAACGCTTTGAACCTGAACTGAGGGCAATGTTGGCCGATACCAAAGCTCCGCTGTCAGCGATGCGAAACGTCACCAGAACGGTGCCGCGGATGTTGACGCTTTTGCGTCTCGCGCGAAGGATCTTGCGTTTGACTTTCCACGCATAGTTACTTGCATCGGCATTGCCCTGGGCCGAGGCTGTGCGGGTTGTCTTTTCGGCGGCGGCTTCTCCCTTGGTGGTTTCGCCCGTTGTACTGCCTTTTTTTTGAGTGCGTTCACCATTGCCTGCCTTCACAGCGAGCTGGGCGACTTTCTTTTTCTCAAGTTCTGGGCTTTGCACAGGTGTTGTTGCAGGTCTGCGTTTGGGCTCAGACTCAGACTGTTTGGCTTGGGTCACTTCGGGCCGGCTTGCCTTTTGAGGAACCGTCGCTTTCAATGCTCCTTTCGCCGAAGGCACAACCTGTTTTGCGATAGGTTTTGCACTCTTCGCTGTCTGCACCTCGGGGTTTGCTTGTTTAATTGGTTGATCAGGCTCTACAGTCTTTTTCCGGGTCGAGGCCGGCGCAGATGCAATGGTTCCGGCAGTGAAATCCTTAAAGGACGTCCCAAGCGCCGCAGTTTCGACCGAGCCTCCACCTTCGATTTGCGTCGTCGTTTGCGTGCCAAAGTCATGCAAAGCAAGCCCGTGGGTCGCGACGGCCAACACGATCGCAGATCCGGCCATGGCGCGAGATTTGGGGATCATTGCAGCGCCCTTTGTGTCACCACAAAGACCTTGTTTGCACCCAAGGCACGAAGCGCATCACTAACCGTTTTCAGCCGCACCGCTGGAAGCGCGCGGTCGGGAACCAAGCGCACTATTTCCAGAGGCAGGTCAATCGAGGCGCGTTCGACATAGGCTTCAACATCTGTCAGTTCGGCCCCGCGATACTCGAGCACACCATCGGCACGGATGACGAGCGCATCTGGCGGCTCGCGCCCTTCAAGGTCCTGCGTTGCGACCAGTTGCACCGAATTGCCAAGCGGTTGGGCAAGCGTACCGGCAATCATGAAGAAGACCAGCATCAGGAAGACGACGTTGATTAGAGCAATTGTGGGTTCTCGGGTTCGCCTCGCTCTTGGTTTCAGTTGCATCATCCGATCACCTGCGTCCGTAGCTGAGCCACGCCTTTCAAAGCCGTCAGCAGGTCAATCAGTTGTTGCGAAGTTGCGTTCTGGCCGAGACTGATCAAAGCCATTTGTTCGGAGGTCCCGTCGAAAAGCTCTGCAACGCTATCCAGGGTTATTTCGGTCCCGTCGACCAGAAGACGATCCTGTTCAAGCTTCACAAAGCGGATTGAAATATCTTGGTCAAACCCTCCTGCCGAAGATGTTGAAAACTCAATCTCGCCAAATTTCGAAAATGTTGAAGTAAGCATGAAAAACAGCAGCAGCAAAAAGATGACGTCGATCAACGAGGTCATCGACAGGCGCTTGCGCCGCTTGGAGCGGGTCTCAAGTGCCATGGGCAAGAGCTGCCTTTGGCATCTCGGTCGCTTTGCATTCTGCGGCGTGACCAGGTGCGAAAGCGGTGCGTAAGGCACGGTTGGTAAATATGCGCTCACGCGTCATGCGTGACTCGAACCAAGTCAGCACAAGCGAGGTTGGCATGGCGACGGCTAACCCCGCAGCCGTTGTTAGCAGGGCAACCCAAATGCCGCCAGCAAGCAGTGCAGGATCTACCGAATTGCCTGCGCCTTGCAGGGTCTGGAAGGCTTCGATCATGCCAAGAACAGTGCCGAATAGCCCCAGTAGCGGTGCAAGCTGTGACACCACATCAAGCACGTTGAGGCCCCGTTCAAGCCCGGCAAAGCGTGCTTCGGCCTCGGCATCGGCACGCTCGGACAGCGTGCTGCTATCTCCACTGAATGACATGGCGATCACCGGGGCCAGATAGCTGCGGCTTTTGTCCAGATGCGCCATCGCAACAACCCGGTCCCGGCGGTCCCAGGCTTCAATCGCCAAAGACAGCTCGAAATGGCGACCGACGCCGGCGGCCGCATATTGCCAAAGCTTGTAAATTACGAGCGACAGAGTTGCGACCGAGGTTGTGATCAGGATCGCAACAACCGGCCCGCCAAGCGCAAGGACGTCTGTCAATTTCTGAATGATCGTATCCATTGGCCTATCCAATTATTTCCGTTTCAAGGCGGCTTTTGAGTGTCAGGTTCGACATGCAGGCATTCTCCATCCCGCCTTGATGCGCACATTCGTGCGTGCCGTTGATCAGAATGCGAGAGATGTGGTCGCAGGCCATTCCATCGAACTGAAATTGGCGGACCCGAGGGCGCCCTGCAGGCAGATTCTCGAAATCCAGAAGCGTGAGCAGAGCAACCCCACCTTCCTCGCCGAACAAGACCGTTTCGTAGACTGCACCTTCGATATCAGCGTCATAGGTATTTTCGACCAAAAAGCTGAGCAGGCAGCTTTGGTCTCGTTCTTCCGCAGAACTCAGCTCTATCGAAACGCCACCGGTTCCTTCGGCGGAGGCAAGCCCCGCCCCCAGAATTGGGAACAGGGCCAGCAGGACCAACCGAGCATTTCTTTTCGACGCAATTCGCATAACTGGTCCTTTCGTTTTTTGATCAGAAGGTTTTGGCCACTGTCAGCTTGAAGTTCCGGCCCGGCGCATTGCGCGTCGACAGGTTCGGCAGGTAGTTTTTGTCAAAGATATTCTCGATACCTGCCCTAACTTCGAACCCTGCAAGCGCGCCTTCTTGCGGGAAGTAGGACGCGCGCAATGTGTTGACGCCATATCCGGCAACCGGGTCGCCTGAGGAATCAAAGCCAGACCTGGCTCCGAAAAGCTCCCAGCTGACATCAAGCGTTTCGCCAAACCGTTTGCCGAATGTGATCCGCCCCGAATCCGATGGTTCGTTGCGCCAGCGGAACTCCTGCCCGTTTTCATTGGTTTCCGTGCCGCTTGCGACATTCGCGTTAAAGTCGACATAGAATCCGCCAACTTTCGCGTATGATGCTTCAATTTCCACACCGCGCGTTTCGACCTTGTCCAAAAGAACAGAGGCTCCGGTAATCGGATTCGACTGATTGTACGATGTAACATCCCGCAAGTTAGTGTCGTAGAAATTCACCTTGGCGCGTATGATGTCGCCCTCGGCAAAGATATCTCCGCGATTGAACGAAAACCCTGCTTCCCAGGTGCGCGATTTCTCGGGCTGGGTCATGAATACCGGGGTACCAAGGTCGTCGATGATGGGCAGGCTTTCAGTGTATGCACCGCCGCCAAAGATGCCGAAACCGTTTGCGAATTCGTACCGCGCCGACAGACCCCCCATCAGAGCATTGTTATTGTAGCTCTCATCGAAAGGTGCTGTATCGCCATCCCCCCTGATGTCCTGCGTTTCGTAACGCAGCGCAGGTGTGATGGTCAGTTGATCGCCGATCTGAATGTCATCGACAGCGAACAAGGCTATCCGACGATCGGTCCCACCCGGGGCTGACGGAGCATCCAGACGCTCTCGATTGATGAACTCGATCCCGGCTCGAAGATCATGCGAAGCGATTCCAGTTTGGAAATACGAGGTATTTTTGATCGTCAGTTTGGTGGTTTCATAGTTGTGTGACGCGTCCGCCAGAGCCCGTATGCTTGGGAAAAACGGGGTTCCCTCTAAACTGGAAGAGCCAGGAACATAGCTGCTGTCGATGGACTGCTCGGAATAACTGAGGTTCACATCCAAATCGATCAGATCGTTGTCTGCTGGCCGGTATTGATACCGCAGGATGCCAATCCGGGTTTCGATATCACGATCCACATTTCCAAAAGCGTCTGCAGATGTACCGAATGAGTCATATGGAACGTCCCGTTCTTCCGAGGTCGATTGGTTCCATGATGCGGTGATAGAATGCTCCAGGTTGTCGCCGAAGCTGTATTTACCTTTCGCCAAAAGGGAAGGCAGGGTAAAGGCGCTGTTGCCGATTGTATCGCCATTCCCGTCTTTCTGATCGTCCTGATCGCGATAGGTGTAGTTGAACAGGAACTCGGTCTGCTCGTTCGGTTGCCACGCCAGAATCGACGATGAGGCAAAGCCGCTACCGTTCGAATACCCTTCAAGCGTCTGGCGGAACCGGAACCCGGGTTCACCGCCGGTGAAATCCGAGGCGTCTTTGGTTTCCAATTGAACCACACCGCCGACGACGCCCGAGCCGAATTCAAACGACCCGACAGTGCCCCGGATCACCGACACGCTTTTGTAAAGCTGTGGATCGGTGAAGAGTTGGTTACCGATCCGATACAGCTCTTCCGAACCGGTTGTTGCCCCGTCGATCAGAATGAGAACTTTCTGGTCGGTGCCGAAAGTGCTGTTGGCACCGAAGCCGCGAATGTTGATACCTGACCCCTGCGGTGTCGAGCCATTCACCAGAGTCACACCAGGCACCGTGTCGATCAGCTCTGCAACCGTGTTGGCCTGACGGTCGTTGATCTCTTCCTGATCAATGTTGGTAATAAGTACTGCGGTATCGGTCTGGATTTCCCGTTTGCTTTCGCCAAGCTCAAGTGTGCCTAGAAACCCATCATCCTGTTCCTGCGCCCAAGCGGCCGCTGCGATCAAACTGAGGCAAGAGGCGGTGCCAAATAGGCCCGCCTTTCGAATTGAAGCACGCATTTCTGTCCCTTCGAGTGGCTTGAGGACCGGAGATGCTTGCAGTTCGCTGGCTAAGGTCAGTCTTTTTTGGTGTTTTTTGGAATCGCCTTTCAGCGATGACTTGTGCTCGCTAATAAAGCTTACTAAAAGAGTCAACATATTTCCGTGACTGATTTTTCAGTCACTGCCAGCGGGCCAATGACGGGATCATGGGCCGGGCCAGCGCCTCACAGAACCACTCGAAGATGGGAAATCCACTATGGAACAGGTGCTTACGGCCCCTCAGGATATTCGTGCTGCCTATGCAGAGAAGGCTGGCAAACGTGATCGCGATCTGGCGGAATCACTTGGTTTGTCCGAAGGACAGCTGGTGGCGGCCTTCGCAGGACAAGGCGCAACAAGGCTGAAATCAGACATAGACGCGCTTTTTGGTCGGTTGAGCGGGTTGGGAGAGGTCATGGCGCTGACACGCAACCCGTCCTGCGTGATTGAGAAAGTCGGGCAATACGACAATTACCATCCTGGCGCTCATGCTGCGATGGTCCTGACCCAAGAGATTGACCTGCGCATGTTCCCCAGCCATTGGGTTCATGCCTTCGCGGTCGAGCGTGAAACGAATTCCGGAACACGCCGCTCGATTCAAGTATTTGATGCAGCCGGAGATGCGGTTCACAAGATTTTTCTGCGGGACGGCTCGGATCTGGATCACTGGGCACATCTGGTCCAGACGCTGGCCGCGGACGATCAATCCCAGACGATGTCTATCGAGCAGCGCAAACCAACCGAAGCACCTAAGGCCAATCCGGATAAGGTTGAAATCCTCCGCAATGAGTGGGCCAAGATGACGGACACGCATCAGTTCCTGCGCTTGACGTCGAAGCTCAAGATGAACCGGTTGGGGGCATATCGTATTGCCGGTGTGCCTCTGGTTCGGGCGCTTGACCCAGACACAATTCCGCAAATGTTCGAACAGGTGCGCGACCAAAGGCTTGAGGTCATGGTCTTTGTCGGCAATCGCGGCTGCATTGAAATCCATGGTGGCCCAGTCAAAACCCTGAAACAGATGGGGCCTTGGTTCAACGTGCTGGACCCAGATTTCAACCTTCATCTGCGCACCGATCATATTGCCGAGGTCTGGGCCGTCACCAAACCCACCCAGCGCGGACCCGCTGTTTCAGTCGAAGCGTTTGACGCTGACGGCGATTTGATTTTCCAGATATTTGGTCGACGGGCAGGCAAGTCCGATCACCGCCCCGCCTGGGACACGTTGGTCGCGGGGCTATCAGACAAAGTTGAAAAAGAGGTGGTGTAGTGCGACAGCTTCTATCTCTCTGCACGGCTGCACTGCTCTCGGCCACAGCGCCGCAAGCAGAGGAAAGACGCGTGATCGCCATCGGCAGTTCGATCACCGAGATCATCTATGCTCTCGGGCAGCAGGACCGGCTTGTGGGCCGTGATCGGACCTCAACTTTCCCGGCCGATGCGATGGATTTGCCGGATGTGGGCTATCGGCGGGCTCTATCGCCCGAAGGCGTGCTGTCCGTCGCACCCGACTTGATTTTGGCACTGGAAGGCTCCGGCCCGCCAGATGCCATTTCGGTGCTTCAAGAAGCCGGTGTGGAATTTGTCACCATCGACGATGAGTTTTCCCGCGATGGGATAGTGGAAAAAATTCGCGCGGTGGGCGCCGCTTTGGGTGTTGAGGCCGAAGCCGAAGAGTTGGCTGCAAGTGCAGCTCAACAACTGGATCAAGCGCAAGAGAGTGCCTCGATCGCCGCGGGCGCGGACCCATTGAGTATTTTGTTCATCCTTTCGGCCCAGGATGGGGAAATTACCGTCGGTGGGGGCAAAACTCAGGCCGATAGCATTATCAGAATGGCGGGCAGTGAAAACGCTGCGGCAGGGGTCGATGGCTTCAAGACCATGACACCAGAAGCGTTGGCTGTCACAGCGCCCGACGTGATCCTGATGATGGAGCGGCGCGGCAATCACGCAACTTCGGACGAGGACCTTTTTGCAATACCCGCGATCCAACTGACCCCGGCAGGGCAGAATAAAGCCCTGATCCGTATGCCGGGTGCGTATCTTCTGGGCTTTGGCCCGCGTACAGCGGATGCGATTTCAGACCTATCGGCGGCGTTGCAAAACGCGAGCGGATCATGACGCTGGCGTTAGACCACGGCGCTCCGATGCGCGCCGACGCGCGAAGGATCAGGGCCAAGCGCGTGACGCTGTCTCTAATTGTCGTCCTGACCGTAACAAGTGTGTTCAGCGTCTCGGTCGGAGCGTCTGACGCCTCGCTAGCGATTGCAGTATTGGATTTACTTCAGGGGCGCGAGTTGTCGGACCTGAACCGGATCATTCTGTGGGACATCCGCCTGCCCCGTCTGGCGATGGGAATACTTGTTGGTGCGGCGCTGGCAGTCTCGGGCGTGGTGATGCAAGGGCTGTTCCGCAATCCGCTGGCCGATCCTGGCATTGTCGGCGTGAGCGCGGGTGCTGGGTTGGGCGCGATAGCAGCCATCGTCTTTGGTGGCCTCCTGCCTGGCACGGTCCTCGCCTGGGTAGGCGACGGGCTGGTTGCCGTTGCGGCCTTTCTGGGGGGATGGGCCTCGGTTCTGATCCTTTATCGGGTGTCCACGCGCCAAGGGCAGACATCGGTCGCCACAATGCTACTTGCGGGCATTGCATTGGCAGCTTTGGCGGGAGCGGTATCTGGTGTGATGATCTACATGGCTGACGATCAGCAACTCAGAGACCTCACCTTCTGGGGCATGGGCTCACTGGCTGGTGCGACGTGGACCAAGGTTGCAACGGCTGCCCCGATTATTTTGGCTGCAATTATCTGCACACAGTTTCTTGCCCGTGCCTTGAACGGTATGGCGATGGGTGAGGCCATTGCCCATCACATGGGTATTTCAGTCCAGCGAAGCAAAAACCTCGCGATCCTGACGGTCGCTGGGGCAACAGGTGCCGCCGTTGCCGTATCGGGTGGCATAGGTTTTATCGGAATCGTGGTGCCGCATCTGCTGCGTCTCAGCACTGGACCAGACCACCATCGCTTGCTGATGAATTCAGCTCTGCTGGGGGCCACGCTGCTGTTGTGCGCAGATATGATCAGTCGCGTGATCGTTGCTCCGGCGGAGCTACCAATTGGGATCGTGACCGCGATCCTTGGCGCGCCGGTGTTTTTCTGGATCTTGCTTCGACGCCATGGCTCAATGGGAATGTAAGTATGAAAGCTGAGAACATACGCGTCCAAATTGGAAGCAAAGAGATCCTGAAAGGCGTGGATTTTGAAGCAGAGTCCGGGCAAGTCACGGCCATCATCGGCCCGAATGGATCCGGTAAATCGACTTTGCTGAAAGCACTGTCGGGAGAAATCCAAAGCTCCGGCAGGATCACATTAAACGGCCACGACATCACGGCGCTAAAGCCTTGGGAATTGGCTGCCATACGAGGCGTTCTTCCGCAGTCAACAACCGTGGCTTTCCCCTTCTCTGTGCACGAAGTCGTCAGGATTGGTCTGGCGAATGGCTTGGCTGCCGAAGACGACACGTTGCCGTCTCGGGCATTAATGCAAGTTGACCTCGGAGGCTTCGAAACGCGGTCCTACCAGAACCTATCTGGCGGTGAGCAGCAACGCGTCCAGATGGCGCGTGTTCTGACGCAAGTGTGGGACACCAAAGAACTAGATCAGCCGCGCTGGTTGTTGCTGGACGAGCCTGTTGCAAGCCTGGACATCGCACATCAGTTCATCGTTTTGCGCATCGCGCGGGACTTCGCTGCCCAAGGCGGAGGCGTTGTCGTGGTTATGCACGATCTGAACCTAACAGCTTTGTTCGCCGACAGTGTATACGTTCTTAGCGAAGGGAAAGTCTGGTCATCAGGTACAGTGTGCGACGTTCTCATCAATGAGGCGATGCAGCAGGTTTACGGTATCGACTTACCGATCAGCACAATACCTTCGCGCGGGATGCCATTTGTTCTACCGCAGGCGATGATGTGAATTCGAAGGTCCGTACGTTTTTCTAAACGTGAAAGATACCGTGAGCAAGATACCAATGGGTCCGGTGCATACCCCGTTTCCACGATGCATCAACGGCTCAAAGCGGACATCCGTCAGTACACGGGGATGCTGCCATGCGGCCCGCCGAATCTGCCATTCGCTGCAAGCGCAATGTTGCGCTGCCTTCAGAGGTCGGCAACGCAACTTTGCAGCCTTCTGCATTTTTGCTCCAAAGGACCACAGTCAACCCAAAGCTACCATTGGTCTGAAGTGCAAACACTAAGGCCGTCGTCTCTCCTAATTGGGAATCACAAGTTTTTGCAAACTTGGTTTTCGGGTCACATTTTGTAGAGGAATCCGGTCAGGCAGGAGCCATCTTTACATGCGTGATTTATGGCGCCGGAGGTTTCGCCCAAAACAAAATCTACCCTGCTTGAAAACTGGAGCCCGTGAAAATCAGAGTAGCGATAACAGGTACAACTATTGAAACGCCAGCATGAAAAAGGGGTGTCGGGGCTGAAAAACCGCATGACTTAACTGCAAGGTTACACCATGTACCAAATTCGCAAGGTCTATGTCTTCGAACAATGAAGGTGCCAATGTGGGCCTAATATCTTGAGCTTTTTTGCGGCACATACTTTGATTACTACTATGATGATGCGCGATCAGTATTAGAACAGAGCGGCCGCCAACTTGAGCGTCCTCTTCGTTATTTTCTCTTCAACAATAGATTGTTACGGAATTTCCGGTTAGCTGGCAGTTGAGGGTCGGGTATTGGGCCACTTAGTCGGCCAATGGCAATGCAGGTATAAGGTTGCGGGTGCAGGCTCAGGTAGTTCTTTCTAAAGGATAGGCCGAGGCCATCTTGGGCAAAGTGTTGTTGATCTAAGTACGAAGGATGATTGGCTATTTGCGGCACAAGGCCGACCTTGTCTAAATATATTAATTTCCGCGATTGCGCCCCTTCCTTAAAGACATTCGCTGCAAGTGCGATGCCGTCTAAGCAGCAGACTGCCAACTTTCAGAAGTATGCAATTAGGCTTCGTCCAATTTGATAAACCAGATCATCCCCACGCGACTAATCCATAGGACAATCCGTATGGGAAATAAGGACACAGCGACAGGAGGTTCGCGCCTGAACGAGTTTGCCACGGTTGGCTCATGTGGAAGCACGGGACGCGAGCAACACGAGTATCTCGCCTCGGTTAAAAACGCTGAGTACTTTCGACACAACCTTTGGTCTGACGATGTTCGAATTGGTCAATGAATAAGATGCGAATTTCACTTTTTTGCGTTTGTCACCAAACTGAATCCAAACCGTCACAAAACCGCAATGACCCGCGTTCATCCCCTTCTCATCCAAGTGAGAGAGGATACCACCCGATGTCGTTGCGCTTTGTCTGCCTGACATCTGCCCTTGCCCTGACCGCCGGCCAGGCTTCGGCAGAGATGAATTTCAACCGAATTGCATCGTTCCCCGTCGTCAAGAATATGGCCGAGGGAACTGATAAAGAACGTGAGACCTCACCCGAGATCATCGCTGCGACTGCAGACGGGATGACGTTGGTCTATACAGACAGCCCGTTGGGTGTAATCGGCATGGTCGACATCACCGACCCAGCAAACCCGGCACCTCTAGGCGCGATGGAAGTGGGTGGCGAGCCGACGTCAGTTGGGATCGTTGGTGGGACGGCTTTTGTGGGCGTGAACACTTCGGAAAGCTACACCGCCCCGTCGGGCAAACTGCTCTCGGTCGATATCGCAGGCAAGGCGGAAACCGGCGCCTGTGATCTGGGCGGTCAACCCGACAGCGTCGCGATTGCGCCAGATGGCAGCTTTGTCGCTGTGGCAATAGAAAACGAACGCGACGAAGACCTGAACGACGGCATCATCCCGCAACTCCCTGCCGGATCGCTGGCGCTGGTGCCGCTGAAAGATGGTACGTTGGAATGCAGCGGCATGAAGATGGCCTCGCTGACTGGTCTGGCCAAAGTTGCCCCAACTGACCCCGAGCCTGAATTCGTTGACATCAATGGTCTGGGCGAAACCGTCATCACCCTGCAGGAAAACAACCACATCGCGGTTGTTGACAAGGACGGGAACGTAGTCAGCCATTTCTCGGCTGGCGCGGTTGATCTGGAAGGTATTGACGCCACGGATGAGCGCGGCGCATTGATCTTCACTGAAAGCCAAGAGGGTCGCCTGCGCGAGCCTGACGCGGTGAAATGGATCGACGACAACCATTTCGCCACCGCCAACGAAGGTGACTACGAAGGCGGCTCGCGCGGCTGGACGATCTTCCACAAGGACGGCACCGTTGTTTACGAGAACGGTACCGAATTTGAAAAGGCGATCATCCAGATCGGGCACTATCCCGACAAACGCTCAGACAGCAAAGGTGTTGAGCCCGAAAGCGTAACCGCAGCCACGTTCGGTGGCACGCCGATGATCTTTGTGGGGGCCGAGCGCGCCTCGGTCGTGGGGGTCTATGACGCCACCGATCCGGCGAACCCGGTTCTGAAACAGCTGCTGCCGTCGGGCGTTGGGCCGGAAGGATATGTGGCCATCCCCGAGCGCAACCTTCTGGTCTCGGCCAATGAAAAAGACCTGATCGAAGATGGCGGCCCGCGTGCGCATGTGTCGATCTTTGAATATCAGGATGCACCCGCCGCTTATCCGCATCTGACCTCCGCTGGCACGGATGAGTTGATCGGATGGGGTGCCCTGTCAGGTCTGGTCGCGGATGAGGATGGCATCATCTATGCGGTCAATGACAGCTTCTACGGCTTCCAGCCTTCGATCTTCAAGATCGACCCCAGCCAGCAGCCTGCCCGCATCGTGGACGTCATTCGTATCCACCGTCAGGACGGCAACCCGGCGCAAAAGCTGGATCTGGAAGGTATCACGCTGGATGGCAAAGGTGGCTTCTACGTCGCCTCCGAAGGCCGAACCGACCGCGTCATCCCCCACGCGATCTACCATGTCTCGGCCGAAGGCAAGATCAAGGACCGCAAGGGTGAAATAGGCCTGCCGCCGGAATTGATGGCCGTCGAAAAACGCTTCGGGTTCGAAGGCATCACCAAGGTTGGTGACACCCTGTGGATGGCCGTTCAGCGCGAATGGAAGGACGACCCCAAGAACCACGTAAAACTTGTTGCCTATAACCTTGAAACCAAGGAATGGGGCGCAGTGCACTATCCCAAAGCTGACCCGGAAACTGGCTGGGTAGGTCTGTCGGAGATCACCGCATTCGGCGACCATGTTTATGTCATCGAACGAGACAACCAACACGACCACCGCGCAGTGACCAAGAAAATCTACCGCATCCCGCTGTCTGAAATGACCCCGGCCCCGCTGGGTGGTGAGCTGCCCGTGGTCCGTAAGGAAGAGGTCCGCGACTTGCTGCCCGACCTGACCTCAACCGGCGGCTACGTTCTGGACAAGATCGAAGGTCTGGCCATCCTTCCTTCGGGCGAGGCATTCGTTATGACCGACAATGACGGCGTCGATGATGCCTCGGGCGAGACGATGTTCTGGTCGATCAGCTCGGTTTCGGCTGGGAACTAGATCAAACATCAGAAATCAAAAGGCCCCGCGCGGAGATTGCGCGGGGCTTTTGCATTCAAAGCCAGTTTTGATCCATTTGGTCGTATCGATTCTCATGAACTTTTACATGCAGCCTGATTGGAAAGTTGTTTTAGTCTATAGATTTCTTCGGGGATCTACTTCGAGTGACCATCACGCCTTGGCAAAGTTGAAGAACTCCGACCTGTCATCATCGCGGCCAATAGGGGCGATCTTGCGGTAACGCATCCTGCCATCCCATTCGGCGCCGAACCCCTTCGCATTGTGGTGGTTAATCTCACGGGCCATCAATTGTACTTGGCTCTCATACGCTAGAAAAACCGGCGACCTAGCATGTCATCTCAGGTCTGCCGATTCGTTCGCACATGTGTATTTTGTCGAAGTTTGTGGAATTTTTGGTGTATGGCGAAGTTAGCAACAGCGTATCTCGGTACCCTAACGCTCAAAGACTAAAATGATGTCGTGAAAATTCGACTCAGAAGGACCGTATCACCATTCTGTGTGCTGAATCTGAACAGACCTTTTGGACCCCAACCAGCCTGTGCCAATTTTGAGAAAGGCGGCCTTTCAGATCGCTGGCATGTAGGGGAAAATTTCTTGCCCAAATGAGCCGAATGCGAATTCGACCGACAGGCATTCTTTAAACAGCGACTAACAGACAACACGTGTTGGTCCTGATCGAAATGATAGTCTTGACCAACCCCGACGCCCATTTAACGTAGATGGCCTCATGGCGTCTCAACCAAACAACACTCTGACACTTCTTGTCCTTGTAACTGCAAACTTCAACATGGCGGCGACAGTGGGTTTCATCGACCCGTTTCGCGCCGCAAACTACCTGGAAGGCAAGGCACGGTTCCAGTGGCAGATCGCGTCCCTGGACGGCGGTCCTTGCACTGCAAGCAACGGGATGACCATCGACACGATTGCGCTGGCCGAGGTTCAGGAAGGGCGCAAGGATTTCGTGATCGTCTCGTCCAGTTGGGCGCCGGAAGCCTACAACTCGACCCCGCTTCATACATTGCTATGGCGTTGGGCCGGTCAAGGGAGCACGCTGGGCGGGCTGGACACCGGGGCGTTCATCCTCGCCGAAGCTGGTTTGCTCAAGGGGCGTCGTGCCACGGTGCACTATGAGCATATCGACGCGATGAAAGAGCTCTATCCCAATGTCGAGGTCAGTGAGGAGTTGTTCGTATTCGACAAGGCCCGCATCACCTGTTGCGGCGGCGCGGCAGCCTTGGATTTTGCCTTGCATATCATCAAGGGCACCAAGGGCGACGCTCTAGCCAATGCGGCAGCACGATACGTTTTTCACCAGACCGTGCGCCCCCAAGGCGCTATGCAAAGTCCGGGGCTGGCCGAGCCGATGGGTCAACTGGCCCCCACAGCGGTCAAACGGGCGATAGCGTTGATGGAGCAGAACCTGGAAACACCGCTAAGCATTCCCGAGATCTGTGATTCCATAAACCTGTCACAACGCCAGTTGAATCGGCTGTTCGCGCGGCACGTCAAGAAAACTCCAACCATGTATTATCGTGACATCCGGCTGGACCGTGCACGCGGGCTGGTGACACAGACAGATATGTCTTTGCTTGAGGTTTCGGTGGCCTCGGGTTTTGCCAGCCAGGTTCATTTCAGCCGCGCATACCGCGAACGGTTTGGGCTGTCACCGCGCAATGATCGGGTGGAAGGCCGCGTTCCTTTTGAATTTCGAGCCTGGCCCATGCACCGCAAGACCGATAGGCGGGTGGCGAATAAAGTTAAGTAGACGGCGATCTGTGCACATTGGTCATGTGTGAGAGACGCGATCCTATACCTCTGACCGAGTCACACGGCAGGGTTTTGTTCACAGGAGACGCCCGCAATGACTGAACAGCCAACGTCCCAGCAATTCGCGGATATTTCCAAGGGCTATCACGAAAACCCATCCAGTTCGTTTTCGCTGCGGGCGGAGGCCTATACGGATCCAGCCTGGCATGCTGTGGACTTGCGCGAGATCATCGCCAAGACGTGGCAATGGGTCTGCCATGTCGAAAAGCTGCGCAAACCAGGCAGCTTTGTCACGATCGAGATCGCTGGTCAGCCGGTAGCTGTGGTACGTGATCGGGAAGGCGTTCTGCGTGCGTTCTACAATGTCTGCAAACACCGCGCCCATCAGCTTTTGTCGGGCGAAGGTTATACGACCCGCATCATGTGCCCTTATCACGCCTGGGTTTACAAGTTGGATGGACAGCTGGTGCGTGCCCCGCATACCGAGAATCTGAATGGATTCGAGCCCAAAGAGATTTGTCTGGATGAGGTGCAGGTAGAGGAATTTTGTGGGTTTGTTTATGTAAACCTTGATCGAGAGGCCTCACCCCTGTCGGAGCTGTCCGGCGATCTGGAAACCGAAATCCGCCACTGGGCGCCGGATATCGAAGAGCTGACATTTGCTCATCGACTGACCTATGACATCAAGTCCAACTGGAAGAACGTGGTCGACAATTTCCTGGAATGTTACCACTGTCCGACCGCTCACAAGGATTTTTGCGAACTTGTCGATATGGACACCTACAAGGTGACCACGCACGGCATCTATTCCAGTCACATGGCAGATGCGGGCAACACGACCAACAGCGCTTATGACGTGTCGAATGCCACGGTGAAAACCCATGCCGTTTGGTGGCTATGGCCCAATACCTGCATCATGCGGTATCCGGGTCGGTCGTCGATGATCATCCTCAACATCATCCCTGCAGGCCCCGACCGGACGCTGGAAACCTATGACTTCTTCCTTGAGACCAAGGAGCCCAACGAGGCCGAGGTCGAAACGATCCGCTATCTGGACGAAGTGTTACAGGTTGAAGACATCAACATCGTTGAAAGCGTGCAGAAAGGGATGAACACTCCAGCCTTCGACGCGGGCCGCATCGTGAACGACCCTGATGGCTCGGGCATGTCCGAACATGCGGTACACCATTTCCACGGTCTTGTTCTGGACGCGTACAAAAGGGCCGCCAGGTGAGTCAGTTTTCCAAAAGAATGCAGTTCCAACCTCCTCCCCGCTCGTGACTGAACGCGCGCAGTCACCGCATATTGGCAGGCAGGGAGGAACAGCATTATGCCAAGAACACCAAATATCGTCGTCGTGATGGCCGACCAATTGGCACCGCAATTTTGCGGGGCATACGGCCACCCGGTCGCCAAGACACCGCATATCGATGCGCTGGCCGCGCGCGGGATGCGGTTTGATGCGGCCTATTGCAACTCACCACTTTGCGCACCTTCCCGGTTCGCCTTCATGTCCGGCCAGTTGATCAGCCGTATCGCCGCCTACGACAATGCCTCCGAATTCCGCGCCAGCGTGCCAACATTCGCGCATTACCTGAAGACGTTGGGCTATCACACCTGCCTGTCGGGCAAGATGCACTTTGTCGGCCCCGACCAGAAACACGGGTTTCAGGACCGCGTGACCACCGACATCTACCCGTCCGATTTCGCCTGGACGCCCGACTGGGAGGCCCATGATGAGCGCATCGACAAGTGGTACCACAACATGCAGACGGTCAAGGAAAGCGGCGTGGCCGTCGCCACCTTCCAGACCGACTATGACGACGAGGTCGGCTTTGCCGCGCGCCGTTGGCTGATAGATCGCGGGCGCGATCGGGCGCACGGATCGCAAGCGCCTTTCTGTATGGTCGCCAGTTTCATTCACCCACATGATCCCTACGTCGCGCAGCCTGAGTGGTGGGACCTCTATGACGATGATGATATCGATCTGCCCGAGTTCACATTGTCACCCGAAGACCAAGACCCGTTCTCGCGTCGTGTCATGGATGGGATCGAAGCCAGCTATGTTCCTCTGACAGACGAAGAAGTCCGGCGCGCGCGCCATGCCTATCTGGCCAATGTCAGCTTCTTCGACAGTCAGGTTGGCAAGATCGTCAAGACGCTCGAAGACATTGGCGAGCTGGACAACACCATCGTCATTGTCACTGCAGATCACGGCGACATGCTGGGCCAGCGCGGCCTGTGGTACAAGATGAACTTCTTCGAATACTCGGCTCGCGTGCCTTTGATCATGGCCGGGCCAGGGGTGGCCAAGGGCCGCGCACCCAACGCCTGTTCGCTACTGGATCTGTTGCCCACCTTTGTTGATATCGGAGGCGGCACCCCGGAGATGTTTGGCGAAACGGTCGACGGTCGATCACTAATGCCACTAGCGCGCGGTGAGCTCGACCCGGTGGACGAGGCGATCGGTGAATACTGCGCCGAAATGACCCCCTGGCCGGTCTTCATGATCCGGCGCGGGCCGCTGAAATACATCCATTGCGACATCGATCCACCGCAGCTTTTTGACTTGTCGGTTGACCCGTTCGAGAAGGTGAATGTCGCTGCTGATCCAGCCTATGCCAAAGCCGCCGCAGGCTTTGCCGCCGAAGTCAGGGCCCGCTGGAACAGCGACCAGCTGCGCAAAGATGTGATCACTACCCAGAAATCCCGCCGTGCGCTTCATGCAGCGATG
Organism: Ruegeria sp. CL3; assembly: GCF_056536505.1. Lineage (NCBI taxonomy): Bacteria > Pseudomonadati > Pseudomonadota > Alphaproteobacteria > Rhodobacterales > Roseobacteraceae > Ruegeria > Ruegeria sp. CL3. The sequence continues at coordinate 147,455 of NZ_JBQFPT010000013.1, read as the reverse complement.
GAAGCCGATGCCGGGGAGCATTGGGATTACAACCCACCCTCTGATGCCAGCCAGCAATATGTGCGCAACCATATGGATTGGACCGAAGCCGCAGGCCGTTATCGGTTCCCGCCACAGAAGGACGACTGATATGAAACTACAGGGAAAAATCGCCCTCGTAACTGGTGGTCGTGGAGGGATTGGTCGGGCCATCGTCGCGCGCTTTCTGCGCGAAGGGGCCATCGTCTATGCCGCCGATCTGACACCACAGGGATCATTGACCGAACATGACGATGAGGGCAGCCGTTTTGTTGCGATTAACGTGGCAGATGAGGCTTCGGTGAAAGCTGCGATGGCGCGGATCGAGGCTGACGGAGGCAAGCTCGATATTCTGGTGAACGCCGCCGGGATCGAGATCGAGAAGACCATCGAAGACACCACGCTTGAGGAATGGAACCAGAGCTTCGCTGTAAACTGCACCGGAACCTTCCTGACATCGAAATACGCCTTGCCCCTGATGCGCGCGGCGGCGAAAACCGGCACTTCGGCCAGCATCATCAATTTTGGCAGCTATGATGGGTTCATCGCCGATCCCGGCCTTGCGGCCTATTGTGCCACCAAAGGCGCGGTGCATGCGCTGACCCGCGCCATGGCCTGTGACCACGGCCCTGAGGGTATCCGCGTAAACGCTATCTGCCCGGGCTATATCGACACACCAATGCTGCAAAGCTTCTTTTCCGGCGACGGGTCCGGCGGCGGTGGCAAGTCGATTGATGAGCTGCAACAGGCGGTGCGTGACGTTCACCCGATGCGCACCTATGGCACGCCCGAGGACATCGCGAACCTGGTCAACTGGCTCGCCTCGGACGAGGCCCGCTATGCGAGCGGTCAACTTTGGGTACTGGACGGCGGACTGTCTGCGCAAGTCCAGCAGATGAGACTGTGATGTCAGAAGCGTTGCGTTCGCAAGAGCCGGAGGTCGACGCTGTGATGCCTCCGTTCGCGTTTGGAGAGCTGGCTTTGCGAAGGCCGACCTGGGGCAGGCCAGAGAAACCATGCCACCTGTTCGTTGTCCCTAAGACCTTCGAGGAGCCAACCACATGACCAAGCCCGTCATCATCACCTGCGCCCCCACAGGCGGCATTCACACCCCCACCATGTCGGAGCACCTGCCAATCACTCCGAGCGAGATCGCAACCGCCAGCATCGAGGCCGCCGAGGCCGGCGCCTCGATCATCCACCTGCATGCGCGCGACCCGGAAACCGGCAAGCCCGACCCGAACCCCGACCTTTTCATGGAATTCCTGCCGCGCATCAAACAGACGACAGATGCGGTCATGAATGTCTCTACGGGCGGTGGGTTGGGCATGTCTCGCGAAGAACGCCTGCGCGCCGCGACGGTCGCCAGCCCGGAAATGGCAAGCATGAATATCGGGTCGATGAACTTCGGCATTTTCCCGATGAAGGACAAGTATTCGAACTGGAAGCATGACTGGGAGCCCGAATTCCTGGACATGACCCGCGATTTCATCTTCCGCAACACCTTCGCGGATATCGAATACTGCCTAAAGGAACTCGGTCAGGGCCACGGTACGCGTTTCGAGTTCGAATGTTATGACCTTGGCCACCTTTATAACCTGGCGTGGATCATTGATCAGGGTTGGATCGAAGGGCCGATTTTCGTGCAGATGGTTTTTGGCATCTTGGGCGGGGTGGGGGCCGATCTGGACAACTTGATGCACATGCACACCATTGCCAACAAACTGTTTGGCGATGACTATGAATGGTCGGTTCTGGCCGCCGGTCGCCACCAGATACCGTTCACCACGCAAAGCGCATTGCTTGGGGGGAACGTGCGGGTCGGTATGGAAGACAGCCTATATATCGGACCCGGAGAGAAAGCTGTGTCCAGCGCTCAACAGGTTCGCAAAATTCGGGAGATTGTCGAAAATTTGGGGCTTCAGGTTGCTACCCCCGCCGAGGCGCGCGCGCGTTTGGGTCTGAAGGGCGGCGATCAGGTCGCATTCTGAGGAGGGGAGCACATGCAAACAAAGTTGTTGATCAATGGCGAGCTTGTCGAAGGAAACGGGGCGGCGATCCCGGTCCTGAACCCGGCAACCGGAGAAGAGATTTGCGCCGTCAATGCCGCCACCTCGGAACAAGCAGATGCCGCAGCTGCCGCCGCGCACGAGGCGTTTGACACGTTTGGGCAGACCAGCCCGGCGGAGCGGTCGCAACTGTTGACAGATATCGCCGATGTCCTCCAAACCAACATCGAGGAGTTGGCCGAGTTGGAAAGTCTGGACGCAGGCAAGCCTTGGCCCTCGGCGCTGAACGATGAAACCCCACTGACGCTGGACACCTTCCGCTTTTTCGCCGGTGCCGCGCGCACTATGACCGGGGTGACGGCGGGCGAATACGTAGCCGGTCACACTAGCATGATCCGAAAAGATCCGGTCGGACCGGTAGCGGCGATTGCGCCCTGGAACTACCCTTTGATGATGGCCGCCTGGAAGCTCGCTGCGCCTTTGGCGGCGGGTTGTCCCGTGACGCTGAAACCCTCTCAACTCACGCCACTTTCCACCTTGAAGGCCGCCGAGCTGATTGCAGACATCACCCCCAATGGCGTCGTGAACGTGCTGCACGGTTCGGGCCGTGAGATCGGCAGCCAGATGATCAACAACCCACGCACCGAGGCGATTTCGATCACCGGGTCCAATGCGACCGGGGCCGAGGCGATGAAGGCGGCCTCGCGTCAGATCCGCCACGTGCATCTGGAGTTGGGCGGCAAGGCCCCCGTGATCGTCTTTGACGACGCCGATATCGACGCGGTTGCAGAAACCGTGCGCTATGGCTCCTTCTTCAACGCCGGTCAGGATTGCGCGCAACCCTGCCGCCTGCTGGTGCAGGATGCCGTCTATGACAAGGTGGTGGCCGCTGTGCTCGATCAGGTTGGGCAGATCAAGGTTGGTGCGCAAAAGGCTGAGGGCACGGAAATGGGCCCGATCATCTCGGCCGGACAACGCAACACCGTGGCCGGATTTGTCGACCGGGCGCGCGACACTTGCGAGGTTGTCGTCGGTGGCAGGCTGATCGATGGCCCCGGCTTCTTCTATGAACCCACGGTTCTCGCCAATGTACCCCATGATGCGGAAGTATTCTGCAACGAGATCTTTGGCCCCGTCGTTACGATCTCGCGGTTCAGCGACGAGGACGAAGCGCTGCGGGTTGCCAATGCCGGGCCATTCGGGCTGGCTTCGTCGGTCTGGACCAACAATACCGGGCGGGCGATGCGGATGTCGGCGAAGCTGCGCTACGGATTTACCTGGGTGAATACCCACGGCGTCGCGACCCCGGAGATGCCCTGGGCGGCGATGAAGTCTTCGGGAACCGGCTGTGATATGAGCGTCTTTGCGCTCGATGCCTACACCGCCGTCAGACATGTGATGATCGCCCATGGATAATTGCGCGATTGTTACCGGCGGAAGCCGGGGGATTGGCCGGGCCATTGTGAACCGGCTGTTGGCAGACGGTTTTGATGTGGTCACATGCGGACGTGGCGCCCGGCCTGAGGACATGCCGGACACGGTGTTTTGGGTCACGGCGGATGTGTCGAAATCCGGCGATGCGGCGATGCTGATCAAAGCCGCAAACAACGCATTCGGTCGCGTCACCTTGTTGGTCAACAACGCCGGCGTTCAGGTCGAAAAGACCGTGGCCGACAGCGATGATGACGATTGGGATCTGGTGATGAACGTGAACTGCAAAAGCGTGTTCAACATGTGCCGCGAGGCCTTGTTGGATATGGCCGAACATGGCGGCAACATCATCAATATTGGGTCAATCTCTGGCATGGTCGCGGACCCAAGCATGGCGCTTTACAATGCGTCCAAGGCCTTTGTTCACGGGCTGACCCGCTCGATTGCCGTTGATCACGGGCCAAAAGTACGCTGCAACGCGATCCGCCCGGGCTGGATCATGACGGAGATGGCCGAGGACGGGTTTGCCTTGGCGAAAGACCCTGAGAAAGCCATGGCCGACGCATTGGCCCGCCACCCGGTGGGCCGGTTCGGGGAACCCGCCGACATTGCCAACATGGTAAGTTGGCTGGCCTCGGATCAGTCGGCTTACGTGTCTGGCGAATGTTTCACGGTCGATGGCGGCATGACTGCTGCCTCGCCCCTAAATCCGGGATTGTTCTGATGGAATTTGCACATACGGCCTGCCTTGGTGGTGGTGTCATCGGGGCCAGTTGGGCGGCGCTTTTCTTGGCTTCTGGACGTTCGGTTGCGGTGTTCGATCCGGCGTCGGAGGTGGAAATGCAGGTCCGCGACTATGTCGAGATGGCCTGGCCAACCCTGACCGAGCTGGGACTGACCGAGAACGGTGCCCCCGACGCAATCAGCTTTCACGACAGTGCCGCCAAGGCGGTCGCCGGAGCCGCGTTCATCCAGGAAAACGTGCCTGAACGCCTGCCCATCAAACACGCCACCTTTGCCGAGATCGAGCCAGTTCTGGACCGGCAGGCCATTGTCGCCAGTTCGGCCTCGGGCCTGATGCTGAACCAGATGCAAGGAGGCTGGAAAGACCCTGCTCGCTTCGTGCTGGGGCACCCGTTCAATCCGCCCCACCTGATCCCGTTGGTGGAAATCCTGGGCAATGACCTGACCGACCCGGCGGCAGTGGACGGGGCCGAACAGTTTTACGAAGCAGTGGGAAAGGTTACCATCCGGGTGAATAAGGAAAAGAACGGCCACGTCGCGAACCGCTTGCAAGCTGCGATCTGGCGCGAGGCGATTTCATTGGTGGTCGAAGGCGTGGCAAGCGTCGAGGACGTGGACAAGGCGGTCTGGGCCGGCCCCGGCCTGCGTTGGGCCGCGATGGGGCCAACCATGCTGTTCAATCTGGGCGCGGGCGCAGGCGGGCTTCAGGCGTTTTGCGATCATTTCACCGACACGTTCAACGGCTGGTGGGATGATCTGGGACAGGTGCGTCTGAATGACGATGTTTCGCGCATCTTGATCGAAGGCGTACGCGACGAGGCACGCGGGCAAAGCCCCGCCGAGCTGTCGGCAAAACGCGACGCGTTGATCCTGGCGATGCAGAAAGCCACTTCAGGTTTGCGTTAGTTGATGAACCACGTTTTGGCTATTGGCACCGGGCAGGCCGGGTTTTCGGACTGCGCTGACCTGCGCTGACCTGCGCGATCGCGGGCATGAGGGGCCGATCACACTGGTCAGAGAGGAGCACGCGCTGCCCTATCGACGCCCTCCGCTGTCAAGGTGCTTCTTCTGGGCGGGTTGGCGCACGCGCGTTTGCTTCTGCGGTCTGAAGCGTATTGCGGTGAGAATGACATCACCCTGCGTACCGGCTGCCGTGTCGTGGAAATAGACCGGGTCAACAATCAGGTGCGCACCGAAACAGACGACTCCGTCTTCGATGATCATCTGGTGCTGCCAACTGGTTCACGCCCACCGCGCTTGCCAGATGCCTCACGGGGAGCCTGAAAAGCGAGTTGACCAAGCGCGATCTGGCAGATGCCGGGGCGTTCGCGTTCCAGGCGTAGTTGGGGAGCAATGCGCTGGTGGTCGGTCGGGGCTAATTGGGGCTTCAAGCCGCAGGGGTGCAGGTCAAGCTGGGCCTGCCCATGACCTTGTTGGAAGCGGCGGTTCGCATCTTGTCGCAGGCGACCTCGGTCCATTTCCGCGAGTTGCAACTGGCAAATCAACACTATTTGGCCGATGCAACGATTCTCGCGCGCTGCGCATCCCATGGCGCCAAGCCATGGTTCTGGTCGAGTCAGAATGCCACCAAGCTCCAAATCGTGGGCTTGTCGGCGGGCCACCACGAGGTCGTGCACCGAGCTGTTGACAACGGAGCGTTGTCGCTTTGATACTATCTTGGCGACACGTTTTTGGCGGTCGACGCGATCAACGACCCGCGCGGGTAAACGTCCGCGAAACGCTTGATCGATGCGGGCAAAACTCCACCGAAATCACGTGTCGCAGCCCTTGGCGTCACGGCCAGAGACCTGATGTAAGCCAGACATGATTTGCTTCCCGATTCTTGCGTCGTCAGGAAATCCTGGCGAGGTTTTCCATTTTGACGGGGAGAACAAGAAACCTGCAGAAAATAACTGATCAGGTTCAGATCGCAGCAAGGAGCGTATCTTGAGATTGAAGATACGCGCAATTCTGAATGCCACCGGATAAAACCAGAGCGCGGAAAATCGCGTCGCACCCCTACCGATAGGAGCGACTGGGAGACCAAATGACCTTCAAGAAAAAATGCTTGCCGCAGCCACCCTTTTTACTGCTCTGGGGACCACGTCAGCCCTTGCCGACTGTGGCCAGGTGTCGATCACCGAAATGGAATGGGCATTGTCGGCGGTGGTGACGTCGGTTGACAAGTTCCTGCTCGAAACTAGCCACCGCTGCACGTTGAACACGGTGCCATCTTCGACCAACCCGGCGATGGCCTCGATTGCGAAACCGGCGACCCGGACAACCTGACGAAACTCTGGAAAAACTCCTCGCCGGTCTATGAAGAGTTGCGCAGCGAAGGAAAGCCAATCGAGCTTGGCAATGTTGTGACTGATGACGGCGTCGACGCCTGGTTGATCCCCTCCTATCTGGCCGAAACTCATCTTGAGTTGAAGACGCTGGACGGTATCTTGACCAAACCGCAACTGGTCGGAGGGCAGTTCCATGATTGCCCCGCCGGTTGGGCGTGTGATTTGGTGAACCAGAGTAACGCCAAAGCAGTGGACATGGCTGGCCACGGGATTGACCAGTTCCAGCACAGATTGGGCGAAACTTTGGCCACCACCATCGCTGCGGCATATGCCGCCAAGGAACCCTGGTTCGGATACTACCGGGCACCGACTTCAGTGCTGGGCAAATACCCGATGGTGCATGTGGAAACTGCGCCCTTTGTTCAGAGCGCGCATACCTGCAACGGGGACCCCGAATGCGCCGCATCAATATTGTCCGCCTATCCCACCGCCAAGATCCCCAGCCTTCTGGAGCGCGAACCCAAGTTGGTCGAGTTCCTCAAGCTGATGTCATTTACCAACGACCACATGGGAGCAGTGCTGGCCTGGCAGGATGAAAACAGCGCGTCCTATGAAGGGGCCGCGGCCATTTCTTGATCAACTATCACGATACATGGTCGCATTCGCTCAGGGACGAAGCACGTGGCAAGCTGTCCGCGCTGTTGAAGTAACCCCCTGCGGACACTTACTACCTCGCCGTGTAGAAGGCGAGGCCTTTCCCAAGACAGGAGGGGCGCATGGCCTTCTATGACAAGCTTTTCGACGCACTTGGTCTGCGCGACTGGTGCCACGCCAATACAGAAGGCGAGCCGATTTCGATGGCGCAGATGTTGGCCCAAATAGGACGGCGATCAAGTGGACGCAAATAGTGAAATGCTCCCCTTCCCGTCGCTCGACAACCTACATTACAGCTATGCAGCGATTGCCCAAACTCGGGATATGACCATGGAGATCGAAGACTTGATTCTTTCGATGCGAGACGGGTTGAAATTGGTGTTGGATCCGCGGACCCAACAGCTCAGCTGGGCACTTGACGGAACGCACTACCTTTTTTTCGCTCCGCCTTGGTCGGTCTTGGTACCGCTCCTGGTCGCGCCGGTTTGGGCAAGGCCGACCTTCTGACCGACCGCAAGCACGTGCTCGGACTACAGGATATCCATGTTGATATGCAGGCTGGCGAAACGACCGTGCTCATGGGCCTGTCCGGGTCGGACAAATCGACACTGATCCGCCACCTGAACCGCCTGATCGAACCCACAACGGGCGAGATCCTGTTGGATGGCGAAGACGCAACATAGCCGTTCGCCGCGGACCTGCGCCGTTTGCAACAAAAGAAGATGTCGATGGTGTTCCAGAAATTCGCCCTGCTGCCCCATGGCACGGTCCTGCAAAACGCCGCGATGGCATAGCAAATTCAGGATGTCGACTAACAAACCTGCGAGGATCGGGCGCGCAAATGGTTGGCGCGCGCGGGGCTTAAGGGGTATGAGGCGCGTTATCCTGCACAATTTTCTAGCGGGACGCTACAACGCGTGGGCATTGCACATGCATGGATTTCAAACTCGGACATTGTGCTATTGGACGAGGCATTCTCGGCGCTGGATCCGTTGATCCGCACGGATATGCAGGATCTGCTGCTAGAGTTGTAAGACGAGTTGCACAAAACCATAATCTTCTTCACCTACGATCGGGATGAAGCGCATAAACTGAAAGATCACCTTGTGGTTTTGAAAGACGGCGCTGTGGTGCAACTGGGCGAGCCGCCCGTAAGCGCGAAAATTTGGGAGATCAACGTTTTTCGCAGATTCAATGAGGGTTTCGTTTTTCCTTAAATCAAACGACGACAGCTTTTTGGTACTGAATGTGGTACGGCATGAAGTAGCGCGAACTGCCACTTTCCGTCCTTCGCGACGGAAACAACAGTTTGCTTCAAAGTCTGCTTTAAGGGCCTCTGGGCTTCACCACAGACCTCTATGACAGCAGGTTAGAGACAATGCCCTGCGGTTCGTGGGGATCGTCCCAACGGCCGTTTTTGAACACTTCGATTAGTGTAAGCAATGCTTAGCAAAGCCCGAAAATTTGTTGCTTGCCTTTTGCAGGGCAATTTTCGCAAAGCGTAGGTTGAAATAGTCACAGATTTGCCCGGCGATCCTGAAGCGGATCGGTTACGAAATTCTTGCGCAGGCTGCGTGTCAGGGTGGTCGAACTCGCAAAACCGCAACGCAAAGCGATTTGATCGAGTGAGAGGTCGCTATGTCTAAGCAACTCGCGGGCGCGGGCCAGGCGAAGCAGTAAGTAGTATCGCCCAGGCGTCGTCTGCAATTCTGCCCAGAACAGACGGCGCAAGGACCGTTCAGATATGTGTGCCTGTTCCGCTAGGGCGGGGATAGACAGCGCCGTTTCGAGCGTTTCGGACATGAGCACAACGACACGTTTGAGCTTCGGGGACACCGCTTGCGACAATGCCTGATCGGGATATGAGGCGCCGTGCCGTCGGGCGTTATCGTGTAGGAACATTGCACCGGCATCAAATGCGACCGAGGCGCCAAACCGCTCTCGAATGAATTTCAACATCAGATCAATCGCCGCCGCCGCGCTGCCGCATGTCCAGAAACGGTCGTCTTGCACATGGCGATCGGGAAGGACGTTGACCTCGGGAAACTCCTCGGCGAATTCCTCAAGAAGCTGCCAGTGCAACGTGGCATTCCGAGCGATCAGAAACCCGCCCCGCGCCAACACCCAAGCACCGGTATCGGCTGCAATCACCGTTGCGCTCTGCATAAATTGTCCAAGACTGCGGGCGGCGGTCACGCCTTTGGTGTCGCGAAAGGCGTCGCCACCTATGATAATGACCAGATCAGGTTTGGGCGCGTCTACAATCGACATGTCCGGCGAAACGCTCAGACCGCTGGAACTGCTTACGGTACGGTCGCCATCCGTCAGGATATTCCAGCGGATATCTGCACCGGTTTGATCGCGCACCACCCGCAACGGTTCAAGCAGGCATGCAAGCACCATATTGGAAAAGGCATTGCACAGGAAAACAGAGACGTGGAAGGGATGCATTGGCAGAATAGATCTCATTTTTGGCAGGATGAATATGAAACACGCCCAGACAATTTCATAGATTTGTGGGGGTAAACCGTCGGAACAGGATCCAGTAACCATGCAGAACCGCCAGCTTTCCCACATTCGTGTCCTTGATTTTGGGCATTTTCTGGCCGGACCGCTGGTCGGGATGATGCTGGCCGATCTCGGGGCCGAGGTGATCCGCATTGATCCGCCAGGTGGACCCAGGTGGCAGGACCCCGCTTTCGACATGTTATCGCGTGGCAAGCGTGCGCTTGCGCTTGATCTCAAGACAGCCGACGGACGCAATACGGCGCTAGATCTGGTTCGCCGCGCTGACGTGGTGATCGAGAACTTCCGTCCCGGCGTGATGGAGCGGCTGGGGCTTGGGCCGGAGGCGCTCAGGCATGTGAACGCCGACATCGTCTCGCTTTCGTTGCCCGGGTTTGCGTCAACCGATCCCGAGCTCGCCGGGATGGCAGCCTGGGAAGCGGTGATCGCGGCGCGCACTGGGCAATTTACCGACATGGGGTTGAACCGTCGGCTGATGGGGATCAACCCTTCCTTTACCCCGCTGGGGCTGGCCTCGGCCTATGGTGCCGCATTCGGTGCGATGTCGGTCCTATTTGCGTTGGCCGCGCGGCCCCGGATGGGAGGCGACCACATCGAAGTACCGCTTGCGTCTGCCCTGCTGGAGGGGCTGGTTTACAATTGCGAACAGATCGAGGGCTACCCCGAGCGCTACAAATCTCCGCGTGAGTTGGAGTTGGAGCGGCGCGCGCGCGAAGGCCTGCCCAACAACCTGAGCTTTGCCGAGCTCTCCGAATTTCTTGATCCGTTCTACCGCACCTATACCTGTGCCGATGGACGAGGGTTTTACATCGTATCCTGCTCGATCGTGAACCATCCCCAAAGAGTGCTGGAGGTTCTCGGTCTTGGCGATCTGTTGAAGGAATTGCCGGATTTTGATGTCTATGTCGATCAGGCGGATTGGCCCGCGGAATGGGCTTTGCGCAGCTATCCGGTGGGGGTAGGTGATCGCAGGCGACTGGCTGATGCGATGAAAGCAGCCTTCCTGACCCGTCCTGCGCATGAATGGGAAGAACTTTTCGGAGCGGCTAAGGCTCCGGCCACAGCGCAACGCAGCACGGCCGAATGGCTGGCCGACCCCCATGCGCTGACCTCGGGGCTGGTGGTCGCGCTTGACGATCCCCGCCACGGGCAGATGCGGCAGATGGGCAACGTCGCTTGGCTGGCCGATGATCCAGGCGCAATGGATAAAGCCGCAGGGCCACAGCGGGACGACTTTCGGGATGCGCTGAGCGGTGTTCTTGCAGAGACGCCGCGAATGCCCGTGGGCGGCGACGGCAAAGGCCTCTGGCTTGACGGGCTGAAGGTGCTGGATCTGACAAACGTCATTGCCGGACCGACCATCGGGTCTACACTGGTGCGGTTCGGGGCGCAGGTTACGCTGGTCCAGCCCGTGCAGCCTTCAGTCGATCCGTGGAACGCGGTGGTGTTCGGGTTGCATGCGCAGCGAGGCAAGAAAAGCGTGTTGCTCGATCTGCGCTCGGAACAGGGGCAAGAGGCGCTTTGGCGAATGGTGGAGCGGGCCGATGTGATAACCATGAACGGCACCGATCAACAACGTGATGCACTGGGCCTGAGCGAAGTGCGACTGAAGGAAATAAACCCGCGTCTCATTCTGGTGCAGCTTGATGCGTGGGGCGGACCACGTCGGGGGCCGAAATCGGATCACCTCGGCTATGACGACCTCGCGCAAGCCGCGACAGGTGTGATGACCCGCTTTGGTGGCGGCCCTGAGACACCAGAGGAGCACGCTCATTTCGGTACGATCGACGCGCTGACCGGGCATTGTGCCTGCGTGGCTCTAGGAGCGGCGCTGGAACGGCTCAGGGTGACCGGAAAAGGTGGTGTTGCCCGCGCCTCACTGGCCGCGGCAGGTGAAATGATCCAGGCCCAATTCATGTATGATTTCGAAGGGCGCCCAGCGTTCGACGAGCCTTCAGGACGTGGGGTACGAGGATGGGGGCCGTTCTATCGCTGTTATGCCGCCGCCGATGGCTGGATGTTCTTTGCTGCCCCGACAGAGCGGGAAGCGGCCCTTGAACGGGTGCCTGATCTGTCCGATCTCGTCGGAAAGGATGACACCGAATTGGAAGCCGCCCTTGCCGAGCGGTTTGCGCAAAAACCGGTGACAGACTGGATGCACGTCTTTGCCGCCGGCTCGGTGGGTATCACGCCTCTTGGTTCCCTCCATGACACGCGCGACGCAGGCCTGCAGTTCGAAAGCGACGGTAGGATCGATATCTCAAAGGCGACCTTCCGCGCGGTGCGCCATGATCAGCACCCGATGGGGAAGTGGGTCGACCTTGTCGCGCCCAATGCGGTGCGGCCCGAGGAAGCCTCTATCACGATCCCCGGACCTGCTCCGAAATACGGGCAGGACACGCGCGAAATCCTCGCACGGCTAGGCTATACGAACGAGGAAATCGGGCACATGATCGAAAATGGCGCAGCTGCCGAAAGCTGGTCGGACAAGTATTTGCCGGAGTAGACATATGACACAGGACCACCCCGGACCGGCGACCACGCCGCGTACCCGTGCAAAGGCGCGCCATATCCTTGATAACTACTATATCGGCCCGGCGCGTGACGAGGCGGTTCTGGAAATATGGGGCTACACCTCAGAAATGAGCTATGCACCCGGGGACCGCGTTGCGCTGCACGTGTCCACCACGGCGACGGAATGGGAGCTTGAGATCGGCCGCGACGGGCAGTTCTATGAGCCACTACTGACCAAGAGCGGCCTTCCGGGGGCGCATCATCCAACGCCCCGAGATTGCTCAGTCAAGGGCTGTGGCTGGCCCGAGGCCTATGCCTTCACCATCCCCAATGATTGGGCACCTGGCGGTTATCTGGTCACTTTCCGCGCTCGGAAGGGCGATGATGTGGTTGAAGAACACCATGTCATTCTAATCAGAACCGCGCCCGATGCCTCGCCACCGCCCTATGTTCTGGTTTGTGCAACGGGCACCTGGCTAGCCTATAATTGCTGGGGCGGGTCCAATCACTATGAGGGTATCACAGGGCCGAATGGCGATGCATTTTCACCCATCGTCTCGACACAGCGGCCATGGACTCGTGGGTTCTGCAAACTGCCCGAGGGCGCACCGCGTGCGCTGCGCGAACAGCCGACCAAGCCCGGCGAGATGGTACGCTATCCTTACATGGAGTGGGCCTATGCCTATGGCTATTCCAAGAAATACGCTTCGGCGGGCTGGGCAAGCTATGAACGCCATTTCGCCCGTTGGGCCGAGGCTGAGGGATATGCATTCGACGTGGTCACACAGCACGATCTGCACCGCGACCCTGATCTTCTGAACCGCTATGCCTGTGCCGTTTTCGTTGGCCACGATGAATACTGGAGCGCGGATATGCGCGACGCCGTCGATGCCTATGTCGAATCCGGGGGCCATGTCGCGCGGTTTGCCGGGAATTTTCTGTGGCAGACCCGGATCGAGGACGAAGGCCGCACACAGGTTTGCTACAAATACATCGCAGATCAGGACCCTTTGATGGAGACTGATCAAGAGCATCTTGTCTCGGGTGCGTTCGAGGTGAATCCAGTCAACCGTCCCGGTGCGTCGACCTTCGGTGTCAACGCCCTGCGCGGAGTCTATGCCGGTCTTGGCAACTGTGTTGGCGGCGGTACGGGCGGCTTCACGATCTACCGCGACGAACATTGGGCCTTTCACGGAGCCGGGCTCGGCTATGGTGACGTGCTGGGCGCGCGATCGCGGATTTTCGGCTATGAGGTCGACGGGCTGGACTATCGCTTCGAGGATGGGTTGCCCTTTCCGAACTGCACGGACGGTGCCGTGCCGGAGATCGACATCCTCGCAATGGGGCTCGCCACCAATATCGAGGCAGATCACGGTATTTGGGGTGAAACGCTCTACGTCGGGTCAGCGGATGCGGCGTTCAAAGCGCAGGTGCTCTTCGGAGAGGCCACGCCCGAAACCTTGGACGCCTGCAAACGCGGCAACGGAATGATCATCTCGTGGCGGCGTGGCAAGGGCGAGATATTCACCGCCGCGACCTGCGAATGGATCGCGGGCCTGATCCGGCAGGACGACCAAGTCGAACAGATCACACGCAACGTCCTGAACAGGTTTGGCAAATCGAGGGAACGCTGGCGGTAGCTTCTGCGTCTGTCCGAGCAGCCAGTCCTTGAAGGAGGCAACGTCCTTGTCACTTTCCTGTTCACTGAACCAGAACGGATGTGTCGCAATCTTTCGAGTCTTGTCGACGAGCCTGCGTGATCTTAGGTTTGTACTGATCGAAAAATTTTCGAACAGGTTTTGGCATGAACTCGTCGAAAGGCTGTCATTCCCCAAGGTTGCAGTTTTGCACGCCATAGTTCTATCTGCGGTACACGGTATCCAATCGTGACTTCGAAGATATCATGGCTGAACGCGGCGGCCGGTGGACCGCGCCACTCTCAATAGGTAGGTTCTCAAGACACGCCGATGATCGCTATTCACGCGCATTAGAAAAGCGAACAAAATCCTTAGTCGGCTTCGTTGCTCAGTCAAAATCCAAACAGTCAGGTCAAATTTCTTGAAAACTTGATCGAGCAGGATCATCGCTTCATCAAGTGCAACAGACTGCACATATGCGCGTTCAAGTCGTTCAGATCCGCCTCAGCTGCAATGGACAGTATTGAGATCGCCAACATTACTGGAAGCGGCATTTCTCTAGCTCCAAGCCGGCTGGTTTTCGACTATTTGCCAAGATCTCAGGATAGGGGTGTCCAGTGAGTCGCTGGCTCTGGCCATTCCAGAAGCTTGCGACACATCCCCAAACATCTCAAAAGTGTCACACCCGTTCATCTGGGCTAATCGTCTGCCCTGCCGCGTCGAAAAATTGCAGTTTCTCGGGTGCAAAATACAAGCCGACTTGCGCTCCGGCTTTGATCTGCGTGTCCCCGCCAAGGCGAACAGTCACCTTCTCTTCAAACCCGCAATCGACGATGACGAACATATCGGCGCCAAGATACTCGACCACCTCGACCTTGCCATCGCTGTGACCCGAGCCAGGTTCGACCACACTGATATGTTCCGGACGGATACCCAGCATCGTAGCAGTACCAGTCCGATCAAACGGGCCGCCTCCACCGTTCTCCAGCTGGAACTGATCGCCGGACACGGTGCAGGGAATGACGTTCATTTTCGGACTGCCAATGAACTGCGCCACGAACAAGTTGGCGGGGCGTTCGTATAGTTCGCGTGGGGTCCCGACCTGTGCAATCTTGCCGAATTCCAGCACCACGATACGATCAGCCAGTGTCATCGCTTCGACCTGATCATGAGTCACATAGATCATGGTGCGGTTCAGGCTCTGGTGAAGCTTGGCAATCTCATACCGCATCTCGACCCTAAGAGCGGCGTCCAGGTTGGATAGCGGTTCATCGAACAGGAATGCGGTGGGGTCACGCACAATAGACCGACCGATCGCCACGCGCTGACGCTGACCGCCGGACAGGTCTTTAGGTTTGCGCTCCAAATAGGGTTCCAGCTTGAGTACCTCGGCAGCTTTACCCACGCGTTCAGCAATCTCGCCCTTGGATACGCCCGCCACTTTCAGCGAGAACCCCATATTTTCGGCCACCGTCAAGTGAGGATAAAGCGCATAGGACTGGAACACCATGGTCAGCCCACGCTTCGAAGGCGGATTGTCGGTGACGTCATCCCCATTGATCAAAAGAGACCCGCGCGAGATGTCCTCGAGCCCACCGATCATCCGCAACAGGGTTGATTTACCACAGCCCGACGGGCCGACGAAGACGACGAACTCACCTTCTTCGATCTTTAGGTCGATGCCTTTGATCACCTGCACTTCGCCGAACCATTTTTCGACGGAATTGAGCTCAATGCTGCCCATCAGTTCCTCCCTGCCCAATGCAGCCAGACGGCAGCGGTCCATGTGAATGAGTTGCCCCCAGCGGGACTGCCGGTAATCGGGTCGTAATATTCGGCAAAGCCGTGGCCCGCGATCAGACGACCGGTTTTCAGGCGCAGTGCTTCGGCCTCAACCCCGTGGCCCATATCCTTCAGACCGAACCCCGTCAGCATGTTCATGAACGCCCATGTTGGCCCACGCCAATATCGGCGTTCGTCAAACTTGGGCGATTTGTGATCATAGCTAGGGATTGGGTGCGGGACCGTGGTCAAAACAGTTTTCAAACGGTCCAACATTTGCTGAGATTCAATGCCTGCATACCAACACAGATAGCTCGCATTTGAGACGCTTTCAGCCCATTTTCCCGTATGCGCATTTCGTGAATCAAAGGTGCCCAAAGCCTCGTTCCACAGTGACTTTGCGCCTGCCTCGAGCCGGTCCACGTCATCAGCGAGGCCTTCGGCACTGATCCCCAACTCCTCACTTATCGCCAGCAGATCGCGGGCGGCGCGTAGAGTTGTGAAACTCATCGTCGGATCGGCGACGCGGAATGGGTTCTTCTCTAGCAATTGCTGCTGATCCCAGCCCGCTTCACGCCCAATCTGGACAAGTTTGATGTAGCGGTCATAGTCGTATTTGGTGGGCCGGTCGGCGCTGTTCACGTGGCTCGTGTCGCGACGCTGGTATTCGCCCACGTCTGAGGCATCAATGCTCGCCATTGCGTCGTCCCAGTCCGGTGCATTGTCGCGCCCAGCCTCCCAAGGGTGGGTGGTGCAGACCGCGCCGTGGTCATCGAGACGCCATGTCATGAACCACCGATGCCAGGCCAGCATAGCGGGGAACAGGGCGCGGAGGCGGGCTTCACCAGCCGCGCGGTCTTTCTCCCATACCCGCCGGGCCATGGTGCCCGCCAGCGGTGGCTGCGTTACGCCAGAGGAGGCAATCGGCCCGATGCCGCCCCAGACATCCGGCCCGGGGAAATAGCCCGGATCCGTTTTGTGGAACAGGATGTGGGGAACCATGCCGTCCTCCCACTGGCCTGAGAACAGCGTCTCAAGCTCTGTCCAGGCGCGGTCGATATCGAACTCGGCAAAGCCCAGCGCGGCGATCGCGCTGTCCCAGTTCCATTGGTAGGGATAGAGCCCGCTGGTCGGGATCGTATAGCCACCCCGATCATTGGAGATCAGGATATTGCGTGCTGACTCTGTCGGCGAAGTAAAGTGGTTCATTTCTGTCATCCTTTGACCGAGCCAGCCGTCAGGCCTTTGGTCATGAAACGTTCAAGCCCCAGGAACAGGGCCATGATTGGAACAGTGGCAATCACCGCGCCAGCCATGAGGTGTTGGCGAGGGATTTCCGAGGAGTTCAGCATTGTGACGCCTCGGGTTAGAGTGAATTTCGAGGGATCATCCAGCAGCATGAAGGCCAGTAGGAATTCATTCCAGGCGATCATGAAGACATAGAGCGACACCGAAGCCAGAGCCGGCAGGCTGAGCGGCAGGGTGATCTTCCAGATCACCGCCAAGCGCGAGAGACCATCCATTAGGCCGGCCTCTTCCACTTCGGTCGGGAGACCACGGAAATACCCCTGCAGCATGTACAGGGCAACCGGGATCGTGGTGACCGGGTAGATCATGACGATGCCCAGGATCGAGTTGCGTAGGCCGGTCAGAGAGAATGCGATATAGATCGGCAGCGCCAGAACGATCATCGGCACCATGTAGATCAGCAGGATCGAGCGCGAGAACGCCTTTTGCCCTTTGAACCGGAACCGCGCGACTGCATAGGCCCCCGGAATGCTGAAGGCCAGCGTGATGAAGACCGTCAGAACCGAGACGTAGAAGGACGTCCACAGGTAGGAGCCGAAATTGAAATCACGGAACAGTTCCGTATAGCTGCGGAACAGCGCCCAGCCCTGATCCAGATCCAATGAGAAATCCAGCGGGTTCTGCAACAGCGCCTGCTGCGACTTCAGGCTGGTCATCACCATCACATAGAAGGGGATGACCACGATGGCCGTGAAGAAGATATAGCCGAAACCGGTACAGAACCGGATCACGGCGTCTTCGAACTCGTGACGGGTCAGTTCGCCAAAGGGCAGCTCTTTCAGGATTTCAGCCATCGAAAGATGCATGACGACGGCGATCGAAACCACGGTTATCGAAAGCGACAGCAGCGTTGTGTCCGAGCCAATCAGAACCGGGCCAAAGCCGGTCAGGCAGGTCAGACCCAAAAGGGCGGACACGCCGAGACGCGCCGAGGCATGACGAGCGGGGAAGCGGACATACGCCAGACCAGCCAACGCGCCCCAGAACAGGCTCAGCAGAACCTGCGGACGGAAGGCCGCGCCCGTGGCGAAGGACATGGTGACCGCAATGGTGGTGGCGATTACCACCAGCCACAGCGCGCCCAGGATCGGGCCAGTGATATACCCTTGGCGCATCACAGACCCTCCTCACGGCTGATGAATTTGAAGAAGACAAAGCTGAAGGCGATCAGGCACATCAGGATGACCACGGCCACGGCCGCGCCTGCCCCAATGTTCGATACCGCAAAGGCCTGTTCATAAACGTTCACAGTCAGGGTGCGGGTGCCCGCGTTGCCTCCGGTCAGCAGGAAGATGTCGTCGAACTTGTTGAACGTCCAAATGAAGCGCAGAAGGAACAGGACCGACAGGATGCCCAGCAATTGCGGGATGCTCAGCAGCCAGAACTTCTGGAACGGTGAGGCCCCATCCATATCCGCCGCTTCGTACATGCTGGAGTCGATGGACTGCATCCGCGCCAGAATGAACAGGAAGGACAGCGGGAAGTAACGCCAGATTTCGAACACGGTGACCATGATCAACGCCAGTGGGCGTTCCCCGAAGAAGTTGATCGGCTCGCTGCTCAGCCCCATCTGCACCAGCAGCGCATTAGCCGAGCCTGAGAACGGATCAAACAGCGTGACCCAGGTAAAGGCCACGGCAATGACGGGCGCCACGTAGGGGAACAGGTAAAGACCCCGGATGAACCCCTGCCCCTGGAAGCTCTTGTTCAGCAGCAAGGCCGCGAACAGGCCCATGACCAGCGCGCCAATGGTGCCGAAGACGGTGTAGAAAAGTGTGACCCAAAGCACGCCCCAGAACTCGTCGCCGTCAAACACGCGGGCGAAGTTCTCCAGGCTGAACTCGAAATTTGTCAGCACGCTGGGGCCGCTGCCGGTGACTGTTGGTTCAGACCCTTCAACCAGATCTTCGAAAGCGTCCGGGTCGCCATCGACCGCAACGGGAACGCGAATGCGCTCGCGTTGGCCACCTTCCAGCGTACCAAAGTCGCAGAACAGCTCTTGCCCGTTCAACACACAGGGGGCTGCAACGTCGCCGAGTGGCGTGACGCCGTCGGGTAGGACATCCCGGACTGTCACGCCGTCGATCGCAATATCCTGACTAGAGTTGCGCAGGCGGTATTCGATCCGCAGATCATCACCCGATCCGCGCAGGCTTTCACGCACGACCGGAGCAGGCGGGCGCAGGTCAGACAGGGTGAAGGGCTTGAAGCTGATCCAGAAGATCGCCAGCAAAGGCAGGATCACAACCAGCGACACACTGATGATGGTCGGAGCCAGCAGCGTCCAGGCCAGACGCGCCTCGCGTTTGGCTAACGCCCCGGTTCCTGTCGGTGGGGAGGCCGAAGTCATGGGTTACCTCGAAGGGTTTAGGGGCAGCGGCGCGCACGCCGCTGCAGGTGCCGGGTGGTTACTGAACCTTGGCCAACTCTTCGTTCATCGCCGCAATGGCTGTGGCCGCGTCGATCTCGTCGTCAATATACTGGCGAACGACGCGGTTTATGGCCTGGCTGTTGATCATCTTCGATGCCAGTGCCAGTTGGCCTTCGGCCACGCCCCAGCGCTGCGCCACATCCAGACCGCCAACGATCTCGTCGATCATGGATTGTTCGTACAGCTCGCCCAGGGGCGCTTTGCGGTCGACACCAACAGGCAGCTCTGCCCAGGCTTCCGAGAACGCGGTCGGGTTGTCGGCATTGCCACGACGGACCGGGAACTTGCCTTCTGGCGCGATTGCCAGCGTCTGGGTGTAGCCGTCGTCCATGGCGAATTTCACGAACTCCATCGCCGCATCGGTATCGGCGTCGTTGGTGATACCGAAGTACCGCACATCTCCCCATGCCGCGCCATCGGGGTTTGATGGGCCGGACAGCTTGGTCACGATGCCGGTCTTGCTCGCCAGATCGCGCGAGGTCGGATCATCGTTGATGGTTGGCGGGGCACTGTCACGCAGACCCGCGAGTTCGTCCAGAATAAAGGGCGACCAGATGATCATTGCGGCTTTGCCGTCAAAATACAGCTCGCGCGATTGCTTCCAGAAAAGCTCACCCGGAGGCGACGCCTTGGAGATTGCTTTATAGAAATCCAGAACCTCGGTGGTTTTGGCTTCGTCAAGCGGCTGGAACCCATCGGGACCCACAGGCGACACTCCATTGGCGAGGAAGACATGTTCCAGCACCTGGCTCATGAAGTTTTCGTCCACTTTGGTCGCCGAGACAAAACCGTACATTTCCGGCGGGTTGTGCAGAGCCTCAAGCGCGGCCTGAATATCGGCAAAGCTGTCGGGGGCCTCCAAACCAGCCTCTTCGAACAGGTCCTTGCGGTAGACCACCATCTGGGTCCAGCCATCGACTGGCACCGAGGCGGTTTCGTCGTTGAACGCAGCCATCGCCAAAGCACCGGGGGCGAAAGTGTCAGCGCCTAGTTCTTCGATCACTTCAGTCGCGGCTTCGGTGTCCAGAATACCAGCCTCGGCCCAAGGCAGGGCATATTGCAGCGTGTGATAGACAACGTCCGGCAGGTCGCCAGCCGCAAAAGCGGCCGTCGCGCGCGTGCCCAGATCGCTTTCGGTGACCGGGATCACCTCAACCGTGGTACCGGTTTCAGCTTTAAACTGGTCCGCCATCTCTTGCTGTTTGGCCAGACGTTCAGGTTGCTCCTCTGTGGTCCAAAAACGGATCGTGTCGGCCTGCACGGATAGCGCTGTCAGCGCCAGCGCAAGTGACGAGCCAAGCATCAGCTTCGCAGCTTTGGGTGTTAGTTTCATCGGTGTCCTCCCCGGTTATGTTCACGTCAGATGGTTCAGTTTACGCGCCAATTCGTGTGACGTCAGGTTTGGTGGCCCGTCCGAGTCACCTTCGATCAGGGTGGCCTCGGCCAGCTCTCGCAAGTCTGCAGCCGCTTCGCCACGGATTTGCCTTATCAGTAGGGTCGCCAGCCGTTCACCGGCCGCGCGAGAATCGACGGAAAATGTCGTCAGTGCAGGGCGCGCGTAGCGGCATTCGGGAACGCCATCATAGCCAATCACCGAGATGTCGCGCCCGATTTCGAGCCTCTGATCCTGCGCATCCGCGCAAAATCCCAGCGCGGCCAGATCAGTCGCAAAGACAATCGCCGTTGGAGGTTGATCCAAAGCCATCAGCGCCCGTCCCTGCGCCGCGCCATCTTCACGCGTGCGCGCGCCCTCCAGGATCAATTCCGGATCCAAGGGTAGACCAGCAGCATGCAAACCTTCGGCATATCCGTCACGGCGTAGATGCGCATAGTTGAACTTTGGATCGCTGCCGACAAAGCCTATACGTGTATGTCCCAAATTGCTCAGTCGCAAAACTGCGTTTCGCATCGCGCTTTCACCGGCAATGTCGAACCACGAAGTCTCGTCCCAGTTGTTCGGTTGTCCATAGCCGGTGCGCCCATACAGAATATGAGGTACCCCAAGACTGCGCAGCAGGCCGATACGCGCATCCTTCACCGCTGTCCGCGGCAGAATGAATCCATCGGCCTTCCGCTCCTCGTAAAGGCGGCTAAGCACTTTCAATGTGTCTTTTTCGGAGGTCGCCGTGGAAATGGTCATGGTCCAGTCCAGGCTGCTTGCCGCTGCGCAGGCTCCGGCCAGAAAATCCTGCAAGAAGGGATTATGCTGATCCGGCTCCTCGCTATTGATAACCATAGCTATCGCACGAACTTGTCCGGTTCGGATCGCCTGCGCATGGCTGAGCGGTCGATATCCCAACACCCGAGCTGCTTTTTCCACCCTTGCGCGCGTCGCCGAAGAAATATCTGGATACCCGTTAAGCGCACGCGAAACCGTGCTTTTAGACAAGCCCAGATGCGCAGCCAATTCGTCCAGTTTCACCCGGCCCGTGACGGTTGCGTTACCTGACTGGTCACGCGGTGGATATGAAAGATTCGCGGTCATTCAAGCTATTTGTTCGTTCCGAAACCGGTTTCGGCAACAAAAAAGTTAAAAAAAGTGCAACCTGGCTATTTTTTGGACGCTATCTGAATTGCATCAGAACACTTAAAGAACACGCGGAAGGGCTTTGTCGTAGAGTTGGGACCAATCACGCTGGCGCAGCCAAGGCGTGTCTGTTCGAGGGTCGCTACATCCCAGAAAGCCCAGCATTGGTGTTCAATAGAAACTGGCGGAAAATTGGGCTGCTTGCCGCTCCGATACCGCGGGCGTTTTCTCCGACTGCTGCCGCTTCAACAACTGGTGGAATCAAACCGCGTTTGTCTTGGTTGGCCAGGTAGCGACGAACTCGTGAGACCAGTTCTTCCCGTATTACAGGTGGGAATGCGCCGTCGATGAAAATCGCTTCAAAATCTATGACCGCGCAAATAGACAGCGCAGCCTTGGCCAGTTCCTGTGCCGTGGTACCGATCCAGGGTTCGACATAGCGAGAAATGCTGCTCCAATCCTGCGGCTTTTTCCATAAAATCACCGGATCAATACCCGCTTCTATCAGCCTGTCTTCGAGCAGAAACAGCGATGCAGTGTCGATCAGTTGCTGGCTCTCACCCAAAGGACCCGTTGTCCGCATGGCGCCCAATGCTCCGGCATTGCCTTGGTTGCCCTCAAATACGGTGCCATTCAGGGCAACGCCTCCGCCAATCATCGAGCCGATGAAGAAATAAAAGTAGTCTCTGTACTCGGCCCCGCGACCATAGAGATGTTCGGCGTGACACGCGGCCGTCGCGTCATTGACCACAAAAACCGGCAGGTCGCTGAACTTGGCCACTTCGGAAAAAAAGTTCACGTTTCTCCAGGATTTGAATTTCTGAGCGGCAAGCCCAGACAGGTCGTGCCACTTCCACAACTCGAACGGTGTACCGATCCCTATCCCGCACACACGGTCGCGAAGCTTCTGGGGTTCATTTGCCAGAAGCTCTTGCAATCCTTCCTCCAAAAACCCGAACACAGCTTCTGGAAGCGGGTAGTCATAAGTCGTCGAGAGCTGTTGGCGTGGCTTACCGGTGAAGTCGATCAAAAGAAGATCGGCGCTGCGGCGACCGATCTTCATTCCCACCGACAGGATGCCTTCGGGATTGAGTTCCATGGGGATCGAAGGTTTCCCAACTTTGCCCTTCAACGGCGTCCCACGTTTGAGAATCTCGTCCTTTGCGAGCTTGCGCAGAATGATCGAAACGGTCTGCGGGGACAGGCCCGTCAGCCTCGCGACATCGGCCCCGGCAGCAGGTCCATGCCGTTGTAAAACCGTCAGAATCAGGCGTTCGTTGTGATTACGAACACCGCTTTGGCTTACTCCGCCGGTTAGTATTTTCAGCGCCTCTCTTTCCATTAACCTAAACATAAACACCTTGTTTTCTTATGAAAAGACACGCAGACAAATTAATAAATAAACTTTATTTATTTATTGACACGGAGGCTAGAATCACGGTTTCTTGAGCAGGACCTTCATTGGAGGATGGAGGCGCGCCTTGTCGCTAATTCGCGCGGGGCCACAACAATTTTCTGGGAGGAGACTAAATGAGAAATCTATTTAAGATTGCCGCATCCGCCACAGCGCTGACTTTGGCTGCAGCATCTGCGCAGGCTGCCGGGGAAACCGTCTGCCTGATTACCAAGACCGATACCAACCCCTTCTTTGTCAAGATGAAGGAAGGCGCGACCGCCAAGGCAGAAGAGCTGGGCATGACGCTCAAGGCGTTTGCCGGCAAGGTCGATGGCGACCATGAAACTCAGGTTCAGGCTATCGAGACATGTATTCTCGACGGCGCAAAAGGCATTCTGCTGACGGCATCTGACACAAGTTCGATCGTTCCTGCGGTTAAGCAGGCGCGAGATGCAGGTGTTCTGGTCATTGCGCTGGACACGCCACTTAGCCCGATTGACTCGGCGGACGCGACATTCGCGACGGACAACTACTTGGCCGGTCTGCTGATCGGTCAATGGGCCAAGGCCAAAATGGGTGACGCCGCAGCCGATGCCAAGATCGCGACGCTGGATCTGAACGTCAGTCAGCCGACAGTGGACGTTCTGCGCAATCAGGGTTTCCTCGACGGGTTCGGTGTGGACCTGGCGGATCCGAATGTCATCGGTGACGAAACCGATGCGCGTCTGGTCGGCAGTGACGTGACCGACGGCAACGAAGAAGGCGGCCGCCGCGCGATGGAAAACCTTCTGGCCAAGGATCCATCCATCAACGTTGTTCACACGATCAACGAACCGGCCGCTGCGGGCGCCTATGAAGCTCTGAAATCCATCGGGCGTGAAAACGACGTACTGATCGTTTCAGTCGACGGTGGCTGCCCCGGTGTCCAAAACGTCGAAGCCGGTGTGATCGGTGCGACAAGCCAGCAGTACCCGCTGTTGATGGCGTCGCTTGGTGTTGAGGCCGTGAAGAAATGGGCCGAAGAGGGCGTTAAACCCGAAAACACACCCGGCAAAGACTTCTATGACACGGGCGTAGCGCTCATCACCGACCAGCCAGTTGATGGGGTTGAGTCGCTGTCGGTCGCAGAAGGCTTGGATCTCTGCTGGGGCTAAAGACAGCTCTTTAGGTGAGGCGCGCCGCAGCGCCTCATCAATCCTTTCACCAGCAAATCGAAACTTCCTGTACACTGATTTCGTGGACGCGATGCCAGCCACGAAAAGGGGGAGATATGTCTGAAGCAAACCAAAACGCCCAGGAATTCGAAACCGCCGCCAATGCGTCAGAAACCGTTGCGGAGTTTGAAGATCACCGGCGTGGTGTTCTGGGGAAGTTGCAGCATCTTCTCCACGTCAATCCATCCTTTGTGCCCTTGATCGTTCTGGTTGGCGCGATCGTTATTTTCGGCCTGCTGCTGGGATCAAAATTCTTCTCACCCTTTGCGATGACGCTGATCCTGCAGCAGGTTCAAATCGTCGGCATCGTGGCCGCGGCACAAAGCCTTGTCATTCTGACTGCCGGCATCGACCTAAGCGTCGGCGCGATCATGGTGTTTTCATCCGTCATTATGGGTCAGTTCACCTTCCGCTATGGCATCCCCGTGCCCATAGCCGTGATGTGCGGGCTGGCCATGGGGACCCTGATCGGGGCTCTCAATGGATGGCTGGTCAGTCGCGTAAAGCTGCCGCCCTTTATTGTCACGCTCGGCATGTGGCAGATCGTTCTCGCGACAAACTTCCTGTATTCCGCAAACGAAACAATTCGCAGTCAGGATATCGAGGCCAACGCCCCGTTCCTGCAATTCTTTGGCACAAAATTCAGCGTCGGTGGCGCGACCTTTACGGTTGGTGTTATATTCATGCTCGTTCTGATTTTCGTGCTGGCCTACGCGCTTAAGCACACGGCCTGGGGCCGTCATGTCTATGCGGTGGGGGATGATCCCGAGGCCGCCGAACTATCCGGTGTGAACGTCCACAGAACGCTGATGTCGGTTTATATGTTGTCCGGATTGATCTGTGCCTTTGCAGGCTGGGCCCTTATCGGGCGCATCGGGTCGGTTTCACCTACTTCCGGTCAATTGGCCAATATCGAAAGCATCACTGCGGTTGTGATTGGTGGTATCTCATTGTTCGGCGGACGAGGCTCCATTCTGGGGTCCCTGTTCGGGGCTCTCATCGTCGGTGTCTTTACTCTGGGGCTCAGGCTTCTGGGCGCGGACGCGCAGTGGACCTTCCTGCTTATCGGACTTCTCATCATCGCAGCGGTCGCAGTCGACCAGTGGATCAGAAAGGTATCGGGCTAATGTCAGACACAACTCCAGTCGTCCAAGGCCGCGGGATCGTGAAGCGCTATGGGCACGTTACCGCCATCGACCATTCTGATTTTGAACTGCGCCAGGGGGAAATCCTTGCGGTGATCGGTGATAACGGCGCAGGCAAGTCGTCGATCGTCAAGGCGATCTGCGGTGCCACGATCCCGGACGAAGGCGAGATCCTAATAGAAGGCAAAAAGGTCAACTTCACCTCGCCGATCGACGCCCGGAACATGGGGATCGAGATCGTCTATCAGCAGCTTGCCATGTCCCCTGCCCTGTCGATTGCGGACAACATGTTCATGGGGCGCGAGATTCGCAAACAGGGATTCATGGGCAAATACATGCGTCAGCTGGATCGGCCTGCCATGGAAAAGTTCGCCCGCGAAAAACTGACTGAGCTTGGCCTCATGACCGTGCAGTCAATCAATCAGGCGGTAGAGACACTATCCGGCGGCCAGCGCCAAGGCGTTGCCGTTGCGCGCGCAGCTGCCTTTGCGACCAAGTTCATCATCATGGACGAACCGACGGCGGCTTTGGGCGTCAAGGAAAGCCGCAAGGTGCTTGAGCTGATCCAGGACGTAAGGGCGCGTGGCATTCCGATCATCCTGATTAGCCACAACATGCCGCATGTCTTCGAAGTCGCCGATCGCATCCATGTGCACCGGTTGGGTAAACGCATTTGCACGATCGACCCCAAGGACTACACGATGTCCGATGCGGTGGCCTTCATGACCGGCGCCAAGGAACCTCCAAAAGAGGACGCCGCGTGATCAAGCAGGATGCAAAGCAAGTTTGCGACCTGATCTCCTCCCGGAGGCAGGTTGGGGTTCGGACGATTGTTGCAATCGCCGGCCCCCCTGCATCCGGAAAGTCGACCTTAGCGGAAGCCGTTGTGCAATCGCTAAACGCGCAAAAGAGCTCGGCGGTTCCTTCAGCCACTCTTGTGCCAATGGATGGTTACCATTTGGACAATCGCGTATTGGAGACGCGCGGTTTGCGGGCAAAAAAAGGCGCACCAGAAACCTTCGATGCTTTTGGGTTTTGCAAGGCAATTAAGGCGCTGCAATCCGCGCGACATGAATCCTTTCATCCCATGTTCGACCGCCAAATGGACCTGGCCATCGCCAATGCGATTGCGGTTCATCCTGAAACTCCGATCGTGGTTGTGGAAGGAAACTACCTTTTGATGAAAAGCGACCCGTGGAGGATGTTGGAGGATGTTTTCGCCCTAACGGTTTTTGTCAGCCCCACTTTGGAAGAACTTGAAAGCAGATTGCAGCAGCGCTGGATTAAGCACGGATTTGACCCGGAAACCGCGCTGAAACGCGCGAAAACCAACGATCTGCCCAACGCAGAACGTGTCATCCGCGATAGCCGAAAGGCAGATCTTACACTGAGTCAAAACTACACCGAATTCGGGATGCGCTACGCGTTCTGAACCTGTGTTCTGGTTTCAGCCAGCCCTTGAGGCTGGACCTCTGGACAGCTTCAGGTACAACCGAATCACTCAATCAGACGTCCAGAAAATGATCATGCGCGTTCGAGCGCAGTGAGAAGCAGCGCATGTAAACTCGATCGGTGCTGGAATTCCTTAAACACGTCAAAACTCTGGATTTCATGCTCTCCAAACGGCGAACTAGCCAGCCGCCACAAAACTGATTGCATGGATGCTTTAAGTGACCGGCCCACTGCGAAAGAGTATTTTCGATACAAGCAGAACTAAGTCAGCTGGAATCGAGGCGATGAACAAAATACTCAGAGGCTTTGGTTGCACCATTCCGATAGAGATGTTCAGGCGGAAAGCTCTAAACAACATCATAGAATAGGACCATCGTTCCAACTATAAACGAACTCGCACGTAGCTCGGCTTCAAGCCTTTTGCATCTGCACTCTCAACTCTTGCAGGGATAGAAGTGTAGTAGATGATCCACAAAAGTCTGTTAACGCCGAGAATTTGTCCGTTTCTACAACTCGCAGAATTCGCTGCTTAACCCGCGGGGAAATCGCGATACCTGCACTCAGCAAGGAACTTCGCAACAGAACTTACGAATGTAAGAAATTAGTTTAATCAACAAAATAATGATACTTTTTTATCATTTTTGCTTATTGCAACAGAGTTCCCAATTTCGACCATTTCTGAAGCTTTGTTGCAAAGTTCTGGATTTTGACGTGCTTTGGTTTGGCACGTGGTGGTCCTCGGTCCCACTTCGTCGAAAGCCAACTCATAACTTCCTTCGAAGTTGCGAAGTATCCACGAGGATTGATCCTATTTTCTGTCTCTTTCTGTATCCGATACGGCGTGCCGTACCATTATCTCAAACAGATTATGTCTTAGCCTAGCGTTGTAGTGAAACACACTACGCTTAACCGGCGGGTGATAAAACATGCTAGTGAAATCGCCGACGTTGCGCGCAAACGTTCGGGACCGAGTGACCGCTCCTCGCGGGTGGATGAAGCTAAAAAGCGTGAATGGTGCGCGGGTCACTTTCTACAGAGCTATGGACAAACACGACAATACGCTGGGTTTCATGCGCTCAGAGCATCGGAACAAACCTACCGCTCAAGAACTCGTCGCTCAATTGATTGAACGCAGTGATCTTGCGCGACAGTTTGTGTCGGTATGAGCGGAGCGAACACAGCAGGTATCAAAGCCAAAGAAAATATGCTGATTGGCTTAGGCGGCCCAATCCCAAACATGAGGGTCACGGGGAAACATCTGAGTGAGGTCGTGGGAAAGAACCATCGCTCCAACAAAAGACACACTCGACAGAAATTGTGGTTGGAGACATTCACTTCAGTGACAACAACACCAGAAGGAAGCTAGGTGGTACTCATGATCTGCAAAGTTGAATTCACGCCCAGATACTTTCACTTCCGCTAGTTTGCAGTACTGAAGGCATCAGCCGCGAGTTCGGTGGCAGCTTTTCTTTCAGTCAGTAACATCACGTCAGCGCGTCAAACAGCGAACGCTTCTGGCTCCAGGTCTTCCCAAAACTCGAAGATCGCTGTGGCGTTCAAGCCCGAGCGCCAGCCATGAGATCGAAAATGCTCTCGGTCGAGATCATTGTCCAAACCCGCTAAGAACAACCGCTTGTCTGCATCTCGCTGTGTAGGGTTTCGCCGCGAAACCAGGTCTTCAACGATGGCTAGCTTGCGCGCCCTTGCCTGCCTTTCGGCTGTTCGGACAGCATATGCCTTTTCTTCTGAGGCTTTTTCCGCGACCCGCTTACGCGCAGCTTCGATGGCTTCGGGACTAGGCTCAGGTGTTGGAATTTCCTTCGGGTCTTCGTAGTCATCCCGCAGAGCAGCCGACAAGTATCCGACAGTCGATTTTACACCGCCCTGCCCTTTTACGTAATCGAGCTTCTTCTGGACATAGTCCTCGCCGTGCTCCGCGATCCATTGCCGCGCTAAGCGATCTGACACACCCTGCTTCCTCAGAGTTTTGTACACGGCGAGATTGCGCACCCCATCACTATCGTCGATCTCAAACATCGCCTTTTGCGGATTACCTTTGATTAGAAAACGAATGTCAGTGACGGTTCTACCCTTCTTTTGAAACTCGGGCTCGATCAAAATATCCGAGCTTTTGTTCACCTCCGTGACTGCTGGTTTGATGATCTTTGCGTTGAGGTGTTTGAAACTGGCGTAATAATCACTGCCATCAACACCCATGAGCTTTCGGAACACGTCCAGGGGCCACCAACCAGTCGACCCTGTTCGCACAAATCGGTAGCAGTTTTCATACAATGCAAGCCCATGCCCGGAACTGAAATTTCGCTGTATCTGCACGTTGATCAACGCATAGATTTTTGGATCGTACAGCTTTTGCGCCAGCGCGGGTGAATATGAATACTCGCACACACCCCCCTTGAGTTTGGCAAAACTCAGCAGGGATGAGACGCCCCATTCCTGACGCCCCTGCTCATCCAGCATATCCCATTCCGCGACTGTTTCCGCCAACGCCCGCAAGCTGGCACGCAGAGTGTCAAAGTCGTTTGAATTGTACCCGACCATCATAGCAAGCGTCCGCGCATCAATCGTGTGGGTCTGCGCGGTCGTCAGTGCATCATAGGCGTTCATCAACAAAACATTCGAAAGCTTTCTCTGAAGCAGAGAAAGTTTGCCGCTGATATGTATCGCTGCGACATTCTTCTTAACAGTCTCTCGACGCAAAGCGCCCGAAAGCTGATCCATGTTCAATTGTGTATCCGGCATGATTCTGCCCGGCTGCTCATTTTGCAAAAGCCTGACACAAAAGGTACCTTTGCTTCAATAGTTTTTGGGTACCCAAACACAGGATGAAGGTAATCCCGTATTCGGGTACCTTAAGAATCACCCACGCAAGTTATCCACAGAAATTGAATCAATCCGAGTCCGATCCCGACTTCGCCCCCGGTCCTCAGCGAGAAATCACTTCGAAATAGTGTCTGTTTTCCGCGGATTTTCAGTATCCCGAGAATCAGTCCCCTACTTCCTGATCTTGGGCGCCTGGTGTCCTGTAAACGGATACCCATGATCCCGTAAAATGGTTCTTTTGGAACCGTATTTGGATACTCAAGTATATCTATTACATTGTTTTTATTACGTTCTTCCACGGTAAAGATTCTAAAACATCTAAAAAAATAAAACGTTTTTTGTGCTAATTTCCTTTCATTATGTTTAGTTTCGCCACGAAACCGCCTCTTGCTGTAATCAACTGTGGAAAAAATACCGGAAGAGGATAGTCATCTCCAATAATGTTCGCTACATTTCCCGATATACGTCGCAAAGACGAACATTTTCTGAGGCATCGACAGTGAGTAAAACCAACCAACCTCCCCTGCCCCCATATCTGAACCTCGATCCGGAAATCGCAGCGACGAAGTTGCCTAATCCTATCGGGACATCTCGATTCGCAAAAGCAGCGGCTTTCTGTGCGAAAGGACGCGAAGACCTTGCCCGTAGAGGCTATGCGCCGGATGGTGAAAAGCGACTGCGCCGATTTTCAATTTGGGAAATCACAAAATATCTGATTCCGGTTGCTCCGGCTCATCTGCGGCGTGTTTTAAAAGCGAACCCAGATTTGCCACAAGGCGAAGGTGAGGCGGGCTCTAAGTGGTTCACCCTTGAAGATGTACTAACGCTGCGCAAGCACTTTGCGGCGGAAGGTGTAAGCACCAAGGAATACCTGCCCTACCGACCCGAAGGCCTGCCAGCCAAGGTCGTGGCAGTAGCCAATTTCAAAGGAGGTGTCGGCAAGACATCCACTGCCGCGCATCTGGCCATGTCCGCAGCCCTGGATGGGTATAAGGTCTTGGTTATCGACCTTGATAGCCAAGGTTCGATGACATCAATACTCGGAGGCCAGGTTGCTGATGAGTGGCAAACGGTGTTTCCCCTGGTCGCCAAAGACTATGCGCGCGCGGTACAGGAGGAAAATCGCGTGCGCTCGGCTGCGGCGCAACCCGAAATTCCTCTGGATGAAACTCTGCAGGAAGCTTTGAAAACCACGCCTCAGGACGTGATTCAAAAAACGCATTGGCCCAATATCGACCTGATCGGGGCGCAGCTGAACCTGTATTGGGCCGAGTTCCAGATCCCCGTCTGGCGTATGGGCCTGAGAAGCTGGCCCTTGTGGGACGGTTTGACAAACTTCCTTCAGGATGAAGGCGTTTTGAATGACTATGACGTTGTCTTCCTGGATACGCCTCCTGCTCTTGGGTACCTAACGATCAATGCGCTGGCTGCGGCGGACATTTTGTTGGTGCCGCTGGGGGCTTCGTTCCTGGAATTCGATTCCACCGGTCGTTTCTTCGATATGCTCTATACGACATTCGCCAGCATCGAAGATGGTGAGAACGCTGCGCAACGTGCTGCGGGTTTACCGGAGCTGAAGTTCGAATGGGATGTAGTACGCGCGATCATCACGCGGTTTGACGCAAGCCAGCAGACCGATATGGCCAATGTCATTCAGGCGTATTTCGGGGATTTCATGAATGCCTACAGGCAGGACTATACGGCGCTGGTCGGGCAGGCGGGTGAGCAAGTGAACGGCATTTACGAAGCGGACTATCGCGACTTCAACCGCGAGACGTATGTGCGCGGACGTGAAACTTTCGATAGGACCTATGCCGAATTCAAAGAAGTTCTGATCGGATGCTGGTGGCGCGATGCGCAGATGGGAGGACAGGCAGATGGCTAAACGTAGAAGACTGATTGCACCGGATACAGAGGCGCTTGAACAGCTCGAGGCCGGTTTCGCGGCGAAACCCTCGGTCAGCCCGTTTGAGACCAAATCCGCCCCGCCACCCATCGCGCAAGTCGCGGCCGAGGCAGCATCGCTTGGGGGAATGGCTGCGGTCACGGACCGTGTCGCGCTGGCTCAGGATCAGGGCGATGCCACGCGTTGGCGCGACGCGCAAGAGGCCGGGTTGGTGGCTCAGATGCTGCCACTTGACCAGATCGACGCCGATTTCATCCGACGTGACCGCATGGTCGAAGATGAAGAAGCCATGGCAGAGCTCTTGGAATCCCTTCGCGTCAATGGGCTGAGAACACCGATCGAAGTCACTCCCGAAGGGGATGGCTTCGGTCTGATTTCCGGATTTCGACGGCTTGAAGCGTTCCGACGGCTGGCGGGCACGGATTCTCGGTTCGCCGAAATCCCAGCTTTTGTTCGCAACGCGGGGACGGGTCAGGGGGCCTATGTCTCCATGGTCGAAGAGAACGAGCTGCGCGCCAATCTCACGCCGTATGAGAGAGGACGCATAGCCGTACTGGCGGCAGGGCAGGGGGTTTTCCCGTCGACTGAAGCGGCTGTTGATGTGCTGTTCGCCGCTGCGTCAAAAGCAAAGCGTTCAAAGGTCCGAAGCTTTGCAATGGTCCATGAAAGCCTAGGCGATCTTCTCCAGCACCCGGTCGCCTTGTCAGAGAAGGCCGGCCTAAAGCTGGCATCGGCCATTCGAAGTGGGGCGCAAGCGGTACTTCGCGACGCTTTGGCAGGAGTAGGTCCACTGGATGCTAAGGCCGAATGGGGTATCCTTGAAAAAGCAATGAGTGACTCGTCGGATGCGTCTCAGAGCAAAAGCCGAGGTGGTCGCCCGACAGAAGTTCTACGCCTCCCAAAGAGACCATTGAAGGGTGGGGGAGAGGTTTGGGCAGAAGTCGCATCCGGTGAATTGCGGCTAAAAATCAAGGGGCGTGAACTGGCGCTGGCGGATGCGGAAGCCTTGGTGAACCAACTTTGTGAGCAATTTGAATAGGCAATAGTTGAGGTGCAGGAGGCTGGTAGAGAGGAGGGTAGAATAGCAAATTCACGGGAGTGCGCAAAATATAGAATTATTGAACATTATATTCGGCGAGGCTATTCTGCCATAGCCAACCATGATGTAATTGACGTACGACTTCCCGAGTTCAAAAGTAGGAACATGGAAGCTTCTGAAAATCACACACTCTGGAACAGGACTAACAGTCAGTAGATGACAAGCGCTGTAAATGCGATGGAAGAGAGGAAGGCTTCCAGGCATTCGCAGTAAACGCAATAGTAGGAAGTTGGTTGAACCGCGTTTTGCTTAAGTCATCGACAGATCAAAGCTACTCTTTCGCCAGCGCGAAGTGTTGTGGCAATCGGTTTGTCTGGAATTCTCTCTAAAGAATAAGCGTAACTTACTTTTCAGAGGGTCTTTCAATTGTCGGCGGCAATCAAACCCTTGCCTTTTCGAACTCGGCCCATGCGGTTTCAAAGGTTTCAAAATCAAACCCGGATTGGCGCGCAGCATCCAGGACGATACGCTCTGTCACAAACAGTTTCTGGATCGCCGCTTCCAGATGCACAATGATATCCTTTGGTATCACCAGTGCTCCGTGACGGTCAGCGTGTACCAAATCACCTGGGCTTACAGTCAGGCCAAACACGGAAACTGGTGTATCAATCTCGCGTATGTGGACGAACCCATGGCTCGGGCCGACCGAACCGGCGACGACGGGAAACCCATCGGGTAAGTCCCCAAGATCACGCATCACGCCATTGGTTACGACCCCCGACATACCAAACCCTTTGTGGACCGACGTGTTGATCTCACCCCAATAGGCGCCGATACAGTCCGGGTAGTCTACATCCTCAATCACCGCGACAGATGGCTCCGGGGCCTCAGCCATATATTTGTAATAGGCCATGCGCCGCGCCCGGATCACATCTGCTGGCTCGGTTGGCGGGTGAATGGCGGCGATTTTGGCGGTGCGTGCATAGCCGACAATTGCTGGCTCATCGGGGGCAGAGCACAGCATGGTGCCCCGGGTGAACTGATCAAAGCCTCGTTTTCCCTGCGCCACTTCAATGGCGTTGCATACGGTGGGCGTGTCGACCTTGCGAAGCAGAGACAGAAGCGATGGGGTCATGTGTTCTCCAGCCAGCGGATCAGGGCCGCCGTGGTTTCTTGTGGTTGTTCCAGTGTGGGCAGGTGCCCTGCGTCTTCAATGATCGTCAGCACGCTGTCCGATAGAAGATCGTGCATAAGTTGGTGGCGTTCGACAGGGCAAAGACTGTCGGCACGCCCGCACAGAACAAGCGTTTTGCCGGTATAGGCCGACAGGGTCGCGCGTTGGTCGATGCGATCCATCAGGGCTTGCGATTGACGCAGAAAGACGTCTGGCCCCAGATCCGTAGCCATAGCCATGCACAGGTCCAGAATAGCGCCCTGTCGCGGACCATCTGCCAGATAGTTGGGCTTCATCTCATCGCGCATCACCTGCCGCAAGCGCCCGTTGCGGACGGCGGCCATCTGCGGTGCACGGCGCGCTTTGACCTCGGACGCCTCTGCCAGCGGGTTGGTATCCAGTAAAGCCAGCCGTTCCACCCGACCCGGGGCCTGACGCATCACTTCCATCGCAACAATCCCACCCATCGACAGCCCCGCCAAAGCGAAGCGAGGAGGGGCGTTGTTCAGAATCTCGGCGGCCATGACCTCGACGCTGTCTTGCTGGCTTAGCGGGAAGCTCATCAACGGCACCCTGTTTGACATCGCGTCGATCTGCGGGCCAAAGAGGCGCGCATCGCACATCATGCCAGGCAACAAGATCAAAGGCGTCATGACGCAGCCAGCTTTGCCCCTGCCGACAGCGCCGCCAATTTGGCATAGGCGATCTGCGGATCAACCGCTCCGAAGCCCGCAAAGGTACCAAAACCGCAATCGCTGCCTGCAATCACCCGATCCGCCCCTACGATGCCCGAGAAACGGTCGATGCGCTGCGCTACAAGCTCGGGGTGTTCGATGAAATTCGTGGTGGTGTCGACAACGCCGGGTACCAGTACCTTGTCATCAGGTATCTCATCTTTCCGGTCGCGGAACACTGTCCATTCATGAGCATGTCGCGGGTTCGAAGTTTCGAACAGCACATAGCGCGATTTGGTCGCCATCAGCGTGGAGAACACCTTGTCCATTGCGATGTCACAGCAATGCGGGCCCTCGTAATTTCCCCAACAGATATGCACGCGCACACGGTCCTGCGGGACGTTCTGCAGAGCATGATTCAGGGCCTCGACATGCATATTGGCGATCTTTACGAACGCGTCATCCGACAGATCGGTGAACAACATATGCCGTGAAAGGGCCAGA
The DNA here is from genome assembly GCF_056536505.1 of Ruegeria sp. CL3. Classification (NCBI taxonomy): domain Bacteria; kingdom Pseudomonadati; phylum Pseudomonadota; class Alphaproteobacteria; order Rhodobacterales; family Roseobacteraceae; genus Ruegeria; species Ruegeria sp. CL3. Next base: position 112,238 of record NZ_JBQFPT010000013.1, on the reverse strand, counting down.
TCAGGGCAATCCAGTTGCAGGTCCAGACCGGCGGCCACGATGGTTTCGTATTCTTCTTTCATCGCATCGGCCAGCGCGGCCAGATACGCCTCGCGCGTTGGGTAGTGGTCATTCTGCAGAAACAGCGAAATCACCCCTGGCGACGCGGCATTCATGAAGCCTCGGTCGATCCCATGTTGGGACATCGCCGACTTAAGGTTTTCGATGTCCTTCTGCAACTCGCCTTGCCCTTTTGAACGTACCTCGCCCGTACACATGGGGCGCGCATATTTCGGGGTGCCTCCATCATCGGCCAGACGCTGCAAAAAGCTGGGAAACATCTTCAGATCCGCAGGTGCATTGCGCGGGCTGTCACCGGAAAACCCGGTATAGCGGTCCTTGACGTAGGTAGCGTAGGAAATCTTAGAGGTCTCGCCATCGCTGACGATATCCACCCCGGCTTCGACCTGTTTGCGCACCGTCTCGGAGACCGCTTCGGTCATGCAGCCATCAAAACCCGCGGCATTATAGGGCTTGCCGTTTTCACGGGCGAAGATGTAATCCACCACGTCCTGCGAGCGGGGCAGGGATCCAACATGCGTGGTCTTTACGGTCATCGGGGCCTCCTCAGATTTTGCGAGCCATCAGGATTGTGTGGCTTTGGGTTTCAGGGTCTTCGGCCAGAAACCCGGTCAATTGCAGCCCGTTCTCTTCAAGGCAAACAGCATAGCCTGCCGGAGACAGCGAGGCGTGATAGACGCGTTCCGATCCAACGGTTCCGCTTTCCTCTCCTGCGCGGGGACCGACGGTCAGCATCAGCATTCCACAGGGCCGCAAATGACGGGACATACGGGCGATACAATCCCTTTGCTCGTCCGCTGTCAGATGGAAAAAGCTGTTCCAGGCGATGATGCCATCGAAGGTCTGATCCAGTTCGAAATCGCGCATATCGCCATGACGCCAATCCCCGTCGGGCCAGCGGGTCCGGGCAATGGCCAGCATCGCGTCGGAGAAATCGACACCCGTGACGTCAAACCCTTCGGCTTTGAACCACCGCGCAATCGGATCGCCTGTCCCGCAACCTAAATCCAGAACGCAATCGCCGGGCTTCAGGCTGGCAGTGAAGCGCGCCAGCCAGCGCGCTTCGAACAAGGCCTTTGAACGGCGCTTGTCATAGTCGGTCGCCTGCCGTTCATAAATGGCATGCGTGTCGTTTGGATCTGCGGTCATCCTGTCCAGGTGGCTCCTGCCGGGTCGTTGGTCGCTGTAATCCGGTACAGACCTGCCTGCCCGGTCATCGACGGTTCAACGCTATAGCGTTCTCCTGGCAGAACCAAGGCGGTGTCTCCATTTGACAGAGTGGTTTCATACCCATCAATCGAGATGCGCCAGTGACCGCTGGCGGGCATTAGAACAACCGGTTTTTCAGCGATAACCGGATCAGTCACGCTTGAGCCGCGCCCGAGGAAGTCGACCTCGAACCCTGGTTTATCTTTGATCAGAGCGTTTTCGCCAATCACCGGCGCTGGTTTATTGGTCGACAGTGCCATCAGATCCCAGTAGCGGGCGACGTATTTGCCCACCACATCCTCGACCGGTACCTCGGGGTAGTCTTTCAACTGTTCCTCGGTCAGCAGCGGCATCGGGCGCACGTTGTGGGGCAGCTCTTGGCCTTTCTTGCTGTCATACAGAACGCCATTGTCACCCAGCATCAGCCCGTGGGCCTGCGCGTCCTGAATGACTTGCGGCGCCCATGTCACGCCACCCCCGGCATCGTCACCGCCGAGGATCGACATGATCATCCCATAATCCTGACCGACATTTTCGAACCCGCGAAAAATGCCGGTTGGAATGTTGAAGATGTCGCCTTCTTCGGCAATGAACTCACCCGCAGTGCCATAGCGACCCCAGAAGAACCGCCAGCGGCCCTTGGCGACAAAGAACACTTCGGCCGTGGTGTGGCTGTGCAGAGAGTTCCGGCATTTCGGAGGCTGGCCCGCAGCGCCGATGTTAAAGCCGATCTTGTCGGTGATGTGGACGTGCTGGTCGGGCGATTCCGAGACGCCGCCGCCGATAATGGTGAAGTTCTCTTTCTGGTCACTGCCCGGCGTATGGGCGTCGATAAAGGCGGTTTTGCAGGGCTGCAGCTCGCCGTAGCGGACGATGCGTTGTTGGATTGTGCTCATGATGGTCTCCTTGAAAATGGGGGTGATGGGATCAATCCCGTCCCCCGGGAGGTCGATTGTTCAAACGCCGCGCGCGCAGCGAGGCGCGATGCGAGTGAAAGCGCCGCGCCGCCTGACTGGCGTTCAGGGAGAGGCCCATCGCAGCCACTCAGCTCTCCTGTCCCTGTAGCAGGATCTGTTTCCAGACCGAGGTCTCGTCGAACAGGGTGTATTCCCGGCGCAGCTGCGGCTGACCAGTGATCAACTCGCCGAATTCGCCGTGGCTGATGCCCAGAACATAGACCTGCGCACCTGTTGGCGCGCCAAAGACACCCCAGCCATCATGTTTGCCCCACAGGCTCCAGCGTATAGCAACGCGAGGGGGCATATTCGGGTCATCGCGGCCAATCTGGTGTTCGATCTTGAATTCGGCGTTCGGAAAGCTGGCACGCAGTCCCATCCAGAACCGATCCACCGAGTCCCAGCCGTGACCGGTGATCCCGCCTACATATTCGGACTGAACAGCGCGATCATATTCGGTTTCAATTGCGCCCATATCGGCATTCATGATCCGGGTCAGGATATCGGCGTAACGCTGCCCCCATTCATTGTCGTTGCCGGTGCCCTTGTATGGGCCGGGCTGGTCGATCTCGGGTGTCAGCGGTTTGACGCTGTTCTCAGGTCCACCTTCGCGCGCGATCAGATCGGCGGCGTATTCCTTGGGGTCCCAACCCATCTGACGCACGATCGCGCCCTGATCGCGGATCAGCCATTCGTCATTGATCTGATTGTCGATGGCGTGGCAGTCGGCGAGAATCCGATAGCGCAATTTGGTTCCGGTCGCTTTACCGTAAACACCCTCTGCCAAGTGTGTTGCGGTCGAGATGATCCGGTGCGAACTCAGCATCCCCTCTTCCGGCGTACCGGACCAGATCACATCCTCGCCCAGCAATTGACGGTCGGGAAATTCCGCCAGCGTCGCCATGGTCGCGCCGATGACGTTATGGTTGCCCAGCACCACCGACCCTGGCGAGCGCACGACGATATCCTTGCTGTAATAGTCATGCAGCGTGGCGATGCCGCGATCTTCCCAGATCTCTTTGGTGATCCCGATGATGTAATCCGGGAAGTCCCGGAATTTCGGATCAAAGCCCTTCATGTCTCAGTCCTTTGTGGTTTCCACCCCTTCGGCAAACGCGCCGAGGTCCGCACGATCAGCGGCCCGTCAATGGCCACTTTGCGTGGTTCGGCCGTGGCCGGGGTGTCGATATGGTCAAGCAATGCGGTGACGGTTTCAGCCACCATCAGGTTCGCACGCTGGCGGATTGTCGTCAGGTTATAGGCAGGCCACCCGGCGGGCGGCACGTCGTCATAGCCGATGACCGAGACATCCTCGGGCACGCGCAGGCCCAATTCGAAGCGGATCACGTCCATCACGGCCAAAGCCATGTGATCATTGGCCACAAATACCGCGTCGGGCCGTTTACCGGGGGCAACATCAAACATCCGGCGGGCGGCGGCGCGGGCGTTTTCGGTGTGGAAATCTCCGACATCATGGGCGAACACATCCTGCCCGCCTTCTGCCAATGCCGCACGGAACCCCGCCTCGCGGTCGCGCTGGGTCGAGGCTCCCTGCCAACCCGCGATATAGGCTATACGCTTATGCCCTCCGGCCAGCAGAAACTCGGCCACTTTACGCCCGCCCGCATAGTTGTCCGAGGCCACCGTTGTGATCCCATCGAGATCCTGCGTGCGGTTGAACAACACCACCGGAACACCGGCCTGCTGGCAGCGCGTGGCAATATCCGACGACATCGGAACCGAGGCCAGAATGACTCCGTCCACCTGATAATCCAGAATCTCGTCCATCACGTCGTCAATATTCCCGGCCGAGCGGGAGGCCATGAAAATCAGCACGTGATAGCCCTGTTCTTGCAGCGCGTTGGAGAGCTTTTCCAACGCCTCGGGGTAGAAGTAATTCTCGAGATATCCCACCACCAGACCGATGATCCGGCTTTTGCCGGACACCATCGCGCGGGCCAGAACATTGGGCCTGTACCCCAGTTCGGCGGCCGCCTTGCGCACTTTGTCTTCGGTCTTCTTGCTGACTGAGGCACCGGGTGTGAAGACTCGGCTGACCGCCGACTGGCTGACACCGGCCAGTTGCGCAACCTGCAGGGATGTGACTTTTTCAGCCATCAGTCCGCCGTCCAACCGCCATCAATCAGCATTGAGGTGCCCGTCACCAAAGCCGAGGCGTCCGAGGCCAGATAGGTGACTGCGCCCATGATGTCTTCGACTTCGCCCACGCGGTCGAGCTTGATCTTATCCATGATCCACGCGGCGCGTTCTGGGTTGTCGAAGGTGGATTGTGTCAGCGGTGTTCGGATGAAAGTCGGGCAGACCGTGTTGATGCGGATGCGTTGTTTGCCCCATTCGATCGCCATGGCTTTGACCATCCCCTCAAGCCCGTGTTTGGTGGCGCAGTACAGCGCCCGGTCCACACCGCCGACATGGCCCATCTGGCTTGAGATATGGATGATAGACCCCGGCCGCTTCGCCGCCAGCAGCGCCTTGGCTGCGTAGGACGACAGGAAATAGGCCGAGCGCAGGTTGATATCGGTCACTGCGTCGAAATCCTCGGGCGTGGTGTCGATTGCCGGGCTATGGCGAGCAGTTCCGGCGGAATTGACCACCACGTCAAAAGCACGGCCGTCGAACAGCTGTTTCAGCGCCTGCAAGTCACCCTGATCCACCACCGCGGCCTCGGCTGACCAGCCCTGCGCCTGCAGCGCGGCGACGGTCTCGGCCAGTCGATCTGCCCCGCGTGCCGCACAAACCACATGCGCCCCGGCTTCGGCAAGCGCCACGGCGCAGCCCTGACCGATACCCGAGGAGGCACCGGTAACCAGCGCGGTTTTACCGCTCAGCGAAAAAGAGGGGGTGCGGGGCAGGTCAGTCATCAGCTCATTCCATCCGGTATTTCAATTCGGCCCATATTCCGGGCCTTGTTGAATTCCCGCAGACGGGCGAACACGTCAACGCCAAGTTGGCGATAAGCGTCCAGAAGATCGACCAGAACCCAGTTTTCGCGGATCAGGCCATTCTCGAGCCGCCAGAAATCAAGGCTGCGCATGGTGATCCGCTGGCCCGAGGGCGCAATCCCCATCCAGCCGTCATGGGTTACCGTCTGGATCATGTTCGGCCAGCCGGTGACGGCGGCATAGTCGCCATCGCCGAAGAAGTGATAGGTGATGTCATCCACATACTTCCCGCGATCCGGCATCCCGTTCAGGAACGGAATCTGGTGCCAGTTGCGAAACCCAGCATAGCCGCGCCCGGTTCCGATCCCGGCGGGGCCGTACCAATTCATGCGAGGGTGCCAGAACTTCTCCATCTCCATCACCTCTGGCCCACCCTGCGAGGGGTGTTTCTTGAGGTGATCCAGCATGTCTATGATGTGCTGGCATGTTTGCTGACCTTTGGCGGCATCATAGGGACCCGGTACCAGACCATCCTGCGTCGCGGGACCCGGTACATGCCATTCGTACCCAAGGCTGGGGGCCATGGGCCAGGCGTTGGCCTGCATCATCACTTCGGGGATGTCCCACAGCGCCTGCATCTCGACGATCTTGCCGTCGCTGAAGCGATAGAATTCATGGAACCGCATCGTCACCTGATGGCCGGTCGGCGGGATGTCCAGCCACGGCCCGGTGAAGGTGCCGGTATAGTAGCCGCCGCAACCGACCCAATCCGCGCCGTGTTCATCCGGCCCGGCTGTGACGATGTAGTCGCGCCGCTCCAAGTCAGGCCATGCGTCCAACAAACCTTTGTACGCGGTGTCATAAAACGCATCGCTACCGTTGCTGTCGCCGAAAGGGTGGCACAACCGAAACAGGGCATCCGGAGCGCTGACATTTGCCAGCGCTTTCCGCACACCCGTTTCCGTAAAGTCATACATAGCCGCCCTGAGAGGAGCGATCAGGGATTTGTGCTGCGTATGGACATCACTCATTCCGCAGCGTCCCGATACGGGGCCGCCTCGCCATAGGGCACGTTGATCCCGCCATAGCGCCGCACCCGGACATTGCATTGTTCGGCGTGGCCCACGAAACCTTCCAGCATACACAGGCGCGAGCCGTATTCGCCGATCAATGTTGCGGCCTCATCTGTCAGAACCTTCTGATAGCTGTGGGTCTTCAGGTATTTACCTACCCAAAGCCCACCGGTATAGCGGCCCGCCTTTTTGGTCGGCAGCGTGTGGTTGGTGCCAATCACCTTGTCTCCGTTCGACACATTGGTGCGAGGGCCAAGGAACAGCGCACCGTAGCAGGTCATGTTCTCAAGGAACCAGTCATCGCGGTCGGTCATCACCTGTACATGCTCGGATGCGATGTCGTCGGCAACTGTCAGCATCTCGTCATAGGTGTCGCACACGATCACCTCGCCATACTCGGCCCAGGACACTTTCGCAGTGTCGGCGGTGGGCAGGATGCCCAGCAGGCGGTCGACCTCGGCTAGAGTATCCTCGGCCAGTTTACGCGAATTGGTCAGCAGCACGCAGGGGCTGTTGTAGCCATGCTCGGCCTGACCCAACAGGTCGGTTGCGCAGAGTTCCGCGTCTGCTGCGGTCTCGTCGGCGATCACCATGGTCTCGGTCGGGCCGGCAAACAGGTCGATGCCCACACGGCCAAACAGCTGGCGCTTGGCTTCGGCCACAAAGGCATTGCCGGGGCCAACGAGCATGTGGACGGGATCAATGGTTTCGGTCCCCAGCGCCATCGCGCCGATGGCCTGAATGCCGCCCATCACATAGATCTCATGCGCGCCGCCCAGGTGCATGGCCGCAATCACCGCCGGGTTCGGTTTGCCCTGAAACGGAGGTGTACAGGCGATGATGCGCGGCACGCCCGCGATGCTGGCTGTCGCCACCGACATATGGGCCGAGGCCACCATCGGGAACTTGCCGCCGGGCACATAGCAACCCACCGACTGCACGGGGATGTTCTTGTGGCCCAGTATGACGCCGGGCAGGGTTTCAACCTCGATATCCAGCATCGAGTCCCGCTGCGCCTGTGCAAAGTTGCGCACCTGCTCTTGGGCGAACTTGATATCGTCCAGCTCGCGGTCGGTCAGCTGGCCGATCAGATCGTCGATCTGCTCCTGCGACAAGCGGAACGAGGCGGGGGAATAGTTGTCGAACTTCTCGCTCAGCTCGCGCACGGCGGCATCACCACGGGTTTCGATGTCTTTCAGCGTGGCCTCGACCACGGCTCGGGTCTTGGCGTCATCCTCGGCCCGGTCAGCGTCGGATTTGCCGCGTTTGAGATACTCGATTGCCATAATCCTGATCCTTACTTGTCGGGGCGGGGCGCGGTTTTCTCACCCCGGTCATAGGCTTCCCAGCCCTCACCGTTGAACAGATCGACCCCCAGCTGCGCGGCCACATGGGCGAAATCCACATTCACCCAGTTGTCGACGATCTTGCCATCGACCACTTTCCAGAAATCCATATAGCGGATCTCGACCCGCTTTCCGGTGGGGGCGATGCCCAGAAACTCGCCGGAATGGGTGGCCTCTTGCCGGCCAAAGGCGGCGGCCCATTCGCCCATATAAAGGCGTGCCTCGTCGATACAGGTTTTGTCCGAAAACGCGGCCTGGAAGGGGCGCTGCCAGTTATCCTGAAACTCCTTCAGGCCGGTCTTGGTGCCACAGCCCTGATTGCCCATCCAGCGGAAACCCTTTGAGAAGAACTCGCCGATATCGTCAATACGGTGGTCGTTCAGACCGTCCACCATGGTTTCGATCACGCGGCGCGTGTCTTCGGTTTTGCTCAGATCCGTATCACGGGTTAGAACGGCTTGTTCCGGGCGGGAACCCTTCATTTCTTTATCCTTTTACTGCGCCAGCGGTCAGTCCGCTTACGATTTGGCGTTGGAAGATCATCACAAGGAAAAACAGCGGGGCGATGATCGATACCGCAGCGGCCACGGCGACCACCTGATCGGTCGTCGTTGTTTCGCGGTTGAACATGCCCGCAATGGCAGGGACCATCGTCTGGTTCTGCGCATCGAGCAGCAGCGAGGTCACCAGAAAGTCGTTGTAGGCCAGCAGGAAGCTGAACAGCCCGGTCGTGATCACTCCCGGCCACATCACCGGCATGATCACGCGGCGGAAGGCCTGAAAGTGGTTGCAGCCATCAACCCGCGCGGCCTCGTCCAGTTCGGCTGGGATGTTCTGGAAGAACGAGCGCAGCATCCAGATGGTGAACGGCTGGTTGATCGCCACAAGCACCGCGATCACGGCGAAAGGCTTGCCATAAAGCGTCGGCGCGTTCTCACCCAGAATGGGCGCCAGCCACTCGGCTGAGTTGATGAAGACCGGCAGATAGCCCGCAACCAGAACCGAATGCGGCAACGCGCGAAAGATCAGCGCAATCAGCAAGATCCAGAAGGCCAGTGTCGAGCCCGACCGCGCCAGGCCATAGCCGGCCAGCGTACCTACGGTCAGCGATACGGTCACAACCCCGGCGGTCACGATCAGCGAGTTTTTGAAGTTGTTGGAAAAGCCCCGGTCGACCCAGACGGTTTTGTAGTGCTCGGTCGTCACGCCCAGCACATCGCGACCCAGAGGGCCGAGCAGCGGGTTCAACACGTTCAGAACCGCAGGCAAGACCACAAAGAACACCAGCAGGAAGGCGATCAGGGCGACAAGCACTCCGATCACCCAGCCGAACCATGCCTGACCCGGCGCGGTGTATTCCTTGATCTTCGCAGGCAACACCTTGGTTACGACCATGGCCGCACCCCAGATCACCGCGATCCCGAGAATGATATCCAGAACCGAAAGTCCGTTCCCGGTGGCCAGCGTTGCCGGGCCAAAGATCACGTTCAGCGCGTTGCTGTCATAGGCGTCCACTGGGGATTTGACGCTCATGATCGCGATCCAGACGATCGGGAATGCGGCGACAAGGCACCAGAACGCCAGGAAGATGTTCGAAGTCAGCCGCAGGCTGAGGGGTTGGCGAAGCGCGCGCGAGGACATATCAGTGGCCTCCTTTATGGTCGCGCCAGGTGCGGCGCAGCGGCAGGATCAGCAGCAGGACGATCCCGATCATGGTCAGCATCGCGCTGGCCGAGGCCCGGCTGATCGACCGGTTGCCCGCCTGATCCGGCACGAGGAAATCGAAGGTCAGCCATTGCAGCGAGATGACATAAGCCTGGCTGGAGAAGCCGACGATCTCTTCGAAGACCCGGTAGGCGTCCATCAGGTGGATCATCGACACGAAGATGATCAGCGGCATCAGATGCGGAATGACGATGTATTTCATCCGCTGCCAACGAGTCGCCCCGTCGATCACGGCGCTTTCGAGACTGTCCTGGTTGACGGTCTGCAGCCCGGCATAGAACACAACGGCCGCAAACGGGGCCACGTGCCAGACGCGATAGAACATCATCAAGATTTCAATCGTCCAGGCCTGCGCGAACAGGGCGATGTCTCGGTTCAACCACCATTCCAGCAGCGCCGTCAGGATGCCGTCACCACGGAACAGCCAGTTGATCGACAGCGCGCCGATCACCGGCGTGATGATGAAGGGCAGCAGCGAGATGAAGATGACCGGCCCGCGGATCGACCCCGCGGCGTTGTTGATCAGAACCGCGATGCCCAACCCGAACCCGATAACCAGAGGCAGCGTGATTAGCGTGAAAGTCAGCGTGAATCGCAGCGCCTTCCAGAAATTTATGGTGGACAAGACCGACCAGTTGCCCTCGGTGATCGCGCGCCAGGCCCGCTCGGGTTCCAGCACATTGCGATAGCTTTGCAGGCCGACATATTCGGTCTGGGTGATTACCTCACCATGCTCATCCAACTTGGGCTGCGATTTCTGCTCGGTCACACAGGTCTGGGTCAGGAAGCCAGGGGTACAGGTTTCGACTTCGACCATCTCATAGACAGGCTGCGTGATGTAAAAGCTCTGCTTGAACACGCTGACCAACGGGAAAGCGATAAAGAGAAGCATCATAAAGACAGAGGGGCCAACAAAGGCGGCAAATGTCCTGAAATTCATGGCTCTGCCTTTCTCATGGTTCTCGGGTGGGGAAATAGGGAGGGCACGGAGCCCTCCCCAGGGAGGATCAGTTGCTGATCAAACCAGCTTCTTTCGCGGCGGTGATGTAGTCCGCCTCGATATCGGCCAGCGCGGTCTGCGCGTCCTTGGCACCGGTCAGGTAGTCGGCCAGACCGTTGCCCAGGGCGCTGTGCAGAACACCCATGGCGGCGCTGGCCGGGTAGGCCCCCGCACCGTTTTCCGCCGAAGCGGCAGCGCCTGCAGCCAGTTCGCCGGGCTGGTAGGCCGCGTTCAGCCAGACGGCGGTGTCATTGTTGGCACTGACCATGTCACCGTCGATCCCTTCCATGACCAGACGGAAGGCAGCATCTGCCTCTTCATCGCTCATGTTCGAGGCCAGAACGATGCCGTCCCACCAGATCGTGGTCGAGGGGCGCTCGGATCCCATCGGGGCCGAGGCCATGGTGACCTTGCCGACCACTTGGCTTTCGGCCTCGTCATTCATGGCAGCGGCGCGGCTGGCCCACAGGTTCGCCATGGCGATCTTGCCCTGTTGGAACTGCTGCTGAACATAGGTGGAATCGGACACGAGGTATTCGGGATCCATGAACTCGGTCATGGCTTTCATCGTCTCAAGCGCTTTGACGCCCTTTTCGTTGTTGATCGCGGGCATATTGCCTTCGCCGATGAAGGTGCCGCCTTCGCCCATATACATGTTGACGAATTCCTGGGCCAGGTTCCAACCGGTTTTGAAGGTGCCGCCGATGGGGTATTCCATCACGCCGGCCTCTTTGATCTTGGCGGCGGCGGCCAGAACGTCGTCATAGGTCTTGGGTTCTTCAATGCCCAGCTCGGCCAGAACATCATTGCGATACATCAGGTGTTGCGCGTTCACCATCATAGCGATCGCCATCACCTTGCCATCCACCTTGATCAGCTGGTTGGGCAGCAGGTCTTGCCCGTATTTTGCAACCAGATCATCCAGCGGACGGATTGTGCCCGCGTTCAGAAGCGGGATCATGGTTTCATTCGCCACGCCGCCGATCTGATAGAGCGAGGGGTTGGCAGCGAATGCTTCTGGCTGCTTCTCGCGGAATTCCTGATCCAGCGAGGCGCTGAAATTGCCGCACTCGGCCATCGCATCCGTCACCGCTTTCCAGGCTTCGAACCCCGCTGACAGCGATTTCAGCGGCACTTCGTTTTCATAGGAACAGGCTGCCGATGCACCGCTTGCCGCGATGGCCATGGCTCCTGCCATTAGGATCGTCTTGAGTTTCATGCGTTTCTCCCTGTCAGGATGGGTCCGTCGTCGACGCCCGGACCGCTGTTGTGCCCCGAAGGGCTGTTGGCGGGGTTACTCCCCGATCCGCGCACCGCTTCCAGCTTCGAAGAGGTGACAGATTTCTGTTGGCACCGAGAATGAGACATCATCCCCTATCTCGGCGCGGAAAGATTTATCGGCCTTGACCGACACCAAAGCCCCACCGACCCGGACCGAGATCATGGTCGCGTCGCCCAGAAGCTCCAGCGTGTAGATCGGTGCGGTGATCTGGCCCGCGCCTTCGGCAAGACTGGCATCCTCGGCCCGGAAACCCAGTGTCATGGAGCCATCGGGGGTGTTGACCGGGATCTCGACATGTTCCGTACGGAATACACCGCCCGCGACCTCACCCTCCATCAGGTTCATGGCGGGCGAGCCGATAAAGCTGGCGACAAAGGTATTCGCCGGTTGGTCATAGATTTCGGTCGGGCTGCCGACCTGCTGCACCACGCCTTGTTTCATCACCACAACGCGGTCAGCCAGTGTCATCGCCTCGATCTGGTCGTGGGTGACATAAATCGTCGTCACCGCCAGCTCATGGCTGAGGTTCTTGATTTGCGCCCGGGTTGAAACCCGCAGCTTGGCATCCAGGTTCGACAGAGGTTCGTCCATCAGGAACACGTTCGGTTCACGTACGATGGCGCGGGCCAGGGCCACGCGCTGCCGCTGGCCGCCCGACAGTTCGGCGGGCTTGCGATGCAGGAAATCGTCCAGCTCAACCATCGCGCTGGCACGGCGCACCTTGTCGTCATGGGTCGCCGGGTCGATGCCGCGGACTTTCAGCGGAAAGCGGATGTTCTCATAGACATTCATGTTGGGGTAGAGCGCGTAGCTTTGGAACACCATCGCCACGTCGCGGTCTTTGGGTTCCAGATCATTGACGACCTTGCCGTCGATCAGAATGTCGCCCTCGGTCACGTCTTCAAGCCCGGCGATCATCCGCATCGTGGTGGTCTTGCCGCAACCCGATGGGCCCAGTAGCACCAAAAACTCGCGATCTGCGATGGTTAGGTCAAAATTGTGGACCCCAACAAACGAACCCCATCGCTTGCCGACGTTACGCAGTTGAATTTCCGCCATGGTGCCCCCAACTAGGATTCGTTTTGCATACGTTTGCAAAACTGTAATTCGCATATATCAAATCAGGCAAGACTTTTTTGCATACGTATGCAAGAATGTGGAAAATACCTGATTCATTCCAGCGACACAAAACGCGCAACACCCTGACACAAATGGAAAATACCGTGACCTTCCAGAAAGAGAAAAAAGTTGTCTCTGACTTTCATTCCGCATTGGATTCAGCGACGCCCCAAGACGTTCCCAGCGTCATGAGCCGTTTCTGTACACATGATTCACTGTGGCGCGGTTTTCACCCGTTCAACTTGATCAATGATGCAGAACAGGTGGCCCAGCAATTCTGGATGCCACTGAAATCCAGTCTGACACGACTTCAAAATCGGGTGGATATCATGTTCGCCGGGCAGAATTCGCTGCGTGATGAGTCAGATGTTTGGATCGTCACCATGGGGCATTTGATGGGCCTGTTCGACCATCCCTGGCTGGGTATTCGCCCGACCGGAAAGCTGGCGTTTCTGCGCTATTGTGCCTTCTACAAGGTCGCCGATGGCCAGATCACGGAAACGGCGATGTATTTCGACATACCACACCTGATGGTGCAGGCCGGGCAGAACCCGTTTCCTCCGCAAACAGCGGCACATCTGGTGCAACCCGGCCCAATGCCACATGACGGCCTGCTGCTCACGGAACAACCCGTCATAGAAGGTGAAAAAACACTGGCATTGATCAATGCGATGATCTCGGACCTTGGCCAGTGGCAAGGCGGGTTACCGCTTGAGGAAGAGTTGGCCAGAACCTGGCATCAAGACATGATCTGGTGGGGGCCCGAGGGGATAGGTGCGACCTACACGATCGAACGCTATGCCAAGCAACACTCGGGACCGTTCCGTGCGGGTTTCAAAGACCGGTCAAAGACCAAGCATATCTGCCGTCTGGCGGAAGGGCACTATGGCGGCTTCTTTGGCTGGCCCAACTTCACCGCAACGCCCTCAGGAGGGTTCATGGGTATGCCGGCCACTGGCAAACCGGGTGAGTTCAGGGTGATCGACATTTATCGCCGTGCCGAGGACAAACTGGCCGAAAACTGGATTTTCATAGACCTGCTGCATTTCTGGAAACAACAGGGCGTCGACGTTTTGGATCGCACCGCTGGGATCGAAACACCATGAAGATAGACGCTCATCACCATCTGTGGGATCTGAACGCGGTCAAGTATCCTTGGTTGATGGAAAAGGGCGCCGTTCGGTTTTTTGGCGACCCCACGCCGATCCAGCGTGACTATTTATTACCAGAATTTCGTGCAGATGCGTCGGCACAGGGCTTCTCGGCTTCGGTTCATATCCAGGTCGGCGCCGCCGATCCCTGGGCCGAGGCGCAGTGGGTTCAAGCCGTAGCCGATCAATATCCGGACTGGCCGCTGGTTCAGGTCGTGTTTTGCGATCTGACGGCCGATGATCTGGAATACCAGTTGGATCGCTTTCAATCGCTACCCTCGGTCCGGGGTGTTCGCCAGATCGTCGGGCGCGCGCCCGGCGAAGATGCCAAGACGGGTACAAACAGATTACTTGAAAACCGGGATTTCCTGACCGGCCTGAAAGCCGTGGGCGAGCGAGGCCTTTCCTTTGACCTGCAATTGCTTCCCGAACTGATGGAGCAAACTTCCGAAGTGCTTTCTCGGGCACCAGGTACACCTGTTGCTCTTTGCCACGCAGGCTCACCACATGACCGCAGTGCTGATGGGTTAAGTCACTGGCAAGAGGCGCTTAGTTCCCTGTCTAAACTGCCGCAGGTCCATTGCAAACTATCTGGGCTTGGCATGTTTGATCACAATTGGAGCGCCCAAAGCGTCGCACCAATCGTTTCAACCTGCTTGTCGCAATTCGGCGCCGATCGTTGCATGTTCGGATCGAACTTTCCGGTCGACAGTCTTTCTTCGACTTACCATGAACTGGTATCGCGCCTGCAAGGGCTGATCCCTGGTGCGCATCAGAACAGCGTGTTCCACAACACTGCAAAGAGGTTTTACCGTTTTGAGTGAAGTTGCAAACTGTACACGAAGTTGATCGGCCCGTTGCAACTGATAGTGCCGCGTGGGGCGATACGCTTAGATCAGCGCGCCGCCCCACATACGAACGGCCTGGTTCTCTTTTGCAGAACGATACCTCTCAAGGAGAATTTGGTGCATAGGCCAGATAGTTTTCCTGAATAGAGATCTGGTCCGCGATGAACTTTGCATCATGCCAAACGCCCCAGATAAACGATGATCCGCGGCGCGATTGCCAAGGCAGCCCGACAAAATAGAGCCCCGGCACCGGAGAGACGCCGCGTTGATGGATCGGTCTGCCTCGGTCGTCCAGCGTGTCTGCCTCCAGCCAGTCATAGTCAAACTGGAACCCGGTTGCCCAGATCACGGTGCGGATATTATTGCGCTCAAGGTCCAGCTCGCGAATAGGGTCTGATACGCAGGCGGGATCGTCCGGTATGACCCAGGCATCGGGCTCTTCTGGCAGGTCGATTCCGGTGCGCGCGACGTAGGCATCGGCGGCTTCGAGTAGGGACAACATGTTTGCGTCGCCCGCATCGAGATTGGCTTTGAGATCATCGGCGATATGGAGAACGCCGTTTTCATATCCCGACGACATCCCCAGCAAAGTTATGCCGCGCTCGGCAAGCTTCCTGAAATCTACGGTTTTGCCGCCATGCGCGCCACTGACTGCGATTGTGACATGCTCGGTGCCAGGAGCCGGTGTATCCAAATTCCAAATGCCAAGAACACCCAGCCACCAGACATTGTCGCGCCCGCGATAGCGACGCGGAGGTCGGTCATGGGGGCCAATGGAGAAGAAAACCTCGCGCCCAGCATCGTGCAACTCGGCCGCGATCTGCGATCCGGAGGAACCTCCGCCGATTACGAGTACAGCGCCTTCAGGCAAAGCCTCGGGATTGCGATACGCGGTGGAATGCATCTGCAGAACGTCAGAGGATTCTGGGATGATCGGCGGAATCGCCGGTTTCTGAAATGGCCCTGTGGCACAGACGAGGTGGCGCGCTTCTATGGGACCTTGCGAGGTTTCGATCAAAAAACCCGCGCGGTTTTCATGCGGCCGCGCACGCGTCACCGAGACGCCGGTGCGCACGGGCGCGTCGATCATTTTGGCATAGTCTTCAAAATACTTGGCCACGCATTCCTTGCGCGGAAACGCGTCGCGGTCGCCGGAAAACTCGAGGCCCGGGAAGCGATCATGCCATGCCGGACCATTTGCAACGAGTGAATCCCACCGTTCGGATCGCCAACGTTCGGCAATGCGGCCCCGCTCTAAAAGGACGTGTTCAATGCCTTGGGCACGGAGATGCTCGCTTGTGGCAATGCCCGCCTGACCTGCGCCAATCACCACCGTGTCGAAGTTTTCCATCGCGTCACCTTTTTTGCCGTGCTGGGTATCAGTTGGCCCGGCTGCTTCTTTTGCTTGTGCAACCCTAATTTCGTATCGTCTTATGTCGATTAGATTTTACCTAATCACCGGTAAGATAGACTTTTGGTTTGTTTCCGGCGAAAGCCGTCTCAGTATGTGAATGCGGTGGCCGCCCGCGACTCAGGCAAAGAGGTTCGTTCATGCCCAAAGACCACGTTGATCCTATCGCCGCTCTGCGCGCGAACACCTCGGTCCCATTTGAACGTGCGCGGGCCATGCCGACTGAGGTCTATACCGAGCAGAGCTTTGTCGACGCAGAGCTTGAGCACATCTTCCGCAAGGACTGGTACTGTGTGGGCCGGGCGGACGCCTTGTCGTCCGTCGGGGACTATGTGGCCTGCGAGCTGGCTGGGCAGCCAATCGTTGTGTTGCGCGACAGAGACGGCGATCTGCGCGCGATGAGCAATGTATGCCTGCACCGCATGTCGACACTTTTGCATGGGCGCGGGAATGCAAAGACAATCGTCTGCCCCTATCACGCCTGGACCTACAACCTCGACGGCAAGCTACGCGGAGCGCCCGCGATGAAGCAGAACGAGGGGTTTTGTAAAGAAAACTACGCGTTGCCTCAAGTCCGCTGCGAAGAATGGCTAGGCTGGGTCTTTGTCTGCCTTGATCAAAATGCAGCCGCCGTGGCCGAGCAACTGTCCGAAGTGGCGACCATGATCGAAGGCTATGACATGGCCAACTATTCCGAGGCGTTCTACGAAGAACATGTCTGGGATACCAACTGGAAAGTGTTGGCCGAGAATTTCATGGAAAGCTACCATTTGCCGGTGTGTCACGCGGGCACGATTGGTGGATTGTCGCGGCTGGAGGACATGATTTGCCCGCCCGGCAGCGCAGCCTTCAACTACCACACGATTCTGAAGGATGAATCCCTACGCATCGCCATGGCGCACCCCAGCAATGACCGGCTGAAAGGCGATGAACGCCGCACGACCTTTCTTCTGGCGCTTTATCCAAGCCTGATGATCACGCTGACGCCAGGGTATTTCTGGTATCTGTCCTTGCACCCCAAAGGGCCGGGTCAGGTGCATATCCGCTTTGGCGGTGGCATGTCGAATGACTTCGCGGATGACCCGGATGCGCAAGACAATTTCACCGCGCTCAAGGCGCTTCTGGATGACGTGAATGTCGAAGATCGCGGCTGCACCGAAAAAGTGTTTCGGGGTCTATGTTCAGAAGCGGCAACGCCTGGGCACCTGAGCCATCTGGAACGCCCGAACTACGACTTTGCGCAGTATCTGATGTCAAAGATCGACGCAGGAGGCGCGTCCTAAATATGGCCCACACCCGCATCCGCCCTTTCAATACCGGCGATACCTACCCTGAACAGTCGCTCGACAATGACCTGTGCCAAGCCGTCGTCACACGCGGCGGGAGTACTGTCTGGATGCGCGGACAGTGCCCGCAGAACCTGGACGATGCCAAGAACATCGACAGCCACGACCCGGCAGAGCAGACCCACAAGGTGATGCAGAACATCAAGCAATTGATCGAAGAAGCAGGCGGCGAAATGGAGCATCTCGTCAAGGTGGTCGTCTATATCACCGATGTCCGCCACCGTGAGGCTGTGTATCGCACCATGGGCGAATACATCAAAGGCGTTCATCCTGTCTCAACCGGTCTGGTGGTGCAGGCTCTGGCACGGCCCGAATGGCTGGTGGAGATTGACGCCACCGCCGTGATCCCGGACTAGCCCCGTGACTTTCTCTCTTGTGGCCCGATGCGCGCAGACCGGCATGTTTGGCATGGCGATCTCGTCTTCTTCTCCGGCAGTTGCAGCCCGTTGCGCCTATGCCCGTGCAGGCGTTGGCGCGGTGGCGAGCCAGAATGTCACCGATCCGAGCCTTGGTCCAAAAACGCTCGATCTGATGGAACAGGGCGCCTCGGCTGAGGTGGCGGTGAGCCAAATCACTGGTGAGGCCGCGCACATCGCCTACAGGCAGCTTCTGGCAATAGACCGGAACGGAACTACAGCCATCCACTCAGGCCAAAACGTGCTGGGCAACTGGAACGAGGCGCAGGGCAGGGATGTTGCATCGGGGGGCAATCTTCTGGCCCATGATGGTGTGCCCGCCGCCATTGTGTCCGCTTTTGAGGACGCGACGGGTCACTTGGGTGATAGGCTGGTTGCTGCAATGCGCGCTGGGCTTGCTGCCGGGGGCGAGGCCGGGCCCGTGCATTCCGCGGGTCTGATGCTGGTCGACAAAGTCAGCTGGCCCGTGGCCGACCTGCGGTGCGACTGGACCGAGGATTGCCCCATTGAAGCGGTTGCAACCGCCTGGAACGTCTACAAACCACAACTGGACGATTACGTGCGCCGCGCACTCGATCCCTCCGCCGCGCCCTCCTATGGCGTGCCGGGGGACGCGTAAGACATAACAACAAGGGAGGCCGAGATGACCCATTTGCGAACGAAACTTCAAGACTTGGCCGCCTTGCCCGCGGATCGCCCGATGGGTATGCCCGGTGCATTCTACACCTCACAAGAGCAATTCGACCACGAGGCGCAGACTGTGCTGCGCAGCGGGTGGCATTGCTTGGGTCGGGTCGACGAAATTCCGGAACCCGGTGATTTCTTCACTGTCCAGCTTCTGAATGAACCCTTGCTTGTCGTGCGTGGCGATGAAGGTGAAATCCGCGCGCTGGCAAATGTGTGTCGGCATCGCGGCATGCCGCTGGCCGAAGGAAGCGGTAATACAAAGCGGTTTGTATGCTCATATCACGCATGGGCCTACGGGCGCGACGGTGCATTGCTGCGTGCCCCACGGATGGAGAATGCGGGCTTTGATCCCAAATCCTGCAGGCTGCCGGAACACAAGGTGCAGCTTTGGAACGGGTTCATTTACGTAAACCTTACGCCAGACGCCCCGCCGTTTGAGCACCCCGAGCTTGATGCCATGCTGGCGCCCTATGAGACTGAGGATTTCCGCCTTGTGCATGTGGCTGAAGAGAACTGGCAGACCAACTGGAAATGCCTGGTCGAGAACTTCATGGAAGGCTACCACCTGAGTGTGGTCCATCCGCAAACCCTTCACGGCTACACCCCGTCGGGGCTGTCTCGCAAGCTGGTCAGCGGGGATGGCTACACCTCCTACGCTGCCAATTACCCTGATAATATCACGCCGCGCGGAGACGGCGCAGCGGGCCTGAGCGAGGCAGAACGAAAACGGTCGTCCCTCTTTGCGAAGTTTCCCACGCAGGTGGCCAGCCAAGCCGCCAGCCTGCTCGTATCGTTGTCTATTTTCCCGATCAACGCGAACCTGATCCGCGTCAAATGGACGATGTCCGTCTATCGCGATAACCTCGATCACGACACGATCCAGGGGCGAATCGCGCTCTGGGAAGAGGTCAACCGCGAGGATCGCGAAAAGCTTGAGCGCATGCAGGTCGCGCTGCATTCTGCCCACGCGATTGAAGGGCCGCTGGCAGGGGATGACTATGAAGGCACGATCCGCGATTTCCAAACATGGCTTGCCCAACAGGATAGTGCCCCTGATCTGGCCTGAGACTATGCGAGCCGCTAAGACCTCTGACAACATCTCTAAAATAGGAGCGTCTGCGTGCCGCGTCTGACCCTCCGGCAGTTGGAGTACCTTGTTACGGTTGGCGAAACAGGCAGTATAGCGCGGGCTGCAGACCGGTTGAATGTCTCCTCGCCGTCGATCTCATCTGCCATCACCCAGCTTGAAGAAGAGTTGGCGATTTCGCTGTTTGTGCGGCAACACGCGCAGGGCCTGTCACTGACACAAGGTGGGCAAAGGGTGTTTGAAAAAGCCCGCCAGGTCCTGAACGACGCGAGAGAGATCGCAAACATTGCCGCCGATATTTCAGGTACGGCGCGCGGCCCTCTCGCAGTGGGCTGCCTCCTGACCTTTGCGCAACTTGTTTTACCGCGGTTGCGGCGCGGGTTTGAAACCGGATTTCCCGATGTCAGGATCGCCCAGAAAGAACTGAACCAGGCCGAGATTTTCAACGCGTTGCAACGGTCCGAGATCGACATTGCGCTGACCTATGACATGGATATTCCAACCGATCTGAATTTCATAGGGCTGGTGCGCCTGAACCCTTTTGCATTGCTGCATGCCGGGCATGAATTGGCGACACGGACATCCGTATCCATTGATGATCTGGCGGACCTGCCAATGATCCTCCTCGATTTGCCGATCAGTACCGACTACTTCCTGTCGCTGTTTACGGCATCCTCGCGCCAGCCTCGTATCGTGGAGCTGACGCGAGACATGGCCGTGATGCGTTCAATGGTTGGGAACGCCTTTGGCTATTCCATCGCCAATGTGCGCCCGCAAAGCAATACGTCACCGGACGGCAATCCGCTTGTTTGCGTGCCGATTACCGGGCCGGTTCGGTCCTTGAGAATGGGCCTTTTGACCACCCATGGTGCGGAAAAGTCGCGTACGGTGTCTGCGTTCATAGACTATGCGCAAGCTCAGGCCCGTGCGGGCGCCTTCCGCGCCATCGGAGGAGAAGCGCTTTCATGAGTGTCTCACTAGAG
The DNA here is from genome assembly GCF_056536505.1 of Ruegeria sp. CL3. NCBI lineage: Bacteria > Pseudomonadati > Pseudomonadota > Alphaproteobacteria > Rhodobacterales > Roseobacteraceae > Ruegeria > Ruegeria sp. CL3. Next base: position 91,636 of record NZ_JBQFPT010000013.1, on the reverse strand, counting down.
GTTCTGGAGCGTCTGGTTGCCTTTGAAACCGTCAGCGCCCTATCCAACCTCGATATGATCGCCTATATCGAAGACTTTCTGCGCAATCGCGGCTTTCGGGTGCAGCGCATCGTGGATCCTGACGAACCTAAGGCAGGGCTTTTTGCAGAAATCGGGCCATCTGTTGAAGGTGGGCTGTTACTCTCTGCGCATTCCGACGTGGTGCCAGTTGAGGGGCAGGATTGGAGCGTAAGCCCCTTCAAACTTACCCGACAGGAAGGCCGATTGTACGGGCGTGGAACGACCGATATGAAAGGCTTTCTGGCTGAGATGTTGGCCCTCGCCGATGCCGTGCACGGTCGGGAGCTGAAAACGCCCCTAAAGCTCTTGGTGTCTTACGACGAAGAGATCGGCTGCGTCGGGATTTCACGCATGAAAAAGCAGCTGCCGTCGCTGTTGGAGCGTCCCAGACTGGCCATTGTAGGCGAGCCGACCGAGATGAAGGTCGCTATCGGCCATAAAGGCAAGCGTGCCTACCGCGCCGACATTAAAGGAGAGGCCGGACATTCCGCGCTCGCCCCGCAATTTGTCAACGCACTCCATGTTGCCGTCGATTTCGTCGCAAAGTTGCGCCAGATGCAGCAGAAGGCCCAACAAACCGGGATCCGCAACGACGCCTACGATGTTCCCTATACGACCTTCCATGTTGGCCAGCTGTCCGGCGGCACAGCGCTCAACCTTGTACCCGACAAGGCGACGCTTGTGTTTGAGTTCCGGCATCTGGCGGAAGATGACCCCGACGAGATCGAAGCCGAGCTTCAGCAGGCAGCAGACGCGGTTTTGGCCAAGTTTCCAACGGCTGCCCAAATCTCGCTTCGGGCGTTGGCGGGATACCCCGGGTTGTCAGTCTCCAGCTCTGAGCCAGAGGTCTCACTTGTCAAATCCTCTGGCGGCGGCGAAACAACCCACGTTGCATTCGGAACTGAGGCTGGCGTTCTGTCAGACCTTGGCATCGCGACAGTGGTGTGCGGCCCAGGGTCTATGGCGGAACAAGGCCACAAGCCTGATGAGTACGTTTCCGAGGAACAATTGGTTGCTTGTTCCCTCATGCTCAGAAAAGTCGCGAATGCGGTTTTGTTTGGCGCTTAGAGCAGATGTGTTTTTGATGAGGTCAGTTGCGAAGCTTCCGACAATTGACGCCCACACTTGTTTCGTATGAATGCCGTCTGCTCCGGTAAGGGGCGGTTCGGGATTGGCATATTGTGGTCAGCTTCGAGCGTGTCCATTCTAATGGATCGGTCGCGTGTCGTCAGAGATTGTTGCGGAATCTAATTTGCCACAAACTTGCTACTGAACGACTTTGACGCAGCGTTGGCGAGATAGTTTGACCATTCAAATGTTTCGAATCGATTGAGAAGTGGTATGCTGCATTGCAGAAATCGAGGCGCCACGATGTTCCACCTGAATAGGTCAAAAGCTGTCGTCATCGGAGTGGCGAGCGATCGGTCGATCGCGTGGGGTTATGCACGCAAAGCGAAGATGTCGCCAGGCCCTCTGAAAACCCGCGTCGTCACCGGGATAGCCAATTTTGGTGCGCTGCAGCAAAGCATGCACCCACACATCACTTCGCGACCATCGAAGATGTCGACCTGTGCATCGTTTCTTGCAAGCAGCGAGGCGTTCAATTTGACCGGGGGCATACTCCCCATCGACGGTGAAACCAACATCGTCCGAGGAAGGATAGATCAATGGCTCGGAATTCATTCGCGAATGAAAAGGCATCGAACCTTGCAACGGGTGAAAACATAACGGCCGTGAACAACAAATTGTCTGACGCGATTTCCAACGTGCTCGACCAATCTGGCGTTCAGTATGAAATTCTGTCTCGTGCCGCCACCATTCAGGCACAAAAAATAACTGAACACCATTCGGATCGGGTTCTGAACCTGACAAGCGATCTGCGAGATCTTGCGGTGCAATTCACGCAGACGAAATCTGTTGGCTCGGCTTGGGCGGACTACGTCAAGGATGCTGTTCCGCGCGTCGCTTTGACGATGGACGCCTTGCGTGAGCGTGGTGATGTTTTCCTCGAACATGAAGCGGCAGGTTGCCCGCCGGTGCTTGCCTATGACTACGAAGTGATCGTTGACGGGGCGGAGCTCGACCGGCCTTGCAACTATCAGCTATTGCGCATTGTCCCCCCGCAAGGGATCGACGTAGACGATCACAAACGCCCCTACATCATCATAGACCCGCGTGCCGGTCATGGTGGTGGTATTGGTGGTTTCAAGTCCGACAGCCAGGTCGGCGTGGCGCTGGCCAAGGGCCATCCGGTCTATTTTGTGAGTTTCGGCCGTGATCCGGTTGAAGGTCAGACATTGGCCGACGTCATGCATGCCGAGGCTGGATTTGTTCGCACAGTCAGCGCGCGTCACCCCAAAAGTCCGCAACCTGTTGTTACAGGAAACTGCCAGGGCGGTTGGGCGACATTGTTGATGGCGGCCTGCAACCCTGATCTGACCGGGCCTTTGGTGCTCAACGGAGCGCCGGTTGCACCTTGGTCGGGTGAGGTTGGTGAAAACCCCATGCGCTACAACGGTGGTATGCTTGGTGGCACCTGGCAGCCGATGTTCTGGTCAGATTTGGGGAATGGCAAGTTCGACGGCGCCAATCTGGTGATGAATTTCGAGCAGCTAAACCCCAGCCGAAACTACTTTGGCAAATATTTCGATCTGTATCGCGATCCCGAAGCCGGCAGGCAGCGCTTCATTGATTTTGAGCGCTGGTGGGGTGGGTTCTTCATTCTGAACGAGGCCGAAATTCGATGGATTGTAGAACAGCTGTTCGTTGGAAACCGGCTGGTCAAGAATACCGCGCAACTGGAACCCGGAGTTCCCGTTGATCTCAAGGCGATCAAAGCGCCGATTTTTGTCTTTGCAAGCCATGGCGACAATATTACACCGCCTCAACAGGCGTTGAACTGGATTGCCGAAACGTATGCTGACGAAGAAGAGATACGGGTACGCGGCCAGCGCATCATCTACATGCTTCATGAAGAAGTGGGGCATCTGGGCATCTTTGTTTCCTCCAAAGTCGCGCGCAAAGAGCACGCAGGCTTGGCCTCTACACTTGAGACGGTCGAGGCAATGGCGCCCGGTCTCTATGAAATGGTCATTGATAGCATCGAAGGGGACGGGGTCGATAAATCCTTCGAAGTTCGTTTCGTCGAACGCTCACTATCGGATGTCGCGGCATTGGATGACGGTCGGCAGGATGAGACCAGCTTTGCCGCAGTGGCGCAAATGTCCGAAGTGCAAGCGGGGGCTTATGAAACCTTCGGTCGCCCGGCGGTGCAAGCCCTGTCGTCACCGGTGATGGCCCAGGCTTTGCGCGATGTACATCCATTGCGTGCACAGCGCGCTGCGATGTCTTCGAGCACAGTTTTGGGGAAAGGAATCGAAACTCTGGCGCAGAATGCCAGAGCACAGCGCGCTCCCGCCGATGCTGAAAATCCGTTTCTGAAATGGGAAAAACTCACCGGTGAATGGATTGAGCAGTCGATGGATTTTGGCCGTGATCTGCGCGACGCCTGGTATGAGGCGTCGTTCTACGCAATTTGGGGCGGGCCGTTTGCGTCTTGGTTCGGGCAAAGGAATGCAACGCGCCGAACCCTGCCGGATCCGGCGACTTTGCGCGATCTGCCCGAGGTCAGCGCGGTGCTTGCTCATTTGCGGCAAGGGGGACTGCCCGAGGCGGTCATTCGTATGCTGGTTCTATTGGCTGACAGTCACAAAGGCTTTCGTGCCGAGATTTTACACCGGTGGGCGCATATCTTTCACCACGAGGCGCCGTTCAAGTCCCTTTCGGTCACCGACCGTCAACGCATTCTGCATGAGCAATCCCTGGTCGCCACTTTCGATCCGAAGGGCGCGGTTGAAACGTTGCCTTATCTATTGCCTGACAAAGCGCGGCGCACAGAAGCCGTCGATCTCGTCAAACACATCATAGGTGAAGTCCGAACGCCCTCTAAAGAACTGGAAGAGATGGCCAATCTGCTTGTACGGGTTTTGGACTACAGTGGGGATGCTGGAACTGAGGCAAAGCCAGCGTCAGAGTCATCACCGGCACGACCCAGAAAGCGAAAAGCAACGACAAAAACCAGTATGAATTGAATTGGTTGCATTGCTTTCGGTCGGAAACCTCTATTAACTTGGCGGTAACCAGATTTGCCAGATCAATATAAACCCCTCCGGCGCTGATGCTTTGGTGGGCAGCACGAAGGTGGAAAGAATTTAAACTCTTAAACATGCGACTTAGGGTAGGCGATGTCTCAGAGTCTTTTGAAGTATACACGTGTTTTGGAAATTGTCGGCGACACGATCAAGGTTCGTGTACCGGTTGACGATGGTGGCGCACCGGCTGTTCGATTCAATGATCTCGCGGTGATCGAAACGGTCGATGGGCATAAAACGCTGGCCCAGGCGATCTTTATCGACCGGGATGTGGTGACGCTGCAGGTGTTCTCGGGCACCAAGGGCATCTCGACCGAGGCGACAGCGACCTTCCTTGGTCACCCAATGCAGACGCCGTATTCCGCCAATATTCTGGGCCGCGTTTTTGATGGCGCGGGAGAGCCGATTGACGGCGGCCCTGACCTGTCTGCCGAGCCTCGGATCGACATAGGCGGCCCGACGGTGAACCCGGCCGAACGGGCCGTGCCCAACAAGATGATCCGCACCGACGTGCCAATGATCGACGTGTTCAATACGCTGGTCGAAAGCCAGAAGATCCCGATCTTTTCGGTCTCTGGCGAACCGTTCAACGCCTTCCTCAGCCGCATCGGCATACAGGCGGACGCGGATATCGTGGTCTTCGGCGGCTTGGGGTTGATCTTCGATGACTACCACACGTTTCGGACTTCGTTTGAGGATGCAGGGGTGTTCTCGCGCACCGTGATGTTCGTCAATCAGGCCATGGACCCTCTGGTGGAACGCCTTCTGGTGCCAGACATGGTGCTGGCCGTGGCCGAGAAATTCGCGGTGGAAGAGGGTAAGCGCGTTCTTGTTTTGCTGACCGACATGACTGCCTATGCAGACGCGATGAAAGAGGTGGGCATCAGTCAGGAACGCGTCCCCTCGCAGCGTGGCTATATGGGTGATCTCTATTCGCAGCTCGCGCGGCGCTACGAGAAAGCCTGTGACTATGCCAAAGGGGGCTCGGTGACTGTTCTGACCGTCACGACAATGCCCGGCAACGATGTGACCCACCCTGTGCCGGACAACACGGGCTACATCACCGAGGGGCAGTTCTACTTGCATTCGGGTGTGATTGACCCATTCGGCAGCCTCTCGCGCCTGAAGCAGAACGTCATAGGCAAGACCACCCGCGAGGATCACGGGCAGATCATGAACACGATGATCCGCTTCTATTCGGAAAGCCGGGACGCCGCGCAGAAACAGGCGATGGCGTTTGATCTGTCAGACTACGATCATCAACTTCTGAAATTCGGTGCGCTGTTCCGAAAACGGTTCATGGATATCAATGTCTCGATCCCGTTGGAGGATGCGCTGGATCTGGGTTGGAAAACACTGGCCGAATGTTTTGCGCCTGAACAATTGCTGATGAAGCAAGCTCTGATCGACAAGTATTTCCCAAAGGATGGTGATGGCGCGGTTGCAGCTGAATAAGTCGTCGCTCGCCCGCGAGCAGACGCAGCTGAAAAGCTATGAGCGGTTCCTGCCGTCGCTGGACCTTAAACGCCAGCAGTTGATGGCCGAACGCGCCAAAGCACGAGAAGATGTAAAGCGTCTGGAAGACGAAGTGAGCGATCTGGCGCAACAGGTCGGCGCGAAGCTCCCCATGCTGGCGCAGAAGGGCATTGATCTTGATGGCTTGGTCCAGCTGACAGACTACAAGGTCAAGGAGGTGAATGTCGTGGGCGTCAAGATGCCCGCCCTTGACCGGATTGAGGTTTCGGTGCGGCCGTACTCACGGCTGGCCAAGCCCCATTGGGTCGACGCCGCCGCGCAATTGCTACACGACATGATCGAGGCGCGTCTGCGGGTCAAAGTGGCGGAAGAGCGGGTGAAGATATTCGACAAGGCTGTCGCCACGATCACGCAGCGGGTCAATCTGTTCGAAAAGGTTCTGATCCCGCGCGCAAAGGCCAATATCAAGAAGATCCGCATCTATCTGAGTGATGAGCAGATGCAGGCCGTCGTGCGCTCGAAAATCTCCAAGCGCAAACATGCGCAGGAGGCCGTGTCATGAGTGTTGCACGGCTCAAAAAGCTCTCATTGGTGGGACGGGCGGCGCAGAAGATCGAAACGCTTGAGGCGCTGCAGGCGCTTGGTTGTATGCATGTGCTGCCCCTGGCCCCTCCGCCAGCTGAGCCGGAAAAGGTCAACGAACGGGGCGCGCATGAAGCATATAAGGCGCTGCGCTTTCTGACCGATGTCCCCGAGCCTCGCAGGCAAATACAACGTGATCCTGAGTTCAAAATGGATCAGTTCGTCAAAGACGTGCTGGACCTGATGCAGCGTACGCGTGACATGTCAGACCAGCGGGATTTTCTGGCTCACCGGATTGCTCAGGTGCAGCCCTGGGGGGATTTGGATTTCCCGCCCGACGATGTGCTGGCGGGCAACCGGTTGTGGTTCTACCAACTGCCCCTAAAGCATCGGGACGCGTTGGAGAATCTGGCGCTTCCTTGGGCCATTCTCGAACAGGATCACCGCTTCATCTATGCCGTCCTGATCGCGCCGGACGAACCGGCCGACGATATCCTGCCGGTCCCGCGCACGCATACCGGGTCTTTGCCGATTCACGAGTTGGAAGCACAGTTGGAAGAGGCCGAGATTGCGATCGAAGCGCTTGAGGCGGAACGGGTTGCGCAGACCCGCTACTTGACGCTGATGCGGCGCAACCTGTCCGTAGCTGAAAGTGCGGCAGAGCTAGCCCACGCCACCCAGAAGGTCCGCGACGAAGAGGCTATGTATGCCCTGCAGGGCTGGGTGCCCGAAGATCGGATTGATGCGGTTCTGGAGATGGCGGGGTCGAAAGATGCCGCGGTTCTTATCGAAGACCCGGGCGCCGATGACACCCCGCCCACATTGCTGGAGCAGCCGGAACAACGCAGCGCTGCTGTGGACTTGGCGCTGTTTTACCAAGTGCCGGGCTACAAGGATTGGGACCCGAGCGTGATTGTCGCTGCCTCTTTCGCATTCTTCTTTGCAATGATCGTGGCAGATGCTGGATACGGGGCCGTCATTCTGCTGGGCCTGTTGCTATTCTGGAAGCGTTTGGGCGGGACTGTCAGCCAACAATCCTGGAGGCGCTACGGTGTGATCGTCTCGGTGGCGACCATCCTCTATGGCGTTTTGGTCGGGAGCTATTTTGGGGTCGCGCCGCCTGATGGGTCCTTTCTGGCAAAGGCCAAATTGCTGGACCTGAATAACTTCGGCGCGATGATGATGATCTCGATTGTTGTCGGTGTCTTGCATCTTGTGCTGGCCAACGCTCTGGCCGCGCGTGCGGCATGGGGGCAGCGCAAGGCGGTTGCCAATCTGGGTTGGATCGCGGCGCTGATCGGCGGGTTTGTTTTGTGGCTCAGCTACATGAAAGGCCAATCAGCATCGCTGGGCGCGATGATATTGGGCGCGGGTCTTTTGGCGATCTTGATGTTTACAAGCGAGAGGCAGATCAAAAAACCAATCGACTGGCTCTGGCGACTTATTGACGGCGTGCAGGGTCTTGCCGGGGCCATGGGCGCATTCGGAGATGTCCTCAGCTATATGCGCCTCTTTGCACTTGGATTGGCCTCGGCCTCACTTGCGATCACTTTCAACGATCTCGCCGTCTCGGTGATCCACGCGCTTAAAGGGCCGGGCATTTTGTTCGGCCTGCTGATCCTGATCATCGGCCATATCCTGAACTTCGCCCTCGCGATGATGAGCGGCGTCGTCCACGGTTTACGTCTCAATTACATCGAATTCTTTAAATGGGGTCTACCGGATGAAGGCATTGTCTTTCGTCCGTTCGCCCGCAAGGAGGTTCAGAAATGAATGAGCTTGTTCTGACATTGGGTTGGCTGGGCATCTACGCCCCCATGGCGCTGGGCGCGGCGGCCAGTGCGATTGGCTGTTCGATTGCGGGCATGGCCAGTATTGGTGCGATGACCGAGACCGAGGGCGGCTATGGCCGCTTCGTCGGCGTCTCGGCCTTTCCGTCAACGATGGTGATCTATGGGATCGTCATCATGTTCACGCTCAACCGCGATGTGACACCGGAAAACGCGGGCGGGTTGTTCGGGATCGGCATCCTGTCCGGCATCGCGCTGATGTATTGCGGTATCTGGCAGGGTCGCGCCTGTGCCGCCGCGATTAATGCGACCAAAGAGAAGCCCGAGATATTCGGCCTGTCCTTGGCTCCGGCGGCTATTATCGAAGGCTTTGGTGTCTTCGCCTTCGTCTTCGCCCTCGTGATCAGCGCGGGGATTAGTTGATGGCACAGGATGGCATGATCTCGCACGGCGTCGACGCACTGATCGACAAACTGCGCAATGATGGGGTGGCCGCCGGGAAGGCGGAGGCCGAGAAGCTGAGGGCGGATGCCAAGGCCGAGGCAGCAAAGATTTTGGCGGACGCCAAGCGTGAGGCGGATGCCTACCAGAAAAAGGCCCGCAGCGACTCTGACAGCTATCGCGCGGCAGGCGAAGAAGCATTGAACACCGCCATGCGGGACGCGGTTCTGACCATGAAGGCGGGCTTGACGGATCGGTTTCGAGAGGACGTGGCGCGCCTCGTCACCAAGGAAATGGCAGACCCGGACCTGCTGAAACAGATGATCCTGGAGGTTGTCGGGCGCGCGGCCGAAGGGGCCAATCTCGAGGGCAAAGTTCAGGTCATCCTGCCAGCAAAGGTCGCCACGCAAGAGGATATCAAGCAAAACGCTGATGACATCCAGTCCGGTAAGCTGACGAAATACGTACTTGGCCTGACCGCCGAAATGCTGCGCGAACAGGTGGAATTGCATGCTGCGGACGATGCGCAGGACGGTATCCGAGTGCGGGCGGAAGATCAGGGCGTGGTTCTGGATTTGACCGACAAGGCCGTGGCCTCGCTGCTGATGCAGCATCTACAGCCCCGTTTCCGCGCCGTGCTGGAAGGGGTGATCCGGTAACATGTCGGACCCCGACGCCTATATCGCTTTGATCAGCAGCCTGCCGGGCTCGGAACGGCTGTTCGTCGCCAAGCAGCCGCCCTTGTCGCGCCTCCGCCTTGAACGGCGCTTGATGGCGCTGACATCCGAGGACGCGCGCGTTTTGAAGGCGTTGGAGCATGCTCTGAACTGGAGCGGCTATGACATGGACGTGACGGATGCTCAGGCGATCAAGCGATGCAAAGAAGCATTAGAAGATACGCCGCAACCAACTTTGCGGAAGATCCTTGTGGAGCGCATGGATCTGCGAACTGCCGTTGCCGCACTGCGCCTGCGTAGACAAGGCGGCAGCCCCCCGTCAGGGGTGTTCGGAATGGGGCGTTGGAGCCGACACATTCCGGAGAATTGGGGCGACCCGCATTTCCGTCTTGAAGGGGCGATGCCATGGATCAAGGACGCGAAACAGCTATTGGAGGTCGAAGATCCACTGGGCCTGGAGCGGTTGCTCTTGTCGGTCAGTCACAAGCAACTGAAACGGCACGGATCTCGTCACTACTTCGATTTCGAAGCGGTGGCGATCTATGTGCTGAAATGGAACATTTTCGACCGCTGGGCGCAAAGCAACGCGCAGGACGCAGCCAAGAGATTTGAGCATCTGACGCAACAGGCCATGGCCGATGTCGCCGATATCGATTTTGAGGGAGCATACGCATGACAGCCCCAACACCCGCCACGCAAACCGCCACCGCCCGCGTCGTTTCGGTGCAGGAAGGTCTCGTGCAGATCCAAGCCAACAAAGATGCCTCGGGCCAGCCCGGACAGCTGGTCAAGAACGAGGTGGTATTCATCCTGCCCACGCGCCCCGGCCCAGGCGGCAGGCAAGAGCGTCTAAAGGCCGAAGTGTTGCGCGTACGCGGTGATACAGCGGATGTTCAAGTCTATGAGAGCACCGACGGTGTGGCCGTCGGCGATCCGGTAGAACAATCGGGCCAGTTGCTGTCGGTCGAACTCGGACCGGGCTTGCTGGGGCAGGTGTTTGATGGCCTGCAATCGCCGCTGCCCAAGGTGGCCAGCGAGTTTGGAACATTCCTGCCGCGCGGGGCAGACGTTGCCCCGCTGGACGATCAGGCAAAATGGTCGTTCACGCCGTCGGTCAAGGTCGGGGATACGGTTACAGCAGGCGACAGTATCGGCACCGTGCCCGAGGGTCATTTCAGCCACAAGATCATGCTGCCTTTCAATTGGTCGGGCGACTACAAGGTCGTTTGGGTCCAGAAAGGCGCGGCCACGATCCACGACATCGTTGCCCGGCTGGAGGATGAGCAGGGTGGCGAACACACACTCACCCTTTCGCAGAAATGGCCGGTGCGGCGCCCCTTGCCAGAGAGCATCCTGAAACGCGCCCTGTCCGAACGCCTCTATCCGACCGAGCCGGTTCTGACCTCGCAGCGTCTGATTGATACGTTCTTTCCGATCGCGCGCGGCGGAACGGCCTGCATTCCCGGCCCATTTGGGGCAGGTAAGACGGTGCTGCAAAATCTGATCGCGCGGAATGCCAAGGTAGATATCGTCATTGTTGTGGCCTGCGGCGAACGCGCTGGTGAGGTGGTCGAGACGATCCACGAATTCCCCAAGATGACCGACCCGACCACTGGCGGCAGCCTGATGGATCGTACGATCATCATCTGTAACACCTCCTCGATGCCAGTCGCCGCGCGCGAGGCCTCAATCTTCACCGGCATTACGCTGGGTGAGTATTACCGCCAGATGGGCTATGACGTTCTGTTGATCGCCGACAGCACCAGCCGCTGGGCCCAAGCGATGCGCGAAACCTCTGGTAAGTTGGAAGAAATTCCGGGCGAAGAGGGCTTTCCGGCCTATCTGGAAAGCTCGATCAAGGGTTTGTACGAACGCGCGGGCGCGTTGAAAACCAATGACGACGATCTGGGCAGCCTGACTTTGATCGGGACGGTGTCACCCGCTGGAGGCAACTTTGATGAACCGGTCACGCAGTCCACTCTGTCTACCGTGAAATGTTTCCTCGGCTTGTCCTCGGAGCGGGCCTATAAGCGGTTCTATCCAGCCGTTGACCCGATGTTAAGCTGGTCGCGCTACACGGATCAGCTTTCCGACTGGTATGACAAGAACGCGGAACCCGGATGGACAGGTAAGGTCCGGGACCTGCTGACCCTGATCGAAAAAGGTGAGCAAGTCGACCAAATGATGCAGGTCACCGGCGAAGAGGGTGTCACCATCGAGGATTTTGTCACCCAACAAAAAGCGCTGTTTGTGGATATGGTTTACCTGCAGCAGGATGCCTTTGATCAGGTGGACGCAACTGTTCCCTTGGAGCGGCAAAAGATGACCTTCAAACTGGTCTACGACGTGACCCAGTCGAGTGCCGACTTCACTGACAAAGCCGAAGTGCGGCAGGTGTTCACGCAACTCACCGGATTGATGAAAAACTTCCACTACGCGGCAGAGAACACGCCGGAATTCAAGTCAATCTGGCAACAGATCACCGATCTCTGTCATGAAAAATTCGGAGTCTGACGAGTTGCTGGCCATTGAGGACGGAAAGCCGACTGCTGAGGACAATGTCCGTGAGTTTTCGGGCTAGCTAAAACATCGTTCCCAGCGCTGTTGCAAACTTTTGACAACCCAAAGTGTCTTGGCTAGCCGGAGCATGACTTTCGAGGTCATCGCGTTGAAAGCCCATCCATGATTCCGTCAAAAGCACTCAATATTCGAAGAATGCTATGCGCGAGGTCCGTATCGTATGCGCGTTTTGTTTTCTTTGGCATCGACCAATTTACAGGCAGATGGATGGATAAACCTCGGCAAGGTGCGCAAATGGATTTTGACTTGTTTGACAGATCTACTGCTCTGGCGAACAATTGGCATTTGACGAAGCCGAGCCAAGCACAACGACCATGAGCCAGAATTTCTCCCGGCGACTGACGGATCTTCTGATCCGTATCTACCCGGACCATGACCATGCAGAATTATCCGAGCAGATTGTGCAAGCGTTCTGGCCGTCCGGCCACCACCAAAGAAAGCAGGGGCGAAAACCCGGCAATGGTCTCTGGTCGGAGCGGGACAGTGTTCTGATCACTTACGGCAATTCCATCGAAGATCAGGTCCACAAACCTCTGGACTTGTTGCACGATTTTCTTGTGCGTCATCTGCAAGGGGTCGTGAACGGCGTGCATATCCTGCCATTCTTTCCCTTCACATCCGATGATGGGTTTGCGGTTTCGGATTATTACAGCGTCAGCGCGCAATTGGGGGATTGGCCAGACATCACGCGCATCGCGGATGATTTCCACCTGATGTCGGATCTTGTGCTCAACCACGTGTCCAGTCAGGGGCTATGGTTCAACAACTACCTGCAGGGAAAGCCGCCGCATGACAGGTTCTTCTTCGAGGCTAGGCCTGAAGAGGATCTGCAGCCGGTGGTACGGCCCAGAACCACCCCGCTTTTGCGTCAGGTTGAAACGAGCCGTGGCGACCGTCACGTCTGGTGTACTTTTAGCCACGATCAAATCGACCTAGACTTCCGCAATCCTGAGGTTCTGATCGAAATGCTTCGGATCATCCGACTGCATATCGACAAGGGCGTGCGCATCCTGCGGCTGGATGCCGTGGCCTTCATCTGGAAAGAAGTGGGCACGACCTCGATCCACCTTCCTCAGACGCATGCCATCGTGCAACTGCTTCGGCTTCTTTGCGATTTCATGACAGAGACTGTCGTCCTGCTGACCGAAACCAATGTTCCGCGTACAGAAAATTTAAGCTATTTCGGCAATCGGAACGAGGCACATGCGGTTTACAACTTTCCCCTTCCTCCCTTGATCCTGCACGCCATGCAGTCTGGCACTGCCCGGTACTTGCGTGACTGGCAGGCGGCCATGCCCCCGGCGCAATTGGGGTGTGCCTATCTGAACTTCACCGCCAGCCATGATGGTATCGGGATGCGGCCCGCAGAAGGGCTGCTGCCACCCGAAGAAAAGACGCGGATGATCGACACCGTGCGAAACCTGGGCGGGCTGGTTTCCATGCGCGCCTTACCGGATGGTCGCGAAGAACCTTATGAATTGAACTGCGCCTTCTTCGAGGCCATGCGCGCGACCTTTGACGGCGAAGACCATTTTCACCTGGCCCGCTTCATCTGTTCTCAGACCATCGTAATGTCACTTGAGGGTATTCCCGCGTTTTACATCCATTCACTGTTGGCTACCCCCAACGACCATGAGGCGGTGGAACGTCGTGGGATGAACAGGGCGATCAACCGGCATCGCTGGCACTATCCGGACCTGTTGTCAAAGCTCGCCGACCCCGGATCGGATCAATCCCGAGTGTTGTCGGAGATGTCGCGCCGGTTGCGCATTCGCGCGCAGCAGTCGGCGTTCCACCCGAATGCGACGCAGTTCACCTTGCGGCTCGACGAAAGGGTGTTTGGCATCTGGCGGCAGAGTCTGGATCGAAGCCAATCCATTTTCGCCCTTCACAACGTGTCTGCGGATCACGTTCAGATTAACCCGACGGAGGTAAACCTGATTGCCGAAGAAACCTGGATGGACGCGCTGACCGGCGAGGTTTTTGGCGCCAACATGTCAGAATTCTCACTTGCACCGTATCAGTGTCGCTGGATCACGAACGCGCCTGCGGTGTGAACTCTTCCAGATCTAGCGCGACCGCTTCGCTCAAGTGGTGCAGGAACTCGGCATCTGCGGCATGGACCCGGTTCCATGTCGGGATAAACGGCGTCTCATGGGGGTTCTCCAAAAAGACCCGCCCGGCGCGGATGATGTTTTCGGCAAAGAGCTCGATCGACTTTTCCTCGGTATGGCGGTCAAGTGCCAAGCCGTTCATCTTTGCATCGGTATAGTACCCCTCGAGCAAATCCAGAGCCGAGCGATAATAGGTCGCCTTGAGCGTCCGGAACGTGTTGGTGGTGAATACGGTGCCATCTGCGGCCAGTTTGCGGAAGATGGCCTTGCAGATGTCGGTCGACATCCGGCTCAGCCCGGTGTTGGCATCCTCTGGCGACAGCTTCTGATGCTTGTGATCGTAATTGTCAGCAATCTCGACCTGGCAGACGGACTTGGGTGCGAGGTTCCTCCAGGCTTCGGACAGAACGCCGATTTCCAGCCCCCAGTCCGACGGGATACGTAGATCGGGCAGGGTCGGTGTGCGAATGGCAAACTCGCCTGACAGCGGATAGCGGAAACTGCGCAGGTAGTCGATGTAGTCTCGATCTCCGATCACCTTTTTCAGCGCGATCAGCAGAGGGCTGACCAGCAGCCGAGTGACACGGCCGTTCAGGTTGCCATCACCGATGCGCGGATAAAAGCCTTTTGCCATCTGGAACGGGAAGGTTGGGTTGACCACGGGATAGACCAGCCGATCCAGCATATCCCGTTTGTAGGTCACTATATCGCAGTCATGGATCGCCATGACCGAGCTGTCGGCGCAGGCCAGCAGATAGCCGATGCAAGACCAGACGTTTTTGCCCTTGCCGGGTTCCTGTGGTGCAAGGCCAAGGTCGCGCAGCCGTTCTTCCAGCTGCAACATCCGGGGGCTGCTGTTCCAGATCACAACATGCTTCTGGGGCAAACGGTCGAAAAACGCTCTGGCGCGTTGGTATTGTTCCGCGTCGGCCTGATCGAGCCCGATGATAATGCGATGCAGGTAGCTGACCTTGGACAGCTCGTCGATAATTCCCGCAAGGGCCGGACCTTCTAGTTCTGAGTAGAGACAGGGCAGGATCAACGTCACCTTGCGCGTTTCGGCAAAGACAGAGATTTCGTGCACCAGATGCTCGGCCGGGCGGCTTCGCAGGTTGTGAAGCGTGGTGATGTTTCCGTTCTGATGGAAGTCTGCCATTTGGGCTGCCTGTCTTGGTTAACTGTCTTTGTGATCGGCTGCGGTAAGGGTCAGAATGGCCTCGGCCCAGCCTTCGGGGCCTTCGCGTGTGGTTCTGAATATCCGCTGCTCGTCTTCGAGCGCCTGGACCGGAATGGATGCACCATGCCGGTTTGCGACAACGACACCGGTGTCGGCGGCAAGGATCATTTCCAGATCGTTCGGCGCATCGCCGAGAGCGATGGTTCTTTCCGGCTTCAACTGGCGGATCACGTCGGACATGGCATCCGCTTTGGTCTTTCCAAACGACAAAGTGAGAAATCGACCGCCTTGCCTGGCTTTTAGACCGTACCACCCGGCTTCGGAGATAAACGTATCAAGATCCTCTGGCGCGCCCTCCCACACGCCCGGTTCGCTGAAATGCCGATCCTGGGCTTTCTCTGCCTCGACGAGATCAAGACCGGTCCTGTCGCTCACCTCCTGCACGCTCATATCTGCAAAACCGCGAAAGCCGGGTTGGAGGTGTTGCAGGATATTCAGAATGTTCAGATATTCAGAGGGTCCATCGGTTTTTGGGTGGCCCGGTGTCAGAATGCCAGCCCCATTTTCGACGATCGACGGCATGTTCGAAAAGCCTATGGCTTGGCGCAAGCCAATAATCTCGGCAGCGGTTTTACTGCTGGCTAGCACGAGCCCCGCGCCAATGTCCCGAAGCCGCTTTAGCGCGGGTTGTGCGGCGTCCCAGCTATAGTCTTGATGGTTCAGCAGAGTACCATCGAGATCGGAGAAAACCAGAAGTGGCAGGCGTTGGAGCATGGCTTCTGACTAGCATCCGAGATTGCGCGGCTACATCTCAAATCAGAAGAACATGCGGATTTAGTGTTTAAAAAATCAGCAGACAAGCATGATAGCTGAAAAAATAGGCAAACTAGGCCGGCACTACCTAACTTAGCCCGCTCCCATGTGCACTGGACGCGCGGGAAAGGAAAACGGATAAAGCTAGGAAAGTGTATCCGGGCATCGAACTTTGTGCCCGTTCCGGATCACCTGCACGACAGCGCGAGCGAAGGAAGCCAACCATGCCCAGCAATGTAGAACCGAGCATCCGCCAGCTCAAAGCGCTCGAGGCGGTTGCCCGCACCGGCAGTTTCACGGCTGCGGCAGAAGAGTTGGGCGTCTCTCAACCAACGGTTTCCAACCTGATCGTCGCCTTGGAGCGGCAAACCGAGTGTCGCTTTTTGCGGCGGGGCAACAAAGGTATTGAAACCACCGAAATGTTCGAAACACTGCGTCCACAGATCAAGGCTCTGCTGGCGTTGAAGTCCGAGGTCGATCTGGCGATTGGCGCTCGGAAAGACCTGAAGTCGGGCAGTTTTTGGGTGGGCTATTCGACCTATCAGATCGCCATGCCACCTATTGCCCGATTTATCCAGACCCATCCGGGTGTCACCCTGAATGCGCGTGCAATGGCCAGCCTTGACCTGTTGCCCTTGCTGCGCACCGGTGATCTGGATGTCGCCTTTGTCACCGCGCTCGAACCGCTGGAGACGATGCATTGCCAAAAGGTCGCCTCGTTCCGGATCGGCGTTGTCGCCCAAAGCGAAGGTGCATTGCGAGACGTCGAGACCCTTAGTTGGGCGGATGTCGGGAAACTGAGACTGATACAGCGGGAGCCGAATGCCGGTACGCGTCAGATCTTCGAACGCGCAGCCTCAGAAGCTGGTATTGCGCCGGATACCATTCTGGGCCTTGGCTCCTGGGGGTCGATCACCTCTCTGGTCCGGGCTGGTGTGGGCGAGGGGGTAGGCTTCGAATCGGAATTGGTGGCCTCCGACAAGGATCTGAAATTCATCCCGATTAACGATCAAAAACTAAGCGCTCATCAATTTTTAGTTTCGATGCCTGCGATGGCTGCGTCGGCCACCGTCCGGCAATTCTATGAAATTACTCAAGAAACTTTTGCGAGTGTTGACGAATAGGAGTGACATAGTTTAAAGCTATAAACACTCACTCATTATTAAATTGTTACAATAGCCCCTTAACCGGGTCGTCGAACAAACCTGGAGGTTGTCATGACGATCCGTCATATCCTGATGTCCACTGCCGCGACGATGATTGCGGTTCCCGCGCTGGCAAATTGCCCGGTCGCCACCGTCGCTGATCCAATGGGGCTGGAGCCGGCGTTCCCGCAGCAATTGGAACTGGCCGAGCTGCAATCGGCCGCATCCTGCACCCTGGAATTCTCGGAAAACCCCGCGATTGCTGACCTGAACGGCAAAATCCTTGGCAATGCCGACCTGGCCGCTGTTGCAGACCGCCTGCCGGCCGAGCCTCTGGTCGTGATGCCCTATGAGAGCATCGGCCAGTATGGCGGCGCGATCACCGGCATCTCGAAAGCGACCGAGTCGGGCACGTCGGACCTTCTGTCCGTGCGCCACGTGAATTTTGTGCGCTATGCGGATGACCTGCAGACGGTTGTGCCCAACGTCGCCAAGGCTTGGGACTGGAACGAAGGCAAAACCGTTCTGACGATCACGCTGCGTGAAGGCCACAAATGGTCGGATGGCGAACCTTTCACCGCCGAAGACGTTGCCTTCTGGTACAATGATCTGCTGCTGAACACCGACATTCTGGAAAAAACCCCGGATCGCTGGCTGTTTGCGGGCGAGCCGATCAAGGTTGAGGCGGTTGATGACGTGACCGTCCGCATGACCTTCCCGGTGCCGACGCCGGGCATTCTGAACCGCTTTGCCGTCGACTACGGCCAGCCGTTCCAGCCCAAGCATTTCCTGGGCCAGTTCATGCCCAAGTACAACGAAAACGCCGATGCGCTGGCGCAGGAATACGGTTTCGCCAACGGCGCCGAAGCGGTTGATTTCTACTACGGCGGCTCGGATTGGAAAGACGTTCCCTCGCCGCTGCTGAAAGACGCCGACAAAGCCGCTGCGATTGGCCGTGCGGTTGTGCCGACGCTGGAAAGCCACATCGTTGTCGAAGAGACCTCGGAAGGCCGCAAACTGGTGGCGAACCCCTATTTCCACCAGGTCGACACTGCGGGCAACCAGCTGCCCTATATCAACGAAATCGTTGAGAGCTATGTCAGCGACAAGGAAGTTCAGAACCTTAAGGTCATGAACGGAGAGGTTGTCTGGAAACAGCAGGCGATCTTCCTCGAAGACTTCACGCTGCTGAAAGAGAACGAAGCCAAGGGCGGTTATACAATCCAGTTCGCGCCGACTCTGGGCGAAAACGTGTTCTTCTCGTTCAACCGCACCCATAACGACGAAGTGCTGCGGGAAATCTTCAATGATGTGCGCTTCAACCGCGCCATGTCGTTGGCGATGAACCGCGATGAAATCAACGAGATCGTCTATCTGGGTCAGGGCACTCCGATGCAGGGTGTTCCGGCCGAGCCCAAGACCGTGTCGTTCATCTCGGATGATGTGCTGAACAAGGACATTGCCTACGACGTCGAAGGTGCCAAGGCCCTTCTGGCCGAAATGGGCCTGAGCGACAGCGACGGCGACGGCACGTTGGAGCGCCCGGACGGCAAGCCTCTGGTCATTCGCCTGGTCTATTCCTCGCAAGGTGTTCCGGTGAAAATGATGGAGCTGGTGCGGGACTACTGGACCGCCGTAGGCGTGCGCGTCGACCTGAAAGAGGTTACCTCGGACGAATACCGCGCCTCGGGCAACAACAACGATCTGGACCTAACGACTTGGAAATATGACGGCAATGCCGGCCCGACCATCTCTCAGGATACCACCGTTTTCGTGCCGCCCTTTGGTGACTTCTTCAACCCGGGCACCGGCGCCAAATGGGCCACGTGGAAACAGACCGATGGGGCCGAAGGCGTAGAACCCCCAGCCGATATCCAGAAGCTGTGGGAGCTGAGCGAGCGGTTCATCCAGGCTGAGTTCGGCTCGGACACCAGCAACGAAATCGGTGCGGAAATCGTCAAGATCCACACTGACAACATGCTGAAGATCGGCACCGTCGGTGACATCGTTGCCCCCTTCCTGTGGCGCAACGACCTGCAGAACGTCAAACCCATCAAGTCGAAAACCTACGACTTCTACTGGACCTACCCCTACCGCCCCTCGCAGTGGTGGCTGGAACAGTAACCCCCATACGGGTTTGATACTTTCCTCCGGGGCGTTTGCAGCAGACGCCCCGGAGTTTGCAGTCCAAGCTGCAATCTCGGGACAGACGCATGCTCAGATTCACCGCCGAACGACTAGTAGGAATGGCCATCACGATGCTTCTGGTGTCGATGATGGTATTCCTGATCATGGAAATCCCGCCCGGAGACTACGCCGACCGCTACGCGTTTCGGAAATACTCGGGCACCGGGGTCAACGTAACCGAGGCCGATGTGCAAGCCATCCGTCAGGAACTGGGTTTGGACAAGCCCATGTTGCTTCGGTATTTCGACTGGATCGGCGGTATCGTTCTGCGCTGGGATTTCGGGCAGGCTTTTGCCTTTGAAACCTCGGTCACCAAAGTGATCGGTGACAAGGTCTGGCTGACCGCAGGCATCCTGTTCGCGACGCTGATCCTGACCTATCTGATCTCAATCCCCGTTGGAATTTATGCGGCCGTGCGGCGCGGCTCGGCCATTGACTACGGTCTGACCATTTTCTCGTATCTGGGCCTCGCGCTGCCGAACTTTCTGCTGGCGCTGGTCATGCTGTATTTCGCCAACCGCTGGTTTGGGGCGGATATCGGCGGCTTGTTCTCGGCCCAGTATCAGGACGCCCCGTGGAGCGTGGCCAAGGTCTGGGACATGCTCAAACACCTGTGGTTGCCTGCGGTGGTTCTGGCCTGGTCGGCAGTGGCCTATCAAATCCAGACCGTGCGCGCGACCATGTCGGATGAGCTGAACAAGCTATCCGTTACCGCAGCCCGCGCGCGCGGTGTGCCTGAGCGGAAGCTGCTGATCAAATACCCGGCCCGGCTGGCGATCAACCCGGTCGTCTCGACCATTGGGTTTGACGTGAACCGTATCTTTTCCGAGCTGCCGATCGTGGCCGTGGTTCTGGGCCTGACCGAGCTGGGTGAGCTGCTGCTGAAAGCGTATCTCGACCTCGACATGAACGTGGCGGGTGCGATCCTGCTGATGCTGACCTTTGCCATCGTCTTCATGAATTTCCTTTCCGATCTGCTGTTGGCGTGGCTCGACCCGCGCATCAAGCTGGGGGCGTGACATGACCGATACGACAGATCCCGAAATGACCCCGGCTCAGCGTCGGGCTGCGGAAAAAGAACGTCAGCAGCTGCTGAAATACTACTCTGCCTCGCAATGGACACTGATCTGGTGGCGCTTCAAAAAGCACCGCGCCGCGATGTATGCCTCGATCGTGCTGGGGCTGATGGCGCTGGCCGGCTTGTTTGCCGAGATCGTGGCTCCCTATGGCCCGGTCACGCGTGATACCTCCTATATAGAAGGACCACCGCAGATCCCGCGCTTTTGCGATGACAACGGATGCTCTGTCGTGCCCTTTATCAACGGCACCAAGACCGAGCGTGATCCGGTGACCCTGCGGGCCGTCTCGGTGCCTGATCCCGAGGTGCGCAACTATTTGGGGCTGTTCGTCAAAGGCGAACCGGTCAAGGTTTTGGGCTTTATCCCAACCGACCGCCACCTGATCGGCTTGCAGAACCCGGGCGCCAAGATCCATTTCTGGGGCACGGATGATCTGGGGCGGGATGTGTTCTCGCGCACCATCTATGCCACGCGGACGTCTCTTTCGATTGGTGTGATCGGGGTGCTGATCTCATTTGTACTGGCGCTGATCATCGGCGGGATTGCCGGGTATTTCAGCGGCCTCATCGACAACGTTATCCAACGTGTGACCGAGGTGATCCGGGTGGTGCCCATCATCCCTCTGTACATGGGTCTGGCCGCCGCCATGCCTAAGGAGTGGTCGACCACACAGGTCTATTTTGCGATGACACTGATCCTTGGCCTCTTTGGCTGGCCGACACTGGCACGGCGCATCCGGTCTCAGCTTCTGTCGATCCGGAACGAAGACTATGTGGTTGCGGCCCGACTGGCCGGTGCGCGCCCCAAGCGCATCATCGGTCAGCACATGCTGCCAAGCTTCACCAGCTTCATCATCGTCGATCTGGTGATCTCGTTCCCCTACATGATCCTTTCGGAAACCGCGCTGTCCTTTGTTGGCCTCGGCCTGCGCCCGCCGTCGGTCTCATGGGGCGTTCTGCTGCAACAGGCGCAGTCGGTGCGCGCGATCGAGCAAACACCTTGGCTTTTCATTCCCGCCGTATTCGTGGTGGTGGCCGTTCTGGCCTTCACAGTGATCGGCGACGGGCTGCGCGATGCGGCTGACCCCTACGCGGAGGCAAAGTGATGGCAAACATCCTCGACGTCAAAAGCCTGACCCTGTCTTTCCGCACCGATGAGGGGCTGATCCAGCCGGTTCGCGATGTCTCCTTCTCGCTTGAGACGGGCAAAACGCTGGGTATCGTGGGTGAAAGTGGCTCGGGCAAATCCGTGTCGACCAAGGCGGTGATGCAGCTGCTGCCCGGTATTGCCAGCATCGATCAGGGGTCCGAGATCAACTACGTCATGAAAGATGGCAAAACCGTCGATCTGGCCAAGGTGCGCCCCCATGACCCTCGGATGGGCGTGATCCGCGGCGGTGAGATCGGGATGATCTTTCAGGAGCCGATGGCCAGCTTTTCGCCGATCTACACCATCGGCAACCAGATCATGGAGGCGATCCAGCTGCATCGCGGGCTGAACAAACGGCAGGCGCGCGAGCTGTCGATTGAGATGCTGGACAAGGTCGGCATCACCAACCCTTCCGCCCGCGTGGATCAATTCCCGCATGAGATGTCGGGTGGCATGCGTCAGCGGGCCATGATCGCGTTGGCCCTCTCGGCGGGTCCGCAGTTGCTGATCGCGGATGAGCCGACAACCGCTCTGGACGTGACCATTCAGGCGCAGGTTCTGCAACTGATGCGTGATCTGCAGGCTGAGCTGGGCATGAGCATGATTTTCATCACCCACGATCTGGGTGTGGTGGCCCAAGTCGCGGACGACATTGCGGTGATGTATAAGGGCGAGATTGTCGAGCGTGGCACCGTGCGCGAGGTCATCAACAACCCGCAACAGGCCTATACTCAGCGCTTGCTGGACGCGGTTCCGCGTTTGGACAAGGTCGTCCCGCCCGCGCCACTGAAGAAAGCGCGAAAGCTGATTGACGTCCACAATCTGGGCGTCGAATTCGAGGTGCGAAAGAAGAAGCTGTTCCGAACCGAGGTTGAAACGGTCCGCGCGGTGAGTGACATCACTTTCGACATCCTCAAGGGCGAAACCGTGGGACTTGTCGGCGAAAGCGGGTCGGGCAAAACCACCGTTGGCCGCGCGATGCTGCGCGCCATTGATCCAAGCGAAGGTGAGGTGATCTTTCACCGCAAGAAAAAGGGCGATATCGACCTTGCCCACGCTTCCGAGGCCGAGCTGCGCGCGGTGCGCAGCAAGATCAACATGGCGTTCCATGAAGGCCCGGTTCAGTTGCACACCCTTGGTGGCAACCTGCTGCGCAGCTTCCGCCCGGAAATGAGCCTTGTCTTTCAGGACCCGTATTCCTCGCTGAACCCGCGCATGACAGTGCGGGATATCATAGCCGAACCACTTGTGGCCTCGGGTCTCATGACGGACCGGGATCAGATCGACGAACGGGTACGCGAGATCGCGGCGCGTTGCAAGATCGACCTGGAGCATCTGCGGCGCTTCCCGCATGCGTTCTCCGGTGGTCAGCGGCAGCGGATCTGCATTGCGCGCGCTCTGGTGTCCAAGCCCAAGTTTGTTGTCTGCGACGAATGCGTTTCGGCGCTGGATGTGTCGATTCAGGCCGAGATCGTCGCGCTGTTGAAGGACGTGCAGGCCGAACTGGGTGTCAGCTTCCTGTTCATCGCACATGACCTGGCGGTGGTTGCGCAGATCTCGCACCGGGTGGCGGTGATGTATCGGGGGCGGTTCATGGAATATGGCCCGACCGACAAGATCTTTTTCAACCCGCAGCACCCTTACACCAAGGCGTTGCTGTCCGCCGTACCGCATCCAGATCCTGACGCCGAATTCAAACCGATCCGCTTTGAGGGCGACATGATCCATCCCGTTGCCTCCTCTGGCCCGGAAGGGGTGTCGCTGCGCATCCCTGATCAGCCCTCGGACGAGCCGATCCAGCTGGTAGAGGTGGATGAGGGGCATTTCGTGGCCTGTCATCTGGATCAGCACGTGACCGCGGAAAGGACCAAGACGCTGGAACCCGCTTAGCCGGTCGAAATGCCCTTGCGGGGGTCACTGGAAAACTGTAGCCAAGCCATAGCTCGAAACTATGTTGTGGCACCCTTCATATAGAAGATGAATGACATGATTGATCACACCCAAAAACTGCCATCGCCGCATTTCGGTGAACCGTATCTGTTGACTCCGGGCCCATTGACCACGTCGCTGCCGGTGAAAGAGGCGATGCTGCGCGACTGGGGCAGCTGGGACGCTGATTTCCGCGCCATGACGGCTGAGTTGCGTAGCCGCCTGCTGGATATTCTGGGGAAGGACAAAGCCCGCTATGACTGTGTGCCTTTGCAGGGCAGCGGCTCTTACGTGGTCGAGGCGATGCTGGGTAGCTTTGTGCCCAAAGACGGCAAGGTGCTGGTGTTGTGCAACGGCGCCTATGGCAAACGAGCGGTACAGACTCTGGGTTATCTTGGCCGTGACTACGCCGTAATCGACATGGGGGACTATTTGCCGCCGCGCGGGGATCAGGTGGCCGCGGCTTTGCAGGCCGACCCCGCGATCACGCATGTGCTGGCCATCCATTGCGAGACCAGCTCGGGCATCCTCAACCCGCTGCAAGAGATCTCTGACGCCACGCAGGCGGCTGGCCGCAAGCTTTTGGTTGATTCTATGTCGGCCTTCGGTGCTGTTCCGCTCGAGCCGCATGTGATCCCGTTTCAGGCCATGGTCAGCTCGGCCAACAAATGCATCGAAGGCGTGCCAGGCTTTGGTTTTGTGATCGTCGAAACAGATGCGATCAAGGCGGCGGAAGGCAATAGCCATTCGCTCAGCCTGGATGTTCACGCCCAATGGGCCGCGATGGAGAAGACGGGCCAGTGGCGCTTTACCCCGCCCACGCATGTGGTTGCGTCTTTCGTCGAAGCACTGCGCGCGCATGAGGCCGAGGGCGGCGTCGCCGCACGGGGCGCGCGGTATCTTGAGAACCGCAAGACGCTGGTCAAAGGGATGCGCGCGCTGGGCTTTGTCACATTGCTGGACGATGAGTGGCTGTCGCCGATCATCACCACCTTCTTCTGCCCCGGTCATCCGCGTTTTGCGTTTCCGGATTTCTATAACCGCATGAAAGCGCGCGGATTTATCCTGTATCCCGGCAAACTCACAGCAGCCGAAAGCTTCCGGATTGGCCACATCGGACAAGTCGATGCGCATGTGATGCAAGCGGTCGTTGACACCGCAGCCGAGGTGCTGCGTGACATGGGGGTCGACAGTGCCAGACCCTCGGACGAAACACTCAAACAGAAACAGGTTGAACCTGCCTGACGAAAGGAAAGACAATGAGCAAATTCAAAGCCGCCGTGTTTGATTGGGCGGGGACAATGGTCGATTTCGGATCATTCGCGCCGATGGGCGTGTTTGTGAAGGCCTTCGCCAAGTTCGATATCGAAGCCACGATCGAGCAGGCCCGCGCACCGATGGGCGCGCCCAAATGGGATCACATCCGCTCCATGATGGATATGCCCGAAATCGCCGCCCAGTGGGAGGCAAAATACGGCAACGCCCCAACTGATCAGGACGTCGACAAGGTCTATGAGATCTTCGTGCCGATGAACGAAAAAGTCGCTGCCGACTACGCGGATCTGGTTCCGGGTGGTAAAGCTGCGATTGATGATCTGCGGTCCATGGGCCTCAAGATCGGGTCAACCACGGGCTACACCCGCTCGATCATGGAGAACGTCCTGCCGGTTGCCGCCGCTCAAGGCTATGAGCCGGACAATTTGGTCTGTTCTGACGACCTGCCCGAAGGCCGCCCCGGCCCGCTGGGCATGTATAAATGCATGGTCGATCTGGTGGCCTATCCGCCTGCGGCTATCATCAAGGTCGATGACACCGAGCCGGGCATCAAAGAGGGTGTCGCCGCTGGCTGTCTCACCGTGGGCGTATCCCTGTCCGGCAATGCTGTGGGTAAAACACCGGAGGAACTGGCTGCACTGTCGGCGGAGGAGGTTGACGCGCTGCGCCAGCACGCGACCAAGATTCTGAAGGACGCCGGTGCGGACTATGTGATCGACACGGTAGCCGATCTGCCCGCGCTGATCCGTGAACTGGACGGCGCAGAGGCCTGACGCCATGCTGAAGAAGGCTCCGCGCAATTTTCTGTTCATCGTCATCGATCAGTTCCGCGCGGACCTTCTGACCGGCGCTTTGGGTCAGCATGTGCCGCTGCCCAACATTCGCGCTCTCGCAGAACGATCGGTGCATTTCCGCAACCATCATACGGTTGTGGTGCCTTGCGGTCCGGCGCGTGCAAGCCTGCTAACGGGCCAATACGCCATGAACCACGGATCGGTTCAGAATGGCGTTCCGCTGCGGCGCGATATCCCTAACCTTGCAACGGCGCTGCGCTCTATCGGGCGAGAGCTGTTGTTGTTCGGCTATACGGACACGCAACCCGATCCCAAGGGCCTGCACCCGAACGACCCAGCGCATCTTTCCTACACAGGGCCGATCCCGGGGATCACCGAGGTCACCGAGATGCGCGAGGAAGCGTGGGAGTGGCTCGCCCATCTCAGATCCCGTGGTTATGACGTGCCGGATGCGGGCGACCCGACGGCGCTCTACAAACCTCAGAACGGCACTCTCGGAGGGCCAGCGCTTTATGATGCGCGAGACAGTGATACCGCGTACCTGACCGACCGGGTTTTGGCGCATCTTGACGTTCGCAAATCTCAGCCGTGGTCTGCCATGGTCACCTATATCCGGCCGCATCCTCCGTTCGTTGCCCCCGCGCCGTATAACGATTTGATCAACCCGCAGGATATCCCGCCACCGGTTGAGGCCGCTTATGAGCATCCGTTCTTTGAAGCTTATCATTCCCTCCCAAGTGGAACGGACATGTTCTGGGGTTTTAGCGGACTGCAGGACGCAATGACGCCCGAACAAATCGCGCTGTGTCGGTCCACCTATCTTGGGCTTGCTGCTGAAGTTGATCATCACATCGGTCGGATTTTTGAATGGTTGCAAAATGTGGGTCAGTTAGACGACACGTTGATCCTGTTGACTGCCGATCACGGAGAGATGCTGGGTGATCTTGGTCTTTGGGGAAAACAGACCCCGTTCCGCGCTGCGTCCCACGTGCCCCTGATGATCGGGCATCCTGATCTTGAGCCTGAAGATATCGACGCATTGACCCAGTCGATTGACGTGGCCCCGACGGTTCTGTCGGCGCTTGGAGCTGCACCGCCCTCCGAGATGCAGGGCTGTAACCTCTTGGCGCCCGACCGACCCTACGGGCACGAGGCCATGGTCGAGCTTGAGCTTGGATCAGAGAACGGCAAGGGGCGCTTTGAAACCGCATGGCAATGCCCGCCCGATCATTGCCGCGCCCTTGCGTTTGAGAAAGACGGGTACCGGCTTGCGCATTTCGCGACGGATATCGAGCCAATGCTGTTTGATGTCGAAAACGATCCCGATTGCACCCGGAATCTCGCGCGGGAAGATCTGCCCCGACTGCATCACCTGCGGGCTGAGGTGCTGTCACACAGAATGAGAAAAGGCTCGGTCTGAGGTGACCTCAGGACCTGACCCCTGAAGCTCAATACGGTTGAAAAAGCAAAGAAATTAACTCTGAGGTGGGGAACTCCGGAGCTTTTCAGAAATGCTTGCCGCAGTCTCAACAACCGACGCGGCCAAGGTTTCAAGCTTGTTGTCGGGGAATCTGGTGATGGGCCCAGATACTGAAACGCCAGCGACAACATTCTCCAACGAGTCGAAGACAGGCGCTGCGATACAGCGCAGGCCCGGAAAACGCTCTTCATCGTCGATCGCCCATCCCCTTTGCCGGGATGTCTGCAGCTCGTCCTTGAGCTGTTGTTTGTCCGTAATCGAATTGGGCGTCTGCTGGACCAGTGTCAGAGGGTCCAATAGCTTTTCAAGTGCCGCCTCGTCCATATACGCCATAATGGCTTTGCCGACTCCTGATGTGTGAAAGTAAGCTGCCGTGCCATTTTTGATCGAGGCGCGGATCGGATTTTCGGATTCGACCTGGATCAGGTAAAGCAGCTGCCCACCTTCCTCGATGGCAAGGTTCACGGTCTCTCCGGTTTCCTTGGAAAGCCTGCGCATCGCGGCTGGCGCGACCTCCAGCAAATTCGAGGCTTCCTCAAACGTGTTGCCGATCCGATAAGCCTGCGGTCCGACGCGCCACTTACCATGTTCGGCATCGTTGACCACCATGCCTCGCTGCTGGAGTGTGGTCAGAAGCCGGTGCGCCGTTGCCGTTGGAATGCCTGTCGTTCTTGCGATGTCGACAAGCGTCGCGCCCCGGGCATCCGCGACAGCAATCAGGACACGAATCCCACGATCAAGCGCCCCGACCAGATAACCTGCGGGCTTTTCCTCATTCGCTTTCAGGCGCGGGCGCCCGCGTCTTGCAACTGTCTTTGGTTCGTTCATTTTTGGCGCGTTTGTCATCTGGCTTGTTGTGAAAAGAGTCTAGCTTGTTCGCAAGTGCAAAAAAATGAAAATAATAAATAGAGTAAAAACAATATATTGCGTATATTTTGACGCCAAAAATGAAAGAGTTTCCAAAATATTTTGAAAAATTGCGAATCTGGCTTATCGTAGATTCTATCCGCTGGAGGGCGGGTTTGGTGCCAATGCCGAAGGGATATCGGCGACGGCCCAGTCTAGGGAGGAAACATGACAAAATCTTTGAACCGCAGAAACTTTCTGCGTGGGTCCGCTGTTGTAGGTGCTGGCGCGCTTGCTGCTCCGGCTGTCCATGCGCAGGAAGGAACGACAATGAAGATGCAGGCAGCCTGGGGCGGCGGCATCTTTCTTGAGAACGCGCAATCCTACGTCAACCGAGTCAACGAAATGTCCGGTGGCAAACTGACGATCGAACTTCTGCCTGTGAATTCGGTTGTGAAAACCAGCCAGATGCAGGACGCGGTCCACCGCGGCGTTCTGGACGCGGCGCATTACGTTCCGGCCTACTGGTACTCGAAATCCAAAACAGCATCGCTATTTGGTACGGGTCCGTGCTTTGGGTGGTCTAGCCAAGAGGTTCTGGGCTGGGTGAACTATGGCGGCGGTCAGGAACTGTTTGACGAGCTGATGGGCATCCTTGGCCTGAACGTTGTTTCATTCTTCAACTCGCCCATGCCCGCACAGCCATTGGGTTGGTTCAAAGAGGAAATCACAAGCTCGGATCAGATGAACGGTCTGAAGTATCGCACAGTCGGTCTTGCGGCAGATGTTCTGCTTGAGATGGGCATGTCCGTTGTGCAGCTGCCCGGGGGCGAGATCCAGCCCGCGATGAAGTCCGGCCTGATTGATGCGGCCGAGTTCAACAACCCCACATCCGACCGCGACTTTGGTATGCAGGACGTGTCCAAACACTATCACCTGGCCTCGTTCCACCAGAGTCAGGAGTTCTTCGAGGTCACGTTCAACAAGGACAAGTTCAACGCGCTTGCGCCCGAGCTTCAGGCAATCCTGAAATACGCGTCCGAGGCCGAGAACTCGAACTTCTACTGGAACAACACCAAGCGTTACGCCGACGATCTGGTAACGCTGGCCGAAGAGCAGGGCGTCAACGTGTATCGCACGCCTGACAGCGTGATGCAGGCTCAGCTCGAGGCTTGGGATGTTGTGGTCGAAAGGATCTCGAACGAAGATCCGTTCTTTGCCAAGGTCGTCGACAGCCAGAAGGCCTATGCGAAGACTGTTATGAACTACCTCAATCTCAACCAGCCGGACTACAAGCTGGCGTACAAGCACTACTTCGGCTGAGGCCTGACAACTCTTTGAAAACGGAAGGTCGCGCTGGTGCGCGGCTTTCTGAACTGCGGGCGGAACAGGCGAGGAACTGACCTTGATCAAGACAATCCACGCCATCGAAGGGCTAAGCCAATGGGTCGGCAAAGCCTTCGGTTGGTGCATCCTAATACTGACACTTTCGGTGTCCTACGAAGTGTTCGTCCGGTACGTGCTGAACAAGCCGACCGTCTGGGCGTTCGATATGATGGTGCAGATGTATGGCGCCCTGTTCCTGATGGCCGGGGCCTATGCGCTGGCGCAAGACGCGCATGTGCGCGGCGACGTGCTGTACCGCCTTTTCTCGGTCCGCTGGCAGGCGCGGGTCGATTTCGTTCTGTATATTATCTTTTTCTTCCCCGGCATGTTTGCCCTGTTCTGGTACGGCTGGGAAATCGCCAAGGACAGCTGGCGCTATGAAGAAGTCAGCTGGAACAGCCCCGCCAGAATTCAGATCTATTTCTTCAAAACCCTGATCCCGGTCGCCGGTGTTTTGCTGATGCTGCAAGGGCTTGCCGAGATGGCAAGATGCTGGCTGGCGATGAGAAATGGCGTCTGGCTCGACCGTCTGGATGACGTACGTGAGACCGAAGACATGCTGATGGAATCAACCGTCGACCGAATTCATACAACAGGCACCAAGCAAGGAGGTCGCAGCGATGACTGACCCACAAGTCGCCATCCTGATGCTCAGCCTCTTTATTGTGCTGGTTCTGTTGGGCTTTCCGATTGCGTTCACACTGCTCGCCATGGGTGTCGCGTTCGGGTATTATGCCTACTACCAGTCCGCGCCCGAGAGCATTGCGGACATCTTCAACAACAACATCTTCTATCTGCTGAACCAGAACACCTATTCGGTGATGGAGAATGACACGCTTGTTGCCATCCCCTTGTTCCTGTTCATGGGCTACGTGGTCGAAAGGGCGAACATCGTCGACCGGCTGTTCTTTTCGCTCTACATGGCAGCCCGCAACCTGCCTGGGTCTCTGGCGATCGCGGCGCTGCTAACGTGTGCGGTTTTCTCGACAGCGTCGGGGATTGTGGGCGCAGTTGTCACGCTGATGGGATTGCTGGCCTATCCGGCAATGGCCAACGCGGGGTATCAGCGCAGTTTTGCCTCGGGCGTGATCTGCGCCGGTGGCACGTTGGGCATCCTGATCCCACCGTCGATCATGTTGATCGTCTACGCCGCCATTGCCGAGCTTTCTCCGCTGCGCCTCTATGCAGCGGCGGTCTTTCCGGGCCTCATGCTAGCGGGTCTCTACATCGTCTACGTCATGGTGCGTGTCTGGTTGAATCCGTCGCTGGCCCCCAAGCCGCAGGAGGATGATGTTCCGCCAAAACGGCAGATATACATGGACCTGCTGATCTCGTTCGTGCCGTTGACTGTTTTGATCCTGCTGGTGCTTGGCTCAATCCTCGGCGGTCTTGCAACACCGGCCGAAGCGGCGGCGATGGGTGCCTTGGGCGGGCTTGTGCTGGCCGTGCTCTACCGGTCGCTCACCTGGGACAAGGTCAAGCAAAGCGTGTTCCTCACGGCCAAGGCCACCGCCATGGTGTGCTGGTTGTTCGTGGGTTCGTGGACCTTTGCGTCGATCTTTTCGTATCTCGGCGGGCATGACGTAATCGAGCATTGGGTTGTTGGTATGAACCTTCAGCCCTGGCAGTTCCTGGTGCTTGCGCAGTTGATCATCTTCCTGCTGGGTTGGCCGCTTGAATGGTCCGAGATTCTGATCATCTTCGTGCCGATCTTCCTGCCCATGCTCGAGACGTTTGGCGTTAATCCGTATTTCTTCGCGATGCTGGTGGCTCTGAACTTGCAGACCTCATTCCTGACACCACCGATGGCCATGTCGGCCTACTATTTGAAGGGGGTCCTCAAGAACCAGATCCAGCTGATGGAGATCTTCCGAGGTCTGATGCCCTATCTGGCCATCGTGATCCTGTGCATGGTGCTGATGTATCAGTTCCCGGGCATCGCGCTGTGGCTGCCTGACTACCTGTTTGGGGTCTGGGTGCCATGACCAAACACGATCTGTCATTGTTCTCGGCGGTTCAATCCGCCGAGGGCATTCGGGACGGGCGTATCTTGTCCGAAGCGCTGGTCGAGGACTGTCTCAAACGCATCGAAGAGACCGACAGCACCACCCGCGCCTGGGCTTACCTAGATGCGGGCGTCGCACTGGATCAGGCGCGTGAGCTGGATCGCATTCGCAAGGCAGGACGAGCGACAGGCCCCTTGCACGGCGTGCCCATCGGGCTAAAGGACATTGTCGATACAAAAGACATGCCCACGCAGCGGGGCACACCGATCTTTTCGGGTCGGCAGCCGGAGGCAGATGCTAGGCTCGTAGAATGCCTGCGAGAGGCCGGTGCCGTTATCATGGGCAAGACCAAGACGACCGAGCTTGCCTTCATGCATCCGACCGACACCACGAACCCTTTTGATGCGACCAGAACACCAGGGGGGTCGTCCAGCGGATCGGCAGCGGCCGTTGCGGCCAGACATGTGCCTTTGGCCATCGGGACACAGACCGGGGGCTCGGTTATCCGTCCGGCCTCTTACTGCGGTGTCTATGGTTTCAAACCCACGCGCGGAATGATCTCGCGACATGGGGTTTTTAGGACCTCGGTCTCTTTGGACCACGTTGGGGGGTTCGCTAACGCGCTGGAAGATATCGCTTTGCTGACAGACGTGGTCGCCGGATATGACCAGCGCGATCCCGCCAGCTTTGCCCGGCCGCGAGCGAATGTGCTGACCGGCGCGCAGGCAGAGGTTCCTGTTGAACCGAACATTGCCTGGCTCGATTTTCCGTTCAACGACCGCCTTGAAGAAGATGCGCTTGAGGGGTTGAACGTCGTTATCGAGGGGCTTGGCGGCCGGGTCGAGCGTTTTTCGGTATCGCCGCAACTGGCCGATCTGATCACCGTTCACAAAACGATCTATGACTTTGAAATTCGCCAGAACATGGCCGAAATCTCGAATGCGCATTGGCCGGAACTCAGCCCCGAGATGCAATCCGCAGTCACCCGTGGAGGAGATATCAGCGAGTCCCAATATGAAGACGCCTTGGCCGTCATGGCGTCCGCTCAGGGCTTCTTTGCCGAGTATTTCAATGAATTCGACGCAATCCTGGCCCCGGCAGCAACCGGCGAAGCCGTGCCGCTGAGCGCGGGCCATACCGGAGATTCCGTTTTCTGCCTCACCTGGACACTGGCAGGTTTGCCCTGCCTCACGCTGCCTTTGTTGGTGGGGCAGAATGACCTGCCCATTGGTGTCCAGCTGATCGGCGCGGTCGAAGAAGACGATCGGCTTCTTCGCACAGCTTCATGGGTTCAAAGAACCCTCAGAGCACAAGAATAGAAGGGAGAGCAATCCTATGTCACGACTGACAAATATTCTCATGGGCCTCATCGGCACCGGCCTGATGATGGTGTTCGTTCTCGGCCTTGCCCACAGTATCTCGACCGGTTTCGCCGGGTTCTGGGGCGGGTTTCCGTTCTTGTGTATTGCGGTCTTCGTCATAGCCCTTGCGCTGTACAATTTCTGGGAAGACGCGATCAAAAAGGACTGACCCCATGAGCGATAGACCCGTTCTCTGGCTGCCGCGCCGGGTGTCCGATGCCACAATTGCGCGCGCGCGGCAAGGCTATGACGTGATCCTTAACGAGGCCGACACGCCAGGCACGGCAGACGAGATCATCGCCATGAGCGCGAAGGTCGACGCGATGATGCCGTGTCACTCGGAACATTTCTCGGCTGAGGTCGTCTCAAAGCTTGATCCACGGCTTAAGATCGTGGCGAACCATTCAGTGGGCGTAGATCATTGTGACCTTCCAGCCCTGGCGGCGAAGGGGATTGTCGTGACAAACACGCCTGACGTCCTGTCAGACGCCACCGCCGAGCTTGCGATGTTGCTGATGCTGGGTGCCGCGCGGCATGCGGTTCAAGGGGATCGCCTGATGCGCACCGGTGCCTGGGACAGTTGGAGCCCGTCCTTCATGGTCGGCAAACAGCTCACCGGCGCTCGGCTTGGGATTGTCGGTATGGGTCGTGTGGGCCGCGCGTTCGCAGAAAAGGCGCGCGGTTTCGATATGGAGATTCACTATTACAACCGCAGCCGCCTGTCGCCTGAACAAGAGCAAGGCGCGACATATCACGACAGCATCGACACGTTGTTGAGGGTCGCGGATTTCCTGTCGCTTCATTGTCCTGCAACACCGGAAACCGTGAACCTGATGGATGCTGAAAACCTGGCAAAGCTGCCTGACGGCGCAATACTCGTGAATTCGGCAAGGGGTGCGCTTGTTGACGAAGACGCGATGCTGCACGCGATCGAAAGCGGCAAGCTGGCTGCTGCCGGTCTTGATTGCTTCAAGACTGAACCGGGTGGAAACCCGAAACTCGCCGCGCATGAAAACATCTTCATGCTGCCGCATATCGGCAGCGCCACAACCAAAACTCGAGACGCGATGGGCTTTCGCGCCTTGGACAATCTGGATGCCTTTTTTGCGGGCCAAACACCGCGAGACCTTTTGTAGTAGAGGATTTAACTAATGGCTAAACTTGCTTTTCTCGGCCTGGGCGTGATGGGCTATCCGATGGCAGGCCACTTACAGGCCGCAGGCCACGACGTGACGGTTTTCAACCGGACGGCAGCCAAAGCCGAAGCCTGGGTTGCCGAACATGGTGGCTCGATGGCGGCAACCCCGCGCGAGGCGGCTGAGGGGGCAGAATTTGTCATGACCTGTGTGGGGAATGACGATGACCTGCGCAGCGTTTGCACGGGGGCAGACGGAGCGTTCTCGGGGATGTCGCAAAGCACTACGCTCGTGGACCACACGACCGTTTCGGCGAAAGTCACACGCGAGTTGTATGCGGCGGCGAAGGATCAGGGTTTGGGCTTTGTGGACGCGCCGATTTCGGGCGGTCAGGCGGGGGCCGAAAACGGTGTCCTTTCGATCATGTGCGGTGGGGATCAGTCTGTATATGATGCAGCCGAGCCGATCATGCAGGTCTATTCGAAGATCTGCCGTCGGATTGGCGAAAGCGGTGCGGGTCAGATGACAAAGATGAGCAACCAGATTGCGATTGCAGGTCTGGTTCAGGGTCTAAGCGAGGCCCTGCATTTTGCCGAGAAAGCCGGTCTGGACGGGCGTGCGGTCGTCGAGGTTATCAGCCAAGGCGCAGCCGGAAGCTGGCAGATGGCCAACCGGTACGAGACGATGCTGGACGACCACTTTGACCACGGGTTTGCAGTGGACTGGATGCGCAAAGATCTGGGGATTTGTCTTGATACTGCAAATGAAACTGGGGCGAGCCTTCCGGTGACTGCGCTGGTTGATCAGTTTTACAAGGACGTGCAGAAACTCGGCGGTGGCCGCTGGGATACCTCGTCTTTGCTAAAAAGACTTCGGGCCTTGGATTGAACAACTCGCCTGCGATTTCCACGCCTCCCGGCTGAGCGCTTGCAAAGCAAACCGAGGTAGGGCGGCGATTTACCTGACACGCAGTTCAAGCGCCAGATGGTTCGTTAGCCCAGGCGCTTTTTGAACCTCAGCGTTGCTGCCAGCAATCCGAAAATGGCAAAGCCGATCATCCACAGGATCTCCGAGCGCAGATCATAGAGAGAGGCATCGCGCAGAACCACGCCCCGGATCATTTCCATGAAATGCGTGGCCGGCAACACCTGTGCGATGATCTGAACCGGTTGAGGCATACCGTCGAACGGGAACATGAACCCCGACATGAGGATGGA
The DNA here is from genome assembly GCF_056536505.1 of Ruegeria sp. CL3. Taxonomy (NCBI): domain Bacteria; kingdom Pseudomonadati; phylum Pseudomonadota; class Alphaproteobacteria; order Rhodobacterales; family Roseobacteraceae; genus Ruegeria; species Ruegeria sp. CL3. The sequence continues at coordinate 56,785 of NZ_JBQFPT010000013.1, read as the reverse complement.
CGGCAGCAGGATAAAGAGGGTCATCTGCATCGACTGAAGCTGGTTCTGGGCCAGAGTGGAAATCACCAGCCCCAGCGACAGGCTGGCGATGATGAACAACAGCGTCACCACCAGCAATGTGCCCAGCCCTCCGTTAATGGGGACGTCAAACAGAAGATGACCAAGCCCCAGAATGATCGCGACCTGGATCAGACCCAGAAAGATGTAGGGGATGATCTTGCCCAGCATCAATTCGATCGACTTGATCGGTGTGTTGATCAGCATCTCCATATTGCCGCGTTCGCGTTCCCGAACGATCGCGGCCGAGGTGAACAGGATCATCGTCATCGTCAGGATCACTCCTACGAGACCTGGCACGATATTGACTGCGGATCGCTGTTCGGGGTTGAAGTATAGCGTCACCTCAAACGTCGGAACCTGCCGGTTGGCAGGCAACCTCAGCAATTCGGTCAAGGGCATTGTCCGCAGGGATTTGATCGCGCTTGCCACCATCGTGTCCGAGCCATCGACGATCCAGTGCGCAACGGGTCGACTGCTGGTTTGATCTGTCGAATTGGGAAAGCCCAGGCCGACAGAGGGGCTGCGGGCAAGGCGTTGGCTGACGTCCGGGGGGATGATCAGCGCGGCCCGCACGCGGGATTGCGTGATCGCGCGCTCGGCCTCTTGTGGGGTTGTCAGGTGCTCGGTGACGGTCACGACCTGTGTGGCCTGAACCATCTGCGTCAACATGCGGGACAGCTCGGTTCGGGATTGATCGACGACGGCCACAGGCACGTGGCGCAGATTTGTGTTGATCGCATATCCGAACAACAAAAGCTGGATCAGCGGGATCATGATGACCATGGCGAAGGTCATCCTGTCCCGCCGCAGTTGCAACAGCTCTTTCCTGAGGACGGCTGCGATCCGGCGGGCCGAGATCATGGGTCTTCCCCCCGCGTGGCGCTGACAAAGACGTCCTCAAGATTTGGCCTCTGGGGTGTCAGGGACAGATCAGAGAACCCCTCAAGCCGGGCGCGCAGCATGTCCACCGGCTGAGGCTCGGCTTTGTCCACCAGAACCCGTAAGCGAGAGCCGACCTGAGCGGTCGACAGTATCTTCGGCGTGCCGTCCAGCTCATGTTTGACCTTGCGCAGATCCGGGCCTTCGACCTCGACAACGTCAGCTTGAAGATCATTCATAAGCTGGCGCGGTGATCCGTCCGCTTTCTTGACACCATGCTGAAGGATGGCCAGACGGTGGCAGCGCTCGGCCTCATCCATGAAGTGCGTAGAAACGATCATGGTCGCACCCTGATCGACCAGATCGAACAATTGCTCCCAGAATGTGCGGCGTGTTTCGGGATCAACGGCTGAGGTCGGCTCGTCCAGAAAAAGTAGTTTTGGCCGGTGAAGGATGGTGGCCGCAAGGGCCAGCTTTTGCCGCTGCCCTCCGCTCATGCTGCCGCTGAGTTGATTTACGTTGGTCGTCAGGTCGTAGGTGTGTAGCAGCTCGTCGATCCGATCTTTCGCTGCTTTTACCGGGATACCGTAGATTTCCGCCGCGAACCTGAGGTTTTCCAGCACGGTCAGGTCGCGGTAGTAGGAGAAGATCTGGGTCATGTACCCGATCTCATTCTTCAGCGGTTCTGCCGCCTCAGGCATGGATCGACCAAGAACCGAGATGGATCCGCTGGTCGGTGTCAGTAGCCCAGTCAACATGCGCATGGTCGTGGTCTTGCCACAGCCGTTGGGGCCGAGAAACCCGTAGATCTGGCCTGTTCTGATCTCAAGATCCAGATCGTTGACGGCGGTGTTTGTTCCGAACTGCCGGGTCAGGCCGCGTGTCGACACAACGACATCCGTCATGGCATGGGAACCTGCACTGGAACCCCGGCAGGCAGGTCCGGCGACGCTGAGGGCAGATCAATTTCGGCCAGATAGACAAGCCGCGTCCGGTCATCTTGGTTCAACCCATAGTAAGGGGTGAAGGATGCGTCGTCGCTGATCCAACGGACCACGCCCTCCAGTGGATCATCCAGCCCGTCGACATTCACCTCCAGCGTATCGCCGGGTTTCAGGTTCACGCGATGCGGTTCGGGCACATAAACGCGGGCATAGGGCGTCTTGCCCGTGACCAGAACGGCCACGGGGCTGCCGGTTGTCACCCGTTCACCAAGGTTCCAGGGCAGCGAGTCCAAGACGCCGTCGCGTGTTGCGACAACGGTCAGATCCTCCAATACGGTCTGTTCCGCGTCAACCGACGCTTCGGCTGCGCGGACGTTGGCTTCGGCGACGGCGAGATCTTCGGGGCGGGTGCCGTTCTGAAGCTCTTTCAACGTTTCCTGAGCACCGACCAATTCGGCACGCGCAGAGTCCCGCAAGGCCAGATCATTTGCGACCTGCGCCTCGGTCACGACCGAGTTTTCAACCAAACGGGCATTGCGTTCATAGATTGCTTCAGCATCGGCCAATCGCGCGGTAGCCCCGGCGACCTTGGCTTGGGCAATTGCGATCTCTTCCTCGCGCGGCCCGACCTGCAGCTTCAAAAGGGTGGCTTTTGCTTTTTCCAGTTCCGCCTGAGCCAGGTTCAGCTTTGCGGTCTGCAATGTGGGATCAAGTTGAACCAGCGTATCTCCGGCCATGACGACCGAGCCTTCGGCAACTGGCAAATCGACGATGATTTCGCTGGCCGTCGCAGTCAATGCGACGCGGTCGCGTGCCAGAACACCTAGGGCCACGCTCGTATCCGAGGCAGAGCATCGGTCCAGAACCGCAGGCAGCATTGCCGCCAATATCAAGGGTATGGGGATCGACAAATTCAGCACGGGGTCCCTCCGGGTGTTAACCTCTGGTCGCGTTGGACGGTTTGTTGAACCATACAATCATGAAATCGGAATTGTATATGTTGTCTAGCCTTTCGCGAAGACCGCACCGATCATGCGATGCGTTGTGCCGGTTTCAAACCTTAAGCTTGTCCTGACACACCATTTACCTGCCATGCCTTCGGCAGTGTTGGATCAATGGGGTTCTCAAAAGCATCAAAAGTCAAAACGCGCGCTGTCATAGCGGGCGAAAAGAACATCGCAGTCATCAGACTCCTGACGAATGGATCTGGGGAAATCCAGAATTTCAAACCCGTTCTGACCCATGAAAGAGACGAGCTCTGAGAACCTGTATCCACCCACATAACGCCGTTTTACATTCGCCTCGGCCAAACCAAAGATAGCTCTTTTTGCGCGAGATCTACCCTCAGCCCGCACAGTTGGCGAAGGATCAGACGAGGTATCGATCATGTCGTGGGCCGGTCTGGTTGGTGTTCAAGAAGGATGTTCATCAGCTTGGGGCTTATCACCTCGGGCGAGTGCATTTGCGCATGATTCAAACAGGCCTGTCGCAGCCTCTGATACTCTGAGGTTTCCATCTGCAGCGATCGGATCATGGCGCGGATCAACCCTCGGGGCAAGCTTGGGTCATAGAGTGTTGTCTCATGCAGTTCCGGCGGCGTGATTTACTTCATTTCGCGCAGGGCAGGGCCGATGATCGGTAATCCGAAACTTAAGGCCAGTGAAACAGTGCCCGAGCTGAACAGCTCGGAATAGGGGGCTAGAAAGAAATGCGCGTTCGAGAAGATTTGGGGGATCTCCTCATCCGGGATACGGTCGGTTCTGAGCGAAATGTTCTCATTCCAGCCTAGGCGCCTCAGCAACCGTCTTTGGCTGCCGAAAGCCTTGCCGTACATGTTCAGACTATAGTCATAGTCCCGCTTTGTCAGCTTAGCGGCGGCGTCCCGGATGCGTTCTGCCCCTTTTTCTCCTCGAAACATTCCGAAGAACAAAAACGCGGTTGGGCTGCGATCCGGCATGGGGCGCGCCAGCGTGATGTCTTGCGGCTCATACGACCCGAGGTAGCTTGGATGGGAAATCACATGAATGCGGCTCGGGTCGGCCCCGTATTCCGAGATCATGTGGTCGCGGGCATGGGGGGCGTGAACGTGGATTGCGTCGACCCGTTTGACCAGCGATCGGCGGGCTTGGCGAAAACCGTCAAGGCTGATCACCTTGGCGGGCGGGCGTTAGACCAACCGACCACCCTGCGCGCGGTAGTTGTCAATCGACAGTTCCGCTTTGTGCAAAAGGTCCGTATTGTTTTGCTCATCTGCGTCACGGCCAAAGATCCGGTCATCCCAATGTAGATGGGTTACTGGGTGTTTGGCTGCATCCAAACTCAAAAGTGCGCCTTTGCCGCCGCCGACAAACTCGACCCTGTCTGCTGCGCAGCGATACATCAGATTGCGCTGATAGGGGTTTCCGTCGGCGGTCGGAATGTTGAGGACCTGCACCGGATTTCCGCCGTTCACAAGGACCCGCCGATTTCGTCTTGGGCGGGCGTGGCGTGTTTCCTTCTGGGGTCCGGCGAAACTGTCACTTGGCTCATATCTGCCCAGATCAAAGGGTCTGTTGTCGATTGTATCCAATGAGATTGGCTGTCCGTTGTCTGCAGGCTTGCTTGATGAAGGGGGCGATAGCAACCCTTTTCTGCCAGCAACCCCGGCCTGGGCCAAGCGCGTGGTTGCCGGGGCAGGGGGCCCTGCTCAGTTGTGGGCAGCCTGACCGTCGAACAGGGGTTTGCAGTTCCCACGGTGACGCTCGACAAGCTTCGAAATCCACTTGCCCTTTCCAGGCACCAACCGTGCCGTCAGCGGTCGAAAATCAATCGTCGCGCATTCTGGAAACAGCTCTTTGATCTCTTGCCGCGCTTCGGGCGAGATGGCCTGCATGGTCAGTGGCCCCAGAAAGAGGCTTTCCGTGGGGGTGCCGTTGGACCAGATGATCTCATGCTGATCGAACAGGATGTGGTGATACCGAACTCCACAAGACAGGTTGTCCAAAACATCGACACCGCTCAACGGTAGTAGTTTCTTTGCGGGCAGCAGGATATCCTGACAGTCGAACATCCGCTTGGCGATGGCGGACGAAACCAAAATCCGGTGCTGTGGCGACACGATCAGATCGCGCTGCGGATAGCCAGGACCCAGCGCATTCGCCCTGATCACAATGGGTTTGAGATGAGGCTTGTCCTCAAGTTGGTTTTGGCTCAGGTAACGAGAGCCAATCCAGCAAACCGGCCGCAGCCCGTTGTCATATGTCAGGACCTGATCACCGACCTTCAGGTCCTCGACCCGGATAAACCCCTCTGATGTTTCGATCAGTGTTCCTGATGCAAAACAGGGTACATCCTCGAATTCACCGCTCGCATTGGTCGGGCCGGTCACGACCTGATCGATTTCGATGGTGTTGTCACCATCCTCGTTCCAGGCGGCGGCGATTGCGTCGGTGTTGACGGTTAGGCCGTTGAACAATTCCAGCGGAACAAGCGCGCCATCGTTGGACTTCACGCCGAACAGGGCGATGGTACCGTCTGGGTTCACCTCGAGCCTGACAACAGGATCAGTGTCCGAGTTTTGAAGTTGCCAAACGGCGGGCGTATTCACCTCGTACCGGTCGCCATCTGCAAATCGCACGGTTTGACCTGAGGTCCCGCTAATCTGGAACTGTAGCTCATTGGGTGCTCCGGCGGGGCCGCCGACAAAAAGATCAACACCGTTGATCTGCACGCTGAAGCTGTTGTCGAGCAGCCTGAAGTCGATGACAAACCCCCCGCCGGGGGTTGTGTCCGTGAATGTGGTGGATGCGCCGCCGACGATGCTGAAATCTGGCATTCAAGTCTCGTTTCAACCTGTAACCTGTTTTCCTTCCGTAGACGCGTAAACCCTTGCTTCTTCAAGACAGAAATTCGTTCATTTTGTGAAAAATTCGCCCCTGACGTCAGGTCCATTGGTTCTGCCCTAGACAGACGTGGGAATCCGCGGGCAGCGTCCTGACGCATATTCGGGGCGGGAGCGCGCGCCACTCAATGGCTTGCCGCACTTAGGCGGCCTCGTCCAGAGTGCGCAAAATCCAATCTCTTACCTTTCGCGCATCATCGGACAGAGGGGTTTTCTTGGACCAGACGAGATAGAACCCTTTGCCCGTCGTCCATTGCCAATCGGATCGGGCAGCCAGCAGACCCTGATCGACAAGACGGTCGGTCAGGTGTTTCCAGCCGAAGGCAAACCCCTCACCGGCCATCGCCGCCTGCAGGACAAGCGCATAGTCATTCAGCCGCAGCCCCGTGTTCGGAACTGCCGTCCTGATTGAGAAATTGGCGAACCAATCGCTCCAACTGGGACGCTGACGAATGGGTTCTTCCAGATGAATGAGGCGTTGGGACAGGAGATTGGGCAGGCTTCTCAGATCAACTGCGGCGGCCATGACGCGGGGCGAGGCGACGGGATAGATCGCCTCGGGCGCGATCAGGGCGCTTTCGCAATCCGCCCAGTTTCCATCCCCCAGACGCACCGCAAGGCTGATGTTTTCCGCGTCGATATCCGGTTCCCGGTCACTGGATTGCAGGCGCAAGTCGATCTTCGGATGCTGGCTTTGCAGATCGGCAAGTCGCGGCATGATCCAATAGTTGTTGAAGGCCGTTGATGCGCTGAGGGTGACATAGCCCGCCTGTTTGGTCTGTCGGATGGACTCAACCGACAGCGCCAATTGCTCGAATGCCCGCGAGACATCAGCCAGCAGTCGCTCGCCCGCTCCGGTCAGGACGACCTGACGGTGACCGCGTGTGAAAAGAGGCGTTCCCAAGCCTTCTTCCAGCCTGCGAATGGCAACGCTGACGGCGGGTTGTTGCACGTTCAGCTCCTGCGCGGCGCGGGTAAAGGACTGAAGACGGGCGGCGGCCTCGAATACGACCAAATTGCGAGGGGAGCCAAGCTGTTTCCAGAGTTCTTGCATAAACTGTGTTTATGCTAAGCATTCAAATTTTCAAGCGTCACATGCGTTTTCTTGGTGATTAATATGCACCCAAAAAATGGAGTGCTATTAATGGCTCGGCGCGCACGTCAATCCCGTTCCCGCGGTTCCGAGGCCGGTTCTGTCCCGGCCTCCCCTTATATCCAACGAAAGTTGCCGTTCTTTGATCCTCTGAACGAGGAAGATCTGGCCCGTCTTGAGGCTCAGGTCGACTGGATTTTCCAGGACGTGGGAATCGCCTTCCGCGACGACGCCGAAGCGCTGGAGCTGTGGCGCCGCGAAGGGGCGCGGGTCGAAGGTGATATCGTGAGGGCCGACGCACAATGGATTCGCAGCCTGTGTGCCAACGCACCCAAAAGCTTCACGCAGGTGGCGCGCAACCCCGAGCGTTCGGTTGTCATCGGTGATGACAATCAGGTTTTTGCGCCTGTCTACGGCGCACCTTTCGTGCGTGATCTGGAAGGCGGTCGCCGCTACGGCGATATCGAGTCGTTCGAAAAGCTGGTGAAACTGACCTACCTGCATCCGAACCTGCACCATGGCGGTTTCGTGACCTGCGAACCCTGCGACGTGCCGGTCAGCAAGCGTCACCTCGATATGATGTTCGCGCATATGACCCTCAGCGATAAGCCGCATCTGGGTGCCATCACCGAGATGAGCCGCGCGCAAGACAGTGTCGACATGGCCGAGATCATCTTCGGCGCGGATTTCATGGAAGACAATTGCGTCATTATGGGCAACGTGAACACGAATTCTCCACTCCTTGTCGACCGCGTTGTTACCGAAGCGGCACGGGTCTATTCGACGCGCGGCCAAGGCATGATCGTGGTTCCGTTCATCTTGTCCGGCGCTATGGGTCCGGTCAGCACTGCCGCAAGTGTTGCACAGGCCATGGCCGAGGCGATGATGGTCTGCGCTTACGTCCAACTGCTGCGCCCCGGCGCGCCCTTTGTTCTGGGCAACTTCCTGTCGTCCATGTCGTTGAAATCGGGCGCACCGACCTTTGGTATGCCCGAACCTGTAATCTCGAACTACGCCATCGGCCAACTGGCCCGCCGTGCCGGTCTGCCGCTGCGTTGCGGTGGCTCTCTGACGGCCTCCAAGATCGAAGACGCGCAGGCTGCGTATGAATCGGCGGATTCGATGCATTCGACCATGTTGGCCGGTGCAAACTTCGTTCTGCACTCGGCCGGTTGGCTCGAGGGCGGCCTTTGTACTGGATTTGAAAAGCTGATCATGGATGCGGATCGTCTCGGCTCGTACCAAAAGGTCCTCAATCAGGGGCTGGACACGAGCGACGACGCCTTCGCCCGTGACGCCTATGAAGAGGTCGACGCAGGCGGTCACTTCCTGGGCTGCGCCCACACAATGCGCAACTACCAAACCGCATTCTACGAACCCAAGCTGAGCGACAGCGAAAACGTCGAAAGCTGGGAAGAGGGCGGCTCCAAGGACATGCGCCGCCGCGCCTATGAGCGCTGGAACCAGATGCTGAACGAATACCAGCCCCCCGCCATGGACGAGGCCAAAAAAGAAGAACTGGCCGCCTATGTGGCCAAACGCAAAGAAGAGATCCCGGACGCCTGGTACTAAAACCGGGATCCCTTCATCTGGCCAGAAATACCTTCGGGGGTGAATTGAGCCGCAGGCTCAAAAGGGGGCAGACAGCCTCCTTCCCCCATCACCACAAGAAAACGACACAGGAAATTCCCATGCCTGAGATTCAAAAAGACGAAACCACGTCTGGCAAAAAGCTGCCCTCCCACGCCAAGGTCGTTGTCATCGGCGGCGGCGTTGTCGGCTGTTCGATCCTCTTTCACCTGGCCAAGTTCGGCTGGAAAGACGTTGTCCTGCTGGAACGTGACGAGTTGACATCCGGATCCAGCTGGCACGCGGCGGGTCAGATCCACACGATCAGTTCGGATCCCAACATCTCGCGCCTGCAGAGCTATACCATCGATCTCTATAAAGAGATTGAGGAAACCTCGGGCCACTCGGTCGGCATGCATATCACCGGCGGTTTCTACGCGGCGTCGACCAAGGAGTGGTACGACTACCTCAAGCGTGAACGCTCGAAAGCGCGCTACATGGGCCTGCATCAGGAATTCATCAGCCCGCAGGAACTGGCCGAGCGTCACCCGCTGATCGACCCCAAACACTATCACGCCGCCCTCTGGGACGAGCAGGATGGCGATGTCGATCCCTCGGGCGCAACTTACGCCTTCGCCAAATCCGCCCGTCACCACGGCGCGCAGTATTTCACCCATTGCGGTGTAACCTCGATGAGCCAGCGCCCCGATGGCAGCTGGGATCTGACCACCCACAAAGGCGTCATCAACGCTGAGCAGGTCGTGAACTGCGGCGGCCTCTGGGCGCGCGAAGTGGGCCATATGTCGGGCATCCATCTGCCCGTACAGCCGATGGAGCACCACTATCTGATCACCGACGCGATCCCGATGATCAAAGACCGCATGGAAAGCATGGGCGAAGCCGGTCGTCTGCCCGCGGGCATCGATTATGAGGCCAACATTTACTTCCGTCAGGAACGCCACGGCATGCTTCTGGGCACCTATGAGCCGAAATCGACTCCGTGGAAAGTGGATGGCACCCCTTGGGATTTCGGCCACGAGCTTCTGCAACCCGATCTGGACCGGATTGCCGACCGCCTGGAAATGTCGTTCGAGCGTATCCCCGCCATCGGCGAATCCGGTATCAAGGACACCATAAACGGCCCGTTCACCTTTGGCCCCGATGGCAACCCGATGATCGGCCCGGTTCCGGGCATGAAGAATTACTGGGTCGCTGTGGGTGTCATGGCGGGCTTCTGTCAGGGTGGCGGCGTTGGCTTGACGATGGCCGAATGGATGATCGACGGCGAGCCCTCGATTGACGTCTGGGCGATGGACGTGGCCCGCTTTGGCGAGTTCGCAACGCCGGACTGGGGCACCATCAAGTCCTCGGAAAACTACGAGCGTCGTTTCGTGATGACCTTCCCGAACGAAACGCTGCCCAAAGGCCGGATGCAGAAAACCACCGCGCTCTATGACCGTCTGGTCGAAAAGGGCGCCGTGATGGGGCAGGGCTTTGGTCTGGAAAACGCCCTGTGGTTTGCCGACAACGCCGAAGACGCGCATGAAACGCCGACTTTCGAGCGAAACCGCAGCCACGATTACGTGGCGCGCGAGGTGAAAGCGGTGCAAGAGGCTGTCGGCGGTATCGAAATTGCCAACTTTGCCAAGCACGAGTTCAAGGGTGCCGGTGCGCGCGACTACCTGAACCGCACTCTGGCCGGTTACGTCCCGAAACAGGGCCGTCTGGCGCTGACCCCGATGCTGACCGAAAAGGGCCGTCTCTATGGGGACTTGACCGTGGCATGTCTGGGCGATGACCACTTCATGCTGTTCGGCTCGGGCGCGATGCAGGATGCACACCGTCGTTGGTTCGAAAAGGACCTGCCTGCGGATGTGATCTATGCCAATGTCTCGGACGACTGGCACGGGATCGCTCTGTCTGGCCCGAAATCGCGCGAGTTGCTGGCCCGTATCACCCGCGACGACGTCAGCGCCGAGGCGCTGAAGTTCCGTGATCTGCGCCAGACCTTCGTGGGCGGCGTGCCGGTGATCCTGAACCGTATCTCGTTCTCGGGCGAGCTTGGTTTTGAGATCTACTGCAAGCCGATGTACCTGCTGCGTCTGGCCGAGGCGATCGAAGAGGCCGGGGCCGATCTGGGCTATCGATGGTACGGTGCACGCGCGCTGATGTCGCTGCGCCTTGAAAAAGGCTGGGGCGTCTGGACCACCGATTTCCGTCCCGACTTCAACGCGGTCGAATCCGGCATGGATGTCTTCATCAACTGGAAGAAGGACTTTGTTGGCAAGGATGCGACGCTGAAGTTCAAGGAAGACGGCGTTGCCCGCAAGCTCGTCACCATGACCATCGACGTGGACGGCATCGACGTCTCGAATGACGAGGCGATCCTGAAAGATGGCAAAGCGGTCGGTTATGTCTCGTCCGGCGGCTACGGTCACCGCGTCGGCAAGTCGATGGCGATGGGCTACGTCGCAACCGAGAGCGCTGCTCCGGGAACCAAGCTTCAGGTGGAAATCCTGGGTGAGTTCTACGACGCCGAAGTTCTGGGTGCACCCGCCTATGACGCCAATGGCGCCAATATGCGGGCGTAAGAAAGGAAAGCCGGAATGGGTCGTCCCGAGATCAGTTTTGCAGATGCAAGCACGCGGGTGTATGAACTGAACCGGTTCATTTTCCTGCTGACGCCGGGGTTCTCTGCTTTGGACCTCGGGGCCGGGATCGACTCATTGGGGGCGGCGAATGCCGCCTCCGAAAGGGCTGTTTTCGAATGGAGTATCGTGAGCGAAACCGGCGAGGCGGTGACCTCATCCTCGGGGATGACGGTTTCTGTTGATGGCGGTTTGATCAAGACCCGCCGGGGCGATTGTATCGTCATTTGCGGGCCGATGACCGTGGATCGGTCGATCTCGAACGAGTTGAAATCCTGGTTGCGGCAGGGGCGTCGGTTCGGCGTTCAGCTTTGTGGCATCGGGGGTGGGTCCGGCATTCTGGCCATGGCCGGGGTGGCCAGTGGCCAGAGCCTGAGCGCGCATTGGAAACAGCAACCTGTGATGGTTGAGCTGTTTCCGACGGTGGAATCCAACTGCTCGGTCTTTGTGGATGAAGGCCCGATTGCGACCTGCGGCGGAGGTGTCACCACGCTCGACCTGTTTTCATCGCTGATCGGTCAGGCCTGTGGTCAGACTGTTGCCTCCCGCGTGGCGGATCAATTGCTATATGCGTCGGTGCGTCCAAAGGACGGCAGGCAGACGCAGACGGATCTGTTCCGCTTTGGCCGCCGTCATGAGAAACTGGCGACCGCCATCATGATCATGCGCGAAAACCTTGAAAACCCGCTGTCGCCCAGTGTCGTGGCCGAAAGCGCGGGCCTCTCGACCCGACAGCTTGAGCGCCTGTTTCAGCGCTACGTCGGCACAAGCCCAAAGAACTATATGACCCGTCTGAGGCTCGAGCGTGCGCGCACCCTGTTGCAGCAAACCGATATGCGGGTGCTGGATGTGGCCATCGCCTGCGGATTTGGCTCGGCCAGCTATTTCTCCAAATGCTTCCGCCGGTATTTCGGAACCTCTCCGCATATGCAGCAGAAATCGGTCTGAAAGACCGAGCTTTAGTCCGAAAACCTGCTCTTACCCCGCGCTGGGCGAACCTTTGTGGTGCAGAATACGCCCAATCGTGTTCATGAGGATCTGTGCCGCCAGAATGGCGGTGCTGCCCGTGTGATCATAATCCGGGGCCACTTCGACCAGATCCAAACCCACCACATCACCGCGCTTGGTCAGACCGTCGAGCAGTTCGAGCACTTCGTAATACAGGAAACCACCATGGCTGGGTGTGCCGGTGCCGGGCGCGATGGAGGGATCGAACCCGTCGATGTCTATGGTGACGTAGTACCTGGCGCCCTCCGGTATCCGATCCAGAACAGCCTCGGTCCCCAGTTTGCGCAACTGGCGAACAGACAGGATGTCTGACCCCATACGACGGGCATCCTCATAGCCCTCTTTTGCGGTCGATGAGACGTTGCGGATGCCGATTTGCGTCAGGCCCGAGACATAGGGTTTCTCCGCCGCGCGCCGCATCGGGTTTCCATGCCCGAACCGAACCCCGTGCCGTTCATCCACGAAATCCAGATGCGCGTCGATCTGAACAATGTGAATGGGGCCGTTCTTTTCGCAATCCGCAGCAAAGGCATCAATGCAGGGGATGTTGACCGAATGATCTCCGCCCAGAACCACGGGCAAGGCCCCGGCCTCAAGGCACTTTTCGACACCAAATTTTATGTTCTGGTGGCTTTTTTCGGTGCTGGTATGCACGATGTCGGCGTCGCCCAGATCCACGATCCGGGTGGTTTCCGATGGCAGGTAGGTGATGTCATCCTCGTGGTCGTATGCGCCGCCATGCCCGAAGGAAAACAGGGTCGAGGCTTCGCGGATGGCGCGCGGCCCGAACCGCGCGCCGGGCCGGAACTGTGTGCCAAAGTCGAACGGAGCGCCAAGGATCGCGACATCAGCGTCGATCGCATCCCAGTCGCTGACATAGGGATATTTGCCAAAGGTTGAGATCCCAACAAAGGGCAAGTTTAACCGACCGCCTTCATATCCATGTGCGCTCATTCTTCAGTCTCCAACCGCTATTCTTGCGCCATAGTGTGGGATAATTTTCAGAAGGGCCATAGGGTTGTGGAGAAGAGGGCGAAATCTATCGCCACGCTCAGCGCATCACAAACGGGTTCGACATGGGTTGATCAGAGGTGTTCAGCCATACGGTCTTGGTGCGTGTGTAGTCCTGAATGGCCTCGATCCCCGCTTCGCGGCCATAGCCAGATTGGTTGTAGCCGCCAAACGGCGCGATGGGCGACACCGCTCGATAGGTGTTGATCCAACAAATACCGGCCTTCAATCGGGACGACACCCGGTGCGCGCGGGCGACATTTTCGGTGAACACGCCCGATCCCAACCCGAACGGGGTTTCGTTGGCCAGAGCGATTGCTTCTTCCTCGGTGTCGAAGGGCAACAGGGACATGACGGGCCCGAACATCTCGACTTTCAGGGTCTCGGTCTCGGGTGACGCACATTCGACCAGAGTGGGCGCCATGAAGTTTCCGGGCCGGTCGAGGGGCGCGCCCCCAAACCGGATGCGCGCGCCCTGATCGGAGGATTTTGCCAGTACCGTCTTGATATTGGCGATCTGCGCATTGGTGCAAAGCGGCCCGATATGGGTTGCGGCGTTCAACGGGTCGCCTACGATGACGTTTTTCATCTTCTCTTCGATCCTGGCTGCCAAGGCCTCCAGAATTGGGCGATGTATCAAACCACGTGAGCCCGCGACGCAGCTTTGCCCAGAGGCTCCGAAATTGCCTGCGATCAGGCCATTTGCGGCCCCGTCCAGATTGGCATCGTCAAATACCAAAATCGGGGATTTTCCCCCAAGCTCCAGCGTGGTTACGGCGAAGTTTTCGGCCGAGTTGCGAACCACATGGCGCGCGGTTTCCGGGCCGCCAGTAAAGGCGATGCGATCCACGTCGGGGTGTCGAGTCAGGGGGATGGCGCAGTTTTCTGCATCGCCCGTGATGACCGAGACGACGCCGGGCGGGAAGCCCGCCTCCTCGACCAGACGCGCGAATTCCAGCATCGGAGCGGGCGCAATCTCAGAGGCCTTCAGCACCACCGAACATCCGGCGGCAAGGGCTGGTCCCAGCTTGGTTGCCGTCAGGAACATCTGCGCGTTCCAGGGCACAATTGCGACGACGACACCAATCGGTTCGCGGCGAGTAAAGACATGCAGGTTGGGTTTGTCGATCGGAAGCACCGCACCTTCGATCTTGTCGGCCAAACCAGCATAGTAACGATAGTAGTCGCCGACATAGGCTGTCTGGCTTGCCGTTTCGGCCAGAAGCTTTCCGCTGTCTTTCGTCTCAATCTCGCCGAGGCGTTCGGCATTTTGTTCGATCAGCTCGGCAAGCCGGAACAACAGTTTGCCGCGCGCTGTCTGGGTCAGATCCCGCCAATCCGGGTCACTCAGGGATCGACGCGCCGCCGAGATGGCGCGATCCACATCCTCGGGCGCGGCGCAGGCGAAACTGGACCATGCCTCGCCCGTAGCAGGGTTTTGCGAGTTCATCACCTGCCCGTTGGCGCCTTCGGTCCAGGTTCCGTCGATGAAAAGCTGATAGTGCGGGTTTTGTTGCATCTCGGGTCCTCACTGAAACTTTGGCATGACGTCGTCGATGAATCGCGCCAGCGAGGCGCGCTTGCGCTCAAAGCTCATGCCGCTGTCGATCCAGAACGAGTATTCATCATAGCCAAGGTCTTCATAGTGCTTCAGGCGATCCGTGACCTGCTCAGCCGTGCCAACTGTCAGATCGCGGGCCATGTTTTCAGGTGCCATCATGGTGTTGCCGGCCATTTCCTCATCGGTCAGAGTTTGGATCAGCCCCTGATGTACGGGGCGCTTGTTCTGGAACCACGCGCCGAAATAATTGTAAAAGCGCGAAAGTTCACGCGTGGCGTGATCCACATCAGCGGCGTCCTGTCCGACATAGGTGTGGTGAAGCAGCATGATCTTCGGGCGCGGCCCGTCATAGTTGGCGCAGGCATCATTGAAGCGGCCCATCAAACTCTCAATCTCAGCGTTGCCTTGCCAGAGAGGCGTGACCTGAATGTTGAAGCCATTCTGGACGCCGAATTCATGGCTGTTCGGGTCGCGGGCGGCGATCCAGATCGGAGGTCCTCCGTCCTGAACGGGTTTCGGCGCAGAGGTGGTGGCGGGGAATTGGAAATACTCTCCCTCATGGGCGCAATCTCCCTCCCACAATTTGGGCAACAGGGGGGCTATTTCCCGCATGCGCTGGCCCGCGTCCCAGGCATCCATGCCGGGGATCAGCCGTTCATACTCGTAGGAATAGGCTCCGCGTGCGATACCCAGTTCGATGCGTCCCCCGGTCATCAGGTCGGCTGCGGCGGTTTCACCGGCCAGTTTGATCGGATGCCAGAAGGGCGCGATGACCGTGCCGGTGCCAAGGCGGATTTTTTTGGTGTGATGCGCGATGTCGACCAAGGACATCAATGGATTGGGCGCGATGGTGAAATCCATCCCGTGATGCTCGCCCGTCCACACCGCGCGCATACCGGCGTCATCGGCCATTTTGCAAAGCTCGATGAACTCTTCATACAGTTTCTCATGGGGCTGTTCGGGATTGAGCCGCTCCATATGAGCAAAGAGGGAAAACTCCATCATTCAGTCCTTTCCGAGAGGGTATGTACATCACCCCGCTGCGCGTCGCCGAGGTATAGGGAAAAGTCGCGGGTCAGGCTTTCAAACGCAAAGCGGGACATCATGGTGGCGATGGCCGGGGTTGCGAAAGTCAGGTTTGCAAGGTTTTCGATGGCAACCGCTTCAAGGTTGCTGTTGAGCGGCAAAGCCGGTGCCGACGCGAGCGTATAGACATGGTGGGTCGTGGCATCGTCATAGACGGAATAGACCGCACCCAACTGCGCTGCGATCCCGCGCGCTGCCAAGTCTTGCTGCAGGCTTTCGCGCAGGGCTTGATGATCCGACAAGCTGATCTGCGGCGGGCGGTATCCGGATGCGGTTTTCTCCAACAGCACCTTTCCGTTGCATTCGATGATCGCGCCGCAGACAACGGATCGGTCTGCGGCCTCGAATGCGCCGCGTTCCAGGCCGAGGCTGAAATACTGCCCGTTGGCGTATCCGAGGCCTCGGGTTTCGGCATAGGAATACGCCCCAACCTCTCCGATCAGAATACAGTGATCTCCGGCCTCGATGGCCTGATGCGCCCGGCAGGAAAACGTTGCAACTGCGCCATCCAGAAGAGGGACGCCATTGGCGTCCAACTGGTGCGCGGTTTTGGCAAACCGATCGCCTTTGAACCCGGCGAACGTGTTTGAGACATCCTCTTGCCCCTCAGCCAGAATGTTCACTGCGAAATACTCGCAGCTCGCGAAGGCATCGTAGGAGGACAGGTTCTTGCCCGGACAAACCAGCAAAAGCGGCGGGTCCAGAGAAACGGATGAGAAGGAATTGGCAGTAAACCCCAACGGCGTGCCTGAGGTGTCGCGCGTCGTCACAACAGTGACGCCGGTCATAAAGCTGCCAAAGGCACGCCGCAGGTCGCGAGGGTCGAGACTGGTCATTGTTGCACCTCGTTCAGAAAGGTCAAAAGGGCGGCGTTAACCTCTGCGGCGTGGGTCATCGGCATCATATGAGCGGCACCCTTGACGATCTGCGCCCGCCCGTTTGGAACAAGCTTCGCCATGGCGCGTGACATGGCGGGGGTCGAGTTGGGCTCAAGTTCACCGGTCATAAACAGCGCTGGGCAGAGGATCTTTTTCAACTCATCACGGCGCGGGTTTTTGCTGTTGGAAAAGACGGTATAGGCCTGTTTGTACCCAGCTGGGTTCGTTGCCGTCAGCCAGTTTTGACAGGCTGTACGCTCGGGCGATTCCGTGTCGCCGAACCAACGGAAGAGGGTCCCCGTCGGGTCGCTCGGTGTCTTGCCATCAAGCGCGGCGGCGCGGGTTTGTATGGCCCGTGTAGCCTCAGAATCGCGTTCGAAAATCGCGTTCAGAGCAACAACGCCCGCGATCCGCTGAGGTGCTTTGGCTGCCAGATCCAGCGCAATCATTGCGCCCATGGAATGACCGACGACGAGTGTCGGCCCGTCCAGCCGATCCAGAACGCGCAACGCGGCCTCGGTATATTCCGAAATATCCTCACGCGGGTCGCCCAAAGGGCTTTCGCCTTGACCGGGCATGTCCGGTGCGGTCAGACACGCCACCGATGCCAGCGCGTCAAATTGGGCTCCCCAGGCCTCGGCGCGCAAACCGACACCATGCAGCAACAGGACATTCGGCCCCGCGCCGGTCTGGATTGCTGCGAGGCCGCCGATCTCAGACCGCGGCCGGGTTGTCCACGTCATGGCCCAAATCCTTGAGGTCCTGATAGCGGTCTCCAATACGGTGATGCGGCCGGCCCGAGGTCGCTGCGCCAAGCACAACAACGATCTCGTCGTCGCGTGGCGCATCGGGGATCGCAAACTGGATGGTCAGATAGTGCGAGCGCCGCCCGGCGTCGTTCTTGTCCATCAGCGGCACCATGATCGGAGCATTCGCGGGCCCTCGGGTGTTGGTAAAGGCCAGATAAGACTTTGCGTCGACGGCCTGCCGGTAGTGGTTGCCAAAGCGCAGAGTGTGAATGAGGCCCGAGGCATGCTCGACCTCGCCATTCAGACCAACCACTGCGGCCTTGCCATAGGCCTCGATCGCATCGCCACTGCCAGCCAGCGCGATCATGCGCTTGGTCATCATCTCACCCAGAACGGGACCATAGGCCTGAATCTCGGGCTTCAGGTCTTCGACATATCGGCCAGCCCATGGGTTAGTGACGACAGCGGCCACTGCGAACATGCGCCATGGGGTCTTCGCGGGGCGAAACCCCTCGACCAGAACCTCTTCGTCATAGGTTACGATTTTGCGTATTTCCGGCTGCATAAAACTTCTCCTGTCGCGCGGGCCGACGTTAGAAACGGGGCTGGTTTTTGACAAATGATAGAATTATGTGCTTTGATATTAACAAGACTAATGACTGGCTTGGCCTATGGCAAAATCACTTCCCCCCCTGACCTGGTTCCGATCCTTCGAGGCCGCCGCCCGCACGCTCAGCTTTACCGCCGCGGCCGAGGAAATCGGGCTGACCCAATCGGCCGTCAGCCAGCAGGTGAAATCGCTTGAATTGCGGTTGGGCGCATCCCTCTTTGTGCGCCATCCGCGCAGTCTGGCGCTGACGGATGCGGGGAGAAAGCTGTTGCCTGAGGTTGGCAAGGCGCTTGAGGCGCTGGCTGTTGCTGCCGGGCAGGTCGACACCAACGCATCCGGCGACGTTCTGACAGTCGCGACCTCGGTCAGCATCGCGCAATGGGTCATCGCCCCACATCTGCCCGCGTTTGCGCGTCAGCACCCGGACATCCGAGTGCGGCTGCTCAGCGCGATTTGGCCGGATGATTTCAATGCCTCCCAAGCGGATGTGCAGGTGCGGTTTGGATCGAAGAAACAGGTGGGGCAGGGGGCTGTTCGCCTGATGCCGGACCGGCTTGTGCCATTTAAATCTCCGGCCTTGTCCGGTGACATATCGAACCTGCCTCTGATCGAAGCTGTAGGGACATCTGGCGGCTGGGGCCGGTGGTTGGAGAGTCAGGGGTTGCAAAGACAACCCACCGTTTTTGTGGATACTTTTGGCATGGCGCTTCAATTGGCGACACACGGGGGTGGCGTGGCTTTGGTGAGTGAGCTTATTGCGAAACATGCGCTTGATACGGGCATGGTAGAGCGTGCCCATAGCGGGTCGATCGACAGCAATGAGGGGTATTTTCTATCCGCGAATAGCTCGAACCCGGCGGCTGGGTTGTTTCATGACTGGCTGTTGGAGCAGGTCGGTTAACGATCAGGAGAGTTGACAGATCAGGAGCGATCAGATCACGTCAGGCAAAAAGGCGGGGAGATACATGAAGATCGTTGCGAATACACACCGGGCAGATCCCAAGCTTGCGCCCTCGGCTCCTTATCCGTCGACAGATGCGGCCCGCGTTGCGGCCTTGTTGTCCATGTGCCCAGCGGCGAAAGAAACACCGTTGGTGAATGCCGCAGGCCTCGCCCCGGTTGCGCAGCTTTGGGTCAAGGATGAACGCGCGCGCATGAATCTGGGCTCGTTCAAGGCCCTCGGCGCGGCCTATGTGATTGCGCGCCATGCTGCCGAAGCCTCGGACGCGCCGGGGGCAGACACGTTGGCAGGGTCAACCTACGTGACAGCAAGCGCCGGGAATCACGGGATGAGCGTTGCGGCGGGCGCGCGGATGTTTGGCGCAAAGGCCGTTGTCTATATCGCCGAGACGGTGCCCGAGGGTTTTGCCGCACGATTGAAGGGCCAAGGTGCCGAGGTTGTGCGCAGTGGCTCTGACTATGCGGCCAGCATGCAAGCGGCAAGCGCGGCGGCTGAAGAGAACGGGTGGATCCTGCTCTCGGACAGCTCATGGGACGGGTATTGTGAGCTGCCCTGGACCCTGATGGAGGGGTACCTGCAAATGGCGTCTGAGGCGGTTGATCAATGCCCTGAGCCCCCGACTCACATCATGTTGCAGGCAGGTGTTGGCGGTCTTGCCGGTGCTGTAGCGGCCTATGCGCGCAAAGCCTGGGGCGACGCGCCGAAAATAATCGTGGTCGAACCTGAAGCCGCTCCTGCCCTACAGGCCAGTATTGAGGACGGGTCATGCGTGTTCGCCGATGGGCCGGACAGCATTATGGGGCGTCTGGACTGCAAAGAGCCGTCGCTGATCGCATTGAATGGATTGGCCCGCGACGCTGACCTGTTTCTGACGCTCTCGGATGAGGACGTGTCCGAGAAACTGCCAGCCATGGCCGCAGCGGGGTTGGAGACAACGGCCTCGGGCGGCGCTGGGCTTGCAGCCGTTTTGAATGACCGGGCACGGGCTGAGCTGGGAGTGACCGAGGCCTCACGCGTGCTGTGCATCCTCTCCGAGACTGCGGAATGAGGGGGTTCGCACGATCCGAGTTTGAAGCGCGCACCAGACGCGCGCAAAAGTTGATGGATGCGGCGGGCCTGTCGGCGCTTTTGCTGACAACCGAGACGGATCTACGCTATTTCACCGGGTTTCTGACCCGGTTTTGGGAAAGCCCGACCCGCCCGTGGTTCCTCATTGTGCCAGCCGAGGGCAAGCCGATCGCAGTGATCCCGTCGATCGGGGCAGCCCTTATGGCGCAGACATGGATCGATGATATCCGCACGTGGAGTGCGCCTGATCTGAAAGATGACGGTGTCTCCCTGCTATGCGACACGCTGGCGGAAGTGACACCCGAAGAGGGGCGAATTGGGATACCGGATGGGCATGAGACGCACCTCCGCATGCCTTTGGCAGACCTTGAACGTCTGCGCGGCCAGCTTGGAACACGGGCGCTGACAGGCGACAGGGGCATTCTGCGCCAGTTGCGTATGGTCAAATCCCAGGCCGAGATCGCCAAAATCGAAACCGCCTGTAGCATTGCCGGTCGGGCCTTCGCCCGCGTCCCCGAGATCGCCGGAGAGGGAGTGCCGTTGGATGAGGTGTTCCGCCGCTTTCAGATGCTGTGCTTGGAAGAGGGCGCCGATTGGGTGCCCTATCTTGCAGGCGGTGCGGAGCAGGGCGGCTATGCCGATGTGATTTCACCAGCCTTTGGCGTACCGCTGGCGCTGGGCGATGTGTTGATGTTGGACACTGGTTTGGTCTGGGACGGGTATTTCTGTGACTTCGACCGAAACTGGTCAATCGGCCCGCCTCGGCCTGATGTGGCAAACGCCCATGCTAGGTTAATCGAGGCATCGGATGCTGCGTTCGAAATCGCTCGTCCGGGCGCAACCGCAGCGGATTTGTTTCATGCCATGAACGCGGTTCTCACGGCGGATGCAGAGGGTACGGATGCGGGTCGCCTGGGCCATGGTTTGGGAATGTCCCTCACCGAATGGCCGTCCCTGATCCCGTCGGACAACACCGTTCTGGAGCCGGGCATGGTTTTGACACTGGAACCGGGCATCGCCGTTGGGGACAAAATTCTGGTGCATGAGGAAAACATAGTCATCACTGACAGCACCCCACGGTTTATCAGCCCGAGGATCGGGCCGGAGATGATGCAGCTATGACCCATGTCCCTTACACTCTGGACGAAGACGATCCAAACGCCTCGCCGCTTGGGCTGATCGTTTTGCAGGTCGATGAGACGCTAGAGCCTGAATTCGGCGCATATTTCGCGGACCGCAAATATCCTCTTCACGTCACGCGTATTCCCAGCGGGATCGAGGTGACGACCGAAAGCCTTGCCGAGATGGAGAAGGCGCTGCCCGCAGCAGCGCGTTTGCTTCCAAATGCGCGACCCTACAATGTTGTGGGTTATGGCTGTACCTCGGCCAGTTCTGTGATCGGGTCAGAGCGCGTCGCGGAACTGGTCAAACAGACATGCAATACCCGTGAAGTCACGAATCCTCTGCGCGCGGCGATTGCCTGCGCTGCCGACCTCGGTGTTTCGAAATTTGCTCTGCTGTCGCCTTACATCGAGGAGGTCAACATACCTCTGCGTACCGCGTTTCAGGCTAGCGGTATAAGCATGGATGTGTTCGCAAGTTTCGGGGAGGCTGAGGAGGCCAAGGTGGCGCGTATCTCGACGGAATCCGTGGTCGAAGCTGCCTCCGAACTGGGAGCAGATTCAGCGGTCGAAGCGGTGTTCCTGAGTTGTACCAACCTGCGAACTCTCGACGCGATACCGAAAATCCAGGAGCGGATCGGAAAACCTGTTTTGTCGAGTAATCAATGTCTTGCGTGGCATATGAGGCGCTTAAACGCTGTGCATTGACAGGTAAGTGTGTACTCAATTTTGGCAAAAGCACCATAACTTGTTGCCAAGTGCGTATCGCTTGGTCTTAACTGTGCATCACAGATCAATGAAATCCGAAAGCCTCGGGTAATCATTTGACGAAACAGGGGGTCTTGTGACCGGTACAACGAACGACGCCGCGTTTGTCGAATTTCAACGCGTTCAGAAGTCTTATGATGGCGAGAATCTCGTCGTTAAAGATCTCAACCTTGCAATGCCGAAGGGCGAGTTTCTGACAATGCTCGGGCCGTCAGGCTCAGGCAAGACAACTTGCCTTATGATGCTCGCCGGGTTTGAAACCGCTACCCATGGTGAAATCCTGCTGGATGGAAAGCCCATCAACAATATCCCGCCGCACAAACGCGGGATTGGCATGGTGTTTCAGAATTACGCTCTGTTCCCGCACATGACGGTGGCCGAAAACCTGTCTTTTCCTCTGGAAGTACGCAAGCTGGGCAAGTCCGAGCGGGACGAAAAGGTCAAGCGCGCTTTGGACATGGTGCAGATGGGTGCCTTTGGCGGGCGTCGTCCGGCGCAGCTTTCAGGTGGTCAGCAACAGCGGATCGCCTTGGCCCGTGCGCTAGTGTTCGAGCCGGAACTAGTGCTGATGGACGAGCCGCTGGGCGCGCTCGACAAGCAGCTGCGTGAGCATATGCAGTTCGAAATCACCCGACTGGCGCATGAGCTGGGCATTACCACCGTGTATGTGACCCACGACCAGACCGAGGCGCTGACGATGTCAGACCGTGTCGCCGTGTTCGACGATGGCCGCATTCAGCAGCTGGCCCCGCCGGATCAACTCTATGAAGAGCCCGATAACAGCTTCGTCGCGCAGTTCATCGGGGAGAACAACACTCTGGAAGGTGTGGTCAAATCCATCGACGGCGACGGCTGTGTGGTGCAGCTGGATGACGGATCAGAAATTGATGCGGTGCCGATCAATGTGCACAACCCGGGCGAACGGACCAAGGTTTCGATCCGTCCGGAACGTGTCGAATTCAACAAGGATCGTCTGCATGCCGACGCGCATACGCTGAAGGCGACGGTCAAGGAATTCATCTATATGGGCGACGTGTTCCGCTTCCGCATGTCTGTGGCTGGCAATGACGAGTTCATCGTCAAAACACGGAACGCCCCCGATGCCATTCGCCTACAACCCGGTCAAGAGATCGATATTGGTTGGCTGGCAAAGGATTGTCGTGCGCTTGACGCATAGACCAAGCCGCGCGGCACAAGCGCGGTTACACTGAGGGACCGGCTGGCGAAAACCCGTGCGTCGGCTGACCATACAACAAACGGGAAATACTGGGAGTTTTACATGAAACCAACAAAGACACTGCTGACTGCAGCGGCTCTGGCAACAGCGGCCGGTGGCGTTTCCGCCGAAGAAATGACCATCGTCTCATGGGGCGGGGCCTATTCCAAATCGCAGCTTAAGGCCTATCACGAGCCCTATTCGGAAAAGACTGGCGTCACCATTCTGAACGACGACAGCTCGGCCGAAGCGGTTGCCAAGCTGCGCGCGATGAACGAAGCCGGGAACATCACCTGGGACGTGGTTGACGTTGTTGCGGCGGACGCGATCCGTCTGTGCGACGAAGGTCTGGCGATGGAAATCGATCCCGACACCATGCTGGCCCCGGCACCTGATGGCACGCCCGCATCCGAAGACTTCGGTGATCTGCTGGTCAGCGACTGCTTTATCCCGCAGATCGTTTACTCGACCACGTTCGGCTATCGCACCGACTTGGTCGGTGACACGCCGCCGACAGACGTCTGCGCCGTGTTTGATCTGGAAAACTATCCGGGCAAGCGCTCGCTGGAAAAGCGTCCGATCAACAACATGGAATGGGCTCTGATCTGTGACGGCGTTGCCAAGGACGACGTGTATGACGTGCTGGCGACTGCAGAGGGTCAGGACCAGGCTCTGGCCAAGCTCGACACCATCAAGGACAGTGTTGTCTGGTGGTCGGCAGGTGCTGACACCCCCCAGCTGCTGGCTGATGGTGAGGTCATCATGGGCTCGACCTATAACGGTCGTCTGTTCAGCGTGATCGAAGAGCAGAACCAGCCCGTTGCTATGCTGTGGGATGCGCAGGTGTTCGATCTGGACGGTTGGATCATCCCGGCCGGTCTGAGCGAAGAGCGTCAGGCGCGCGCACTGGACTACATCATGTTCGCGACCGACACTCAGCGTCTTGCGGATCAGGCCAAGTACATCTCGTACGGCCCGGCCCGTGCCTCGTCGGCTCCGCTGGTGGGTCAGCATGCCGATCTGGGTATCGACATGGCGCCGCACATGCCGACCGATCCGAACAACGCCAAGAACACGTTCCTGTATAACTACGAGTTCTGGGCTGACTACCGCGACGACATCGACGCCAAGTTCCAGGCGTGGTTGGCGCAATAAGCGTCTGATTGCATGACAAAGTCGGGGGCGGTGCGCCGCCCCCGGACCAAAGAAAACCCAAGGGGCACTGATGACTGACGCAAGCCAAAACGCCGGACCTATGCTGGCAGCGGATGGAACGCCGCTCAAGCAATCGCTGGCACGTTCGTTGAGGCGACAAAAGCTGCGGGCGCTGATGCTGGTGGCCCCTCTGCTATTATTCGTGTTGTTCTCGTTCATCGTGCCGATTGCATCGATGCTTTTCCGGTCGGTGGAAAACAGCATTGTGCAGCAAACCCTGCCCCTGACGGTCGAAGCCCTGCAAAGCTGGGACGAAAACAGTGGCGAACTGCCTGACGAGGCCGTCTATGACGCCTTTGTCCGCGACATGGTCGTGGCCGTCGACAACAAGACACATACCCGGCTGGGCTCGCGCCTGAACTACGAAGAGACAGGCATGTCTTCGATGTTCCGTCGCTCGGGTCGGAAAATGGGCAAGCTGGACCCCGAAACCGATGGTCCGTTCAAGGATCAGGTGATCGAAATCCATGAGGGCTGGGGCGAACCGCAGACTTGGGCGGTGATCAAGACACATTCGCCCGCTGTGACGAACGGATACTTCCTGAATGCGGTCGATATGCGCCGCACGCCCGAAGGCGCGCAGGCGCAACCCGAGGACAAGCAGATCCTGATCAAGCTCTTCGGGCGTACCTTGTTCATGTCACTGGTGATAACCGCGTCCTGTATCTTGCTGGCCTATCCTGTCAGTTACCTTTTGGCGACGCTTCCAATGCGGGTGTCAAACTTACTGATGATACTCGTTTTGTTACCCTTCTGGACCTCGCTATTGGTGCGAACGTCGGCGTGGAAGGTCATGCTGCAACAACAGGGTGTGATCAACGAAACGCTGGTTTGGCTTGGGTTGGTGGCCGATGACGCCCGACTTGTCATCATCAACAACCAGATCGGTACGATCATCGCGATGACGCATATTCTGCTGCCGTTCATGATCCTGCCGATGTATTCGGTGATGCAGACGATCCCGGAGTCCTACACCCGCGCCGCGAAATCTATGGGCGCGACGAATTGGACAACCTTCTGGCGCATCTATTTCCCGCAATCCATTCCGGGCATCGGCGCTGGATCGATTCTCGTGTTCATTCTAGCCATCGGCTACTACATCACGCCCGAGATCGTGGGCGGCACCAAGGGCGTCTTCATCTCGAACCGGATTGCCTACCACATCTCGTCCTCGCTGAACTGGGGGCTGGCCGCGGCGCTGGGTACGATCCTGCTAGCTGTCGTGCTGTTGCTCTACTGGTGTTACGACAAGATCGTCGGCATTGATAACGTGAAGCTGGGATAATCGACATGGCCGCACTTACTCCGATTTCCCGCAAACCGATGTCCATGGTTCTGCCAAGCGTTGCGCTGGCAGGGGCCTTCGCCGGTGTCTTCGTTGGCGCAGGGAACGGTTCGATCTTTCTGGGCATCATTGGCGGAGCCGCCCTGATCGCGGCACTTGCCTGGATCTACATCGCTGTTCTGAAGAATGAGAATCTGGCCCGCTGGATCACCATTTTGGGCTTAGGCATCGCCGGATTTCTGATTTCGGGTCCTATGGGCGGCGTTCTGGGCCTCTTGGGCGGCTGGTTCTTCGCATGGTTCATCTACTGGCTGTATGAGGGTCGCTATCGCCGCAAACTGCTGCCCTATCTGACTGCGAAACAAGTGTTCTATCACTACCTGTTCCGTGTGATCTGCGGTGCAATCTTCGTCTTCCTGATTACGCCGATCCTTGTGGTTCTGCCACTATCGTTCAACGCGCAGGACTTCTTTACCTTCACGCCCGAGATGTTGCGACTGGACCCCGAGGGGTATTCGCTGAAGCACTACCGCGACTTCTTCACTAACAATGAATGGCAGCGCAGCTTCAAAAACTCACTGATCATTGCGCCGATTGCGACGGTGATCTCGGTCTCGCTGGGCACGCTCGCGGCCATCGGCCTGAGCCAGAGCCATGTTCCCGGCCGTCGTGCCATCATGGGTATCTTGATCTCGCCGATGATCGTACCGCTGATCATCTCGGCCACCGGCATGTTCTTCTTCTACAGCGATATCGGTCGCTTCATGGAAGGCACGCTGGGTATGAACAAGAACTTCGTTGGCTATGTGAAGGTCATCCTCGCCCACGCCGTTCTGGGCATCCCGTTCGTCATCATCACCGTGACCGCCACGCTGGTCGGCTTTGACCGCTCGCTGACGCGGGCGGCGGCGAATATGGGCGCAGGGCCGGTGCGGACCTTCTTCAAGATCCAGATGCCGCTGATCCTGCCGGGCGTGATCTCGGGTGGTTTGTTTGCCTTCATCACTTCGTTCGACGAGGTGGTCGTGGTGCTGTTTGTCGGTTCGGCCAGCCAGAAGACACTGCCATGGCAGATGTTCACCGGCCTGCGCGAACAGATCAGCCCGACCATTCTGGCGGTGGCGACAATCCTTGTGGTGATCTCGATCGCGCTGTTGACAACGGTCGAATTGCTACGCCGCCGGTCCGAGCGTCTGCGGGGGCTTTCCCCCGCTTGACGCAAGCGCGCACCTGATCTAACGATTCACCTGTTCATCCCAGCCGCGATGGCGTCGCGGGCGCACTGGGATGATCGGCTCTCGGACCCCGAGACCGCCTGTCCTGAACGCCGGGACAAGTGGCCGGGTTTGCCGCCCGGCAAAGATGAGAGACCTGAACATGACAAATCGCCCCGAATTCTTTACCTGCCACAATGGCGACAAGGCCCCGCTGCCGTTCAGCAAAGGCGAATACGATCGCCGTCTGGGCAAACTGCGCGCCATTATGGCAGCGCGGGATATTCCCGTAGTTCTTCTGACGTCGATGCAGAACATCGCCTATTACTCGGGCTTTCTGTACTGCGCCTTTGGCCGGGCCTATGGCTGCGTAGTTACGCAGGACGCCTGCACCACGGTTTCGGCCAATATCGACGCGGGCCAGCCGTGGCGCCGCTCGGTCGAAGACAATGTTATCTATACCGATTGGAAGCGCGACAATTACTGGCGCGCGGTGGCCAGCCTGATCGGTGGCGCGAAACGGATCGGGATCGAGAGCGATCACATGACCCTCGCCGCGCGCGATACGGCTTTGGCGATGCTGGGCCAGCCTGAACTGGTCGACATCGCGCACGACACCATGGCGGCCCGTATGGTGAAATCCGCCGAAGAGATCGAACTGATCAAAGGTGGTGCTCGCACCGCTGACGTGGGCGGAGCCGCCATTCACGCCGCCATCCGCGAAGGCGCAACCGAAATCGAGATCGCCATGGCCGGTCGCGACGCGATGGAGGCGGAGATCGCCCGCGCTTATCCCGACGCAGAATACCGTGACACTTGGGTCTGGTTCCAGTCCGGCCTCAACACCGATGGCGCGCATAACCCGGTCACTAAACGGGCGCTGCAAAAGGGCGATATCCTGTCGCTGAACACCTTCCCGATGATTTCGGGGTATTACACGGCACTGGAGCGCACCCTGTTTCTGGGCGAACCCGACGCTGAGAGCTTGTGCATCTGGAAGGCTAACGTCGCCGCGCATGAGCTTGGCCTGAGCCTGATCAAACCCGGTGCGACCTGTTCCGGCATCACCGCTGAGATCAACCGTTTCTTTGAAGATGAGGGCCTGCTGCAATACCGCTCCTTCGGTTATGGCCACTCCTTCGGTGTGCTCAGCCACTACTATGGTCGCGAGGCGGGTCTGGAACTGCGTGAGGATATCGACACGGTTCTGGAACCCGGCATGGTCGTGTCCATCGAACCGATGCTGTGGATCCCCGAAGGCCAACCCGGAGCCGGAGGCTACCGTGAGCATGATATCCTGGTGGTCGAAGAAGACGGGGCCGAGAACATCACCGGCTTCCCCTACGGTCCCGGCCACAACATCATCGACGCGTGATACTAAGGGGGTGGGGCGTATGCCTCACCCTTTGCCGCAAACACGCAGAGTGCGGTCTAGGCCTGATAAAACGGATCCAGCTTGGCCTTGGCTTTTTCGTTCACGATCGGGATATAGTTCAGGCGATCCCCGGCTGATTGTGGAATAGCTTGCTTTAGAGCCTCAAGGTCCCGCACTGCCAAAATGACCGCATCGCCGGTTTCTCCGCCAAAACCTGCGATCTCTTCTTCGGTGAAACCGATCAGTTGAACGACGTCTTTGGCCAGAAACATTTTGACCTCAACAGATTGCGATAGCTTGAGAATTTCGTCCTTCAGCCGTTGGGCTGTCTGCGCAGGCATGGTAACGACGGCCATATTCGGTCCTGATTGATTGGGGTACGCTGTATTTGGTCACACTACAGGAAAAAGATACTAGGGTTGTCAATTTAAGGATGCATTAATAGGCACGAGATAGAATATCGATATTCTATGCAGTTTAAGCGGTTTGGGAGAAGCAGTAGTGCCATTCCTATTTGATTGGTCAACTCTGGGCAGTGCGAACAGTTCGACCGTGCTGACAGACGGTTCGAACTCGTCGACGCTAACCGTGGCCTCTGATCCAGGGGTATTCTTCAATGGTTTTCTTGGTGGAAACCTGTTTGTTTCGGGCATCCCGGGCCCAGCGACATCAGAGGTGACGTTTTCAACCGCTGTTAAAAACGTGACCTTCGAAATTCTGGATCTGGACAGCAACGAATTCTCATTCGACGATAGAGTGACGGTTCTGGCGTTTGATGTTAACGACAATCCGGTCCCAGTTGTTTTCTCCAACCTCAGCCCATTTCACGTCCAGACCGGCAATACGGTCGAAGCCAACGGGAATGTGTCTCCGGGTGTCGAAGGGCCAGGTGCGCCAGATTCGCTGACCGTTTCCATCGCAGGCCCGGTGTCGCGTATTGAGGTCATTTTCGAAGGGGGTCTGTCTTCGGGTGCCAATACCGGTGCAATCGGCTTTGGTGATATCTCCGGCGATATTCTGTGTTTGTGCGCGGGAACTATGATCGAAACGCCGAACGGCCCAACTTCTGTTGAAAATCTGTCCGTGGGAGACACCGTTCTGACCAAGGGAAATGGCCCGCAGCGGTTGCGGTGGGTTGGTTCCAAAACGGTGGACTTTGCGGCCCAAGGTGTAGCTGCGGAAAAACTACGACCTGTCCGTATCTCTGCCGGCGCGCTTGGGCAGGGGCTTCCGGCAAAAGACCTGCTGGTGTCCAGACAACACCGCATGTTGGTGTTTTCCAAAGTGTCCGAGCGTATGTTCCGCAGTCCCGATGTCCTTGTGTCGGCAATAAAGCTGGCCGCGTTACCTGGGATCTACGTGGATGAAGACATAACCGAGGTCGTCTATTTCCACCTTCTCTTCGATCAACACGAGGTCATTTTCGCCGATGGTGCTCCTTCGGAGAGTTTGTTTACAGGCCCCGAAGCAATCAAGACAATATCGGAAGAGGCCCGAGAAGAAATCTTTACCCTCTTCCCGGAAGTGAAACGTCAGGGCTACGCCCCGGAAACGGCATATCCCGTGCCAGCCGGTCGTTTGCAGAAGAAGTTCGTCGAGCGGCATCTGAAGAACGGAAAGCTGGTTCTCGAGGACGCGCCCACGCCATCGAACCGCCTGCATTAGGCGTTCACAACTTGGTCATTTCGCTATTCGTTTCGAAAGTCCGATGTGGTGTATTCTTTGGCCTCCGCGACTGGCCTAGGCCCAGGCGCATTTTAGCTGGAAATTGCCTCGGAAAATGCTGTCAGGCGATCGCTCAGATCGCTCTGCCCATCGGCACCGATGATCATGTAGCCATAGCCGTCTTCCGCCCAAGTGGCCGTTGCCAGCCCGCTGAGAACGGCAAGGTTCACATCCTTGTCCGGTGCCCCAGGCCCTTGACGGATCACGCAAAAGGCGAAAGGCCGCCCCTGATCATCTGCAAAGACGACCTGAACCAGTGGCTTGCCCTTGAAAGACAGAACCTGAGCCCGCTTCAGCTTGGCCCCCGGCAAGGCGCTCAGGGCTTCGCGATTCAGTGATCGACCCAGCGTGGCCTCGGCCTGAGCAAACTGGGCCTCAAGCGCCTCGGGTGCGGTGTCCAGAGTGGCTATTGTTTCAGGCACATAGAGCGATTGGTAGATTGCCGCCTGTTGCGCCCAACCTAGCGGCGCGGGTCGTGTCGCCCACAACGTCGCCGAGACCGCCACAATCGCGACCGAGGCCGCAACGGCCAGCAATCGAAAAGGTTGAGACGCGGGTTGAGACGTCGCGCGGTCCGGCAAGGTGATCTGAGGCGCATCCTGCGGAACATCCTTGAAGACCGAATGCACAACGGGTGCAAACGGATCAAGCGCCATCAGGCGCTGTTCCAGTTCTGGATCGGCTTCGACCGCGCTCTCGATCTCTTGCGCCTCGGTCTCGCCCAGATTTCCATTCAGATACGCCAGCAGCGTTTCATCGGAAAACGTCATTTGCCACCCCGTCGAACGGCGTCCGCAGCCTCGTGCTGCATCACGGTTTTCAGTTTCTGCCGAGCCGTAGATAGTCGGCTCATGATTGTTCCAATCGGCACCTCAAGCAAGGCTGCTGCCTCGCGATAGCTATACCCTTCCACGAAGACAAGCATCACGGTCTCGCGCTGTGCCTCTGGCAGGTGCATCACTTGAGTAAACACTTCAGCCGCGAAAATATTCGTTTCTGAATCCGGTCCTGTTGCAATTAATTCGGTTTCTGGGGTCACAGACAAGGCCTGTGCCTTACGAACCGAGCGCGCGCGCACCTCATTCAGCCAGATCGAGCGGCAGATCGTCATCAGCCAGCTGTCCAGCCTGTCATGGGATGTCACCTGATGGTGACGCTCCAGCGCGCGCAGGCATGTGGATTGCAAAAGGTCGTCGGCCACATCCGAGGCGCCCGACAGGGCAAGCCCGAAACGCCACACGCGTTTCGAATGCGTCTGGATCGCGCCGCGCACGGCCTGTTCCGAGCTGATTTCACCACTCATCGAATAAATAGCGACCTGTGTGTGTTTGTCTTTCACGGACCGGGCCCGCGGGGTCAGAAATTACATAACCTGAGGAGAAAAGAAATGAAACTTCTGTTGAAAGCAGTCACGATTGCGTCTGCAATTGTTGCAACCCCGGCTCTTTCGGAAAGTTGGACTTTGTCCTCGGATGCCTCTCATCTGGCCTATGGCACGATCAAAAAAGACACCGTGGGCGAGGTCAATTCCTTCACCTCGCTGAGCGGTCATGTCAGCCCTGATGGCAAGGCCGAGATCGAGATTGATCTGTCCTCGGTAGAAACCAATATCGACATTCGCAACGAACGGATGATCGAATACGTGTTCCGCAAGGCAGGCACCGCTGCTTTGACCGCTGAATTCGACATGGATGAGGTCTCGGGCCTTGCCGTGGGCGCATCGTCGATCATCGATGTCGAGGCCGCGTTGTCTCTGGTCGGGACCGAGATCGAGTTCGACGCCGAGATGTTCGTGGTGCGACTGACCGAGACGTCGGTGATGGTTTCCACCAATGATATGGTCTTTCTCAGCACCGAGGATGCAGGCGTGGATGCAGGCGTCGACAAGTTGATGGAACTGGCCGACCTACCCGGCATCACGCGGACCGTACCGATCACCGCGCGGCTTGTATTTACCATGGACGATAACAAGGCCGAAGCCGCGCCCGTCTCTCCGGTTGCAATCGCCGCAGTGGACGGGGATCTCAAAGCGGGCAAGAAGGTCTTTCGCAAGTGCAAAGCCTGCCATCAGCTGAAAGAAGGCCGCAATGGTGTAGGGCCCTCGCTGTTTAATGTGGTGGGTGCATCTGCGGGGCAGGTGGATGGGTTCAAATATTCCGGCCCGCTTGCCAATGCCGATCTTGTCTGGACGCCGGAAAATCTGGCGGCGTTTCTGACCGACCCCAAAGGGTTTCTGCCCGGCAATAAAATGCAGTTCCCCGGCCTGAAGAAAGAGGCCGATATCACCAATGTCATCGCCTACATGCAGGATGAGGCTCAGGGCTGACGAAAAAAAGGCGATGTGGCAGACACTGCCACATCCGCTGGATGCGCGTTAGGCGCGGCGCTTATTGAACGAATTGTTCTGCAACGACTTCTCCGAACTTGTCGAAAAACTTGCCAGATAGCTTTTTGGCCGTCCCTGCAATCAGGCGGCTGCCCAATTGTGCGATCTTGCCGCCGATCGTAACCTTGGCGGTGTAGGACAGAACCGTTTCATCCCCTTCGGTAGTCAACGATACATCCGCACCGCCCTTGGCAAAACCCGCAGCGCCGCCTTTGCCTTCGCCGGACAGCGAAAACGCATCTGGCGCCTGAGAGTTGTCCAGCGTCACCTCGCCGTTGAAGCGGGCTTTGACCGGGCCGATTTTCAGGACGACTTTGGCCTCGAGGTGTTCAGGCGAATGCTGGATCAACTCTTCGCAACCCGGAATGCATTCGCGCAGCACATCGGGATCGTTGAGCGCACGGTAAACGGCATCCTTGGGGGCAGCGATGCGGATTTCGTCAGTGAGTTCCATCTGGGGGGTCCTTTTTCAACAACATTTCGGAAAGACACGGAGGGCTTTTTCGGTCGCCTCCTCCGCGGTCAACTCGGGCTGCGCCGCCTTGAAAGCGTGCAGCCAGCTAAGCCATTTTCTCATCATGGGACGTCTCCTGGGATTTGTCAGAATTGCGCCACATGATGATTTCAGCCAAAATCGAAAGCGCGATTTCATGCGGGTCGATCGCGTGGATATCCAACCCGGCGGGCGATTTCAGGCGCTTGGTCTGCTCTGTGCTCAGCCCTTGTGTTTCCAGTTTGGCACACAGCACTTCGGCCTTGCGGCGGCTTGCAACCATGGACACGCGGCGCGCGGGTGACTGCAGTGCAGCTTTCAATGCCGCTCCGTCGCCTTTGCCTTGCGACGCCACCACAACAAAATCACGCGCTTCAACGCCCAATGCGTTCAGGTCGTTGGGATCAAAGGGGGTGTATTTCACCGTGTTTTCAGCACCCTCAGGCAAACACACGCGCAACCCAGCCAGTGCCGCATGGGACGCCAACGCCTGCGCAATCGGAGAGTCTCCGAATATGATCAAGCGCGGAGCGTGTTGATAGGGTTCGATCAGCATGTCCACTGTCCCTCCGGATGGGCACCCGCTTTTGTAGGTCTGAACACCGTCCGGGTCGGCCATAGACACAACCTTGTCCGAGGGTTTGACGCGGATCATTTTCGGCTCACCCGACATCAACGCCTCTTGTGCCGCGGCGCGAACCGCGCGTTGTATGCAGGCACCCCCCAGATGGCCTAGAACCGTACCGTCGCGGGTAATGGCCGCCTTGCCTCCGGCCTTTGCCGAGGTCGCATCGGCGGTGCGCAGAACTGTCGCCACGCAAAAGGCGTTGCCGGTGCGGCGCAGCTCTTCAATCGTGTCGAAAATGTCGAAACCTGCCATCGGTATATCCTTTCACAGTTTTCTGAATTCGGGTTCCAGCGCCGCCAGCGCCTCAAGCGTATTGGCGGGCAGATGGGCATCCAGATGGGGTTCTGCGGCCTGTATGGCAGCGGCAACCGGTTGGTAATTCTGCCAGCCTTTCAGCGGGTTCAGCCAGACGACCCGGCGCGCTTTGCGTTGAATCCGTTCCAGAACCTGCCCCAAGGCCTGCGGAGTCGTGCTGCAATACCCATCCGACAAGATCAGCACGATCGTCCGTCCGTTCAGCGCCCGCGCGCCGTAGCCGTCCAGAAAGCTTTCGAGACTGCCAGAGATGTCGGTCCCGCCGCCAAAACCCTCGGCCATCAGTGAAAGCCGTCCCGCAGCGCGGATTGAGTCGTGATCGCGCAGTGCGTCCGTCACGCGCATCAGACGGGTGTGGAACAGATAAGCGTCGGCTTCGGTTCCGCTGCCGATCAGGCCCTTGAGAAACGCCAGGAAGACTCGGGAATAAACGGTCATCGACCCACTGACATCGCATAGCGCAACGATCCGCATCGGTCGCGGCGGTCGCGCACGGCGATAGAGGTCCATCGGCTCTCCACCCCGCGCCAGACTGGCCCGTTGTATCCGCCGCATGTCCAGCGTCCGGCCACGTGATGCTTGTTTACGTCGGCGAGATCGGCGGTCGCGGATTGCCCGGGCCAGCTGTGTTGCGGCCCGTTCAGCCTGTCTCAGCGACTCGTCATCCATCAATTCGCGCAAATCCCGGCGCGACAGGTTGGCCGTTCGGGTCGCAATCAGCTTCCCATCCATCCCTTCGGCCTCGCCGTCGCCCGGATCAGGAGTGGCGGCTGCCTGATCTGTATCCGTTTGCGGATCCTGTTCGTCTTGTGCTTGCTGCTGCCAGATCTTCGGTTTCGCCGACTGTACCCGTACGTGAGCGGTCTGCGCTGTCCCACTGCGCTGCTTGCCGACATTGAACCAGTAGGCGTCGAACAGCTCATCAAAGCGTCGCCAATCCTCGGCGCTGCCTGTCAGCAACACGCACAAGGCCTGCCTGGCCTTTGTCGCGTCGGTTGCCTCGACCGCCGCCAAGGCGGCCAGCGCGTCACCGGTTTCGGCGGGACCCACGCGCAATCCGTTCATCCGCAGATGGGCCATGAAGCCGCTCATGCGGTCCGCCAAGCCTGCCGCGCGTGAGGGGAACCGGGTGACCTGCATCACGCGACCTTCCCGATCAAACGATCCAGAACCTCAGGCGGAGCGGCATCATAGTCGGCGGCTGTTTTCAGCAGGCAGACCAGCGTAGCATGCACCTCGCCCCGAGACTGGGCCATGTCGTTCACACCAAGCCCAGACAGGGCGGCGGCCCAGTCCAGCATCTCGGCAATGCCCGGCGTTTTCTCGAGGTCTTCCTTGCGCAGGGCCTGAACAACCCCGACGATCTGACGTGCCAGCAACCCTTCAACAGAGGGCATACGCGCCTTCAAGATAGCCATTTCCGTCTCGCGCGAAGGATAGCCGAGATAGCTATACAAACACCGCCGCCGCAACGCGTCGGACAGGTCCCGTGTGCCATTGGCCGTCAGGATCACAATCGGGCGGGAGCGTGCCTTGACTGTCCCAAGCTCCGGAATCGTGATCTGAAAATCTGACAAAATCTCAAGCAGATAGGCCTCGAACTCCTCATCTGCACGGTCAATCTCATCTATCAAGAGAACCGGAGGGTCGTCTTCACTGATCGCCTCCAAAAGGGGCCGTTTCAGAAGGTAATCATCCGAGAACAACTGCGCTTCGCTTGTGCCGCCTTGCGCTTCGCTCGCGCGGATGGCCAGCAATTGTCGTTGGTAGTTCCATTCGTAAATGGCGTGGCTGGCATCCAGCCCCTCATAACATTGCAAGCGGATCAAGCGCGCGTCGTGTTGGGCAGCCAGAGCCTTCGCGACTTCGGTCTTGCCAACGCCTGCCGGACCTTCCAGCAGCAAGGGCCGCCCCAAAGTCTGCGCCAGATGCAGCGCCATCGCCAACCGATCATCAGCAACATAGCCTTGCGCGGCCAACCCGTTCTGCACATCACTCAAAGTCAAAACCAGGATCCATTCTTCAACTGGCCAAAAATATCCCGGGGGTCCAAGGGGGCAGAGCCCCCTTGCCTTGGTCGGATCAGCTAGGCCGATCCGAACCCAATCACCCATGCATCCCCAACCCATTGGCGATCTTCCAGATCCGCCAGTGGTCATGCGGCATATGGCTCTGCACCAACCCGAAGGGTCGGAACGCATCATGCACCGCATTCGAGAAACAGGGCACGCCACCCACATTCGGGCTTTCCCCAACCCCCTTCGCGCCAATCGGATGGTGCGGGGAAGGGGTCACCGTGTAGTCGGTGATATAGTTCGGCGTCTCCCACGCGGTCGGCAGGAAGAAGTCCATCAGCGTGCCGGTCTTCACATTGCCCATCTCATCATAGGCAATCTCCTGCCCCATTGCGATGGCCAAGGCCTCAGTCACACCACCATGGACCTGCCCGTCAATGATCATCGGGTTGATCCGGGTGCCGCAATCATCCAGCGCATAGAACTTTCGCACGTCCCACTCACCGGTATCCACGTCGATCTCCATGACGCAGATATAGGCCCCGAACGGGTAGGTCATGTTCGGCGGGTCATAATAACTGACCGCCTCCAGACCGGGTTCCAACCCCGGTATCGCTTGGTTATAGGCGGCAAAGGCGATTTCTTTCATAGTCTTGAACCGCTCGGGCGCGCCTTTGACACAGAACCGATCCACGTCCCATTCGACATCGTCGTCGTGGACCTCAAGCAGATAAGCCGCGATCATCTGCGCCTTGGCGCGGATTTTGCGCGCGGCCATGGCAGTCGCTGCACCGGCAACGGGCGTGGACCGAGAGCCGTAGGTTCCCAGACCGTAGGGCGCAGTATCGGTGTCGCCTTCCTCCAAAGTGATATCATCGGCGGGTAGACCGATCTCACTGGCGATGATCTGGGCAAAGGTCGTGGCATGGCCCTGACCCTGTGAAATCGTCCCCAACCGCGCGATGGCGGACCCGGTCGGGTGGATCCGGATTTCGCAACTGTCGAACATACCAAGCCCAAGGATATCGCAGTTCTTCACTGGCCCGGCACCCACGATTTCGGTGAAATGCGTCAGACCAATTCCCA
This sequence comes from Ruegeria sp. CL3, assembly GCF_056536505.1. Lineage (NCBI taxonomy): Bacteria > Pseudomonadati > Pseudomonadota > Alphaproteobacteria > Rhodobacterales > Roseobacteraceae > Ruegeria > Ruegeria sp. CL3. The sequence goes on along the minus strand of NZ_JBQFPT010000013.1, from coordinate 19,938 downwards.
GCAGCTTGCGGGTTTTACCAGCCTTGAAGTCCTCAACCCGCTGTGCCTGTTCCGCCCGCAGACCTTCGTAATCGACGGCCTTCAATGCCTTGTCCCAAGCGGTATGGTAATCGCCCGAGTCATATTCCCAGCCCAGAGCCGACTGGTACGGGAACTGATCGGCCTTGATGAAGTTTATCCGGCGCAGCTCGGCCGCGTCCATGTTCAGTTTGATGGCCAGAACCTCGATCATGCGTTCGATGAAATAGGCGGCCTCGGTCACGCGGAAGGAACAGCGATAGGCCACCCCGCCCGGAGCCTTGTTGGTATAGACTCCATCCACGGCCAGATAGGCGGTGGGGATGTCATACGACCCCGTACAGATGTTCATGAAGCCTGCAGGGAATTTGGTCGGGTCCGCACAGGCGTCAAAGCCGCCATGGTCCGCCGTGGTGTGACACCACAGGCCGGTGATCTTGCCGTCCTTGGTGGCCGCGATCTTGCCCTGCATCCAGTAGTCGCGGGCAAAGGCGGTGGACATCAGGTTCTCCATCCGGTCCTCGACCCATTTCACCGGCTTGCCGGTGACAATCGAGGCCACGACCGAGCAGACATAACCTGCATAAGCCCCAACCTTATTGCCGAAACCGCCACCGATATCGGGGCTGATGACGCGGATATTGTGTTCGGCGATGCCTGAGATCAGCGACACAACCGTCCGGATCGCGTGCGGTGCCTGAAACGTGCCATACAGCGTTAATTTTCCGGTCACCTTGTCCATGCTGGCAACCGAGCCGCAAGTCTCCAACGGGCAGGGGTGGGTGCGGTGATAGTACACCATCTCCTCGGCGACCACGTCAGCTTCGGCCAGAATGGCCTCGGTCGCATCCTTGTCGCCTTGTTCCCAGGTGAAGATGTGGTTGTGATGCTTGCGAGGGCCATGCGCACCTTCGGTCTGACCTTCAAGGTCTTCGCGCAGGACCACATCGGATTTCAGCGCCTCAAACGGATCGGTCAGAACAGGTAGTTCTTCGTATTCGACATCGATCAGTTCGACGGCATCAGCGGCGATATAGCGGTCTTCGGCGACCACAAACGCGACTTCCTGGCCCTGAAACAGCACCTTGCCGTCGGCCAGAACCATCTGCTTATCACCGGCCAAGGTCGGCATCCAATGCAAGCCCAGCGGAGCCAGATCCTCGGCGGTCAGAACAGCGATCACGCCGGGCATCGCCAAGGCGGCCTCTTTGTTCACACTTACAACGCGGGCATGTGCGTAGGGGGAGCGCACGAAGTCGCCGAACAGCATCCCGTCCAGCTTTATGTCATCGACATAGTTGCCCTTGCCTTGGGTAAAGCGCACGTCCTCGACGCGTTTGCGCGAGCTGCCCATCCCCTTGAGATTGGCGGCGCGTTCTTCGGGGGTCAGTGTCTGGTCGTTCATTCCGCAGCCTCCTTTTGAGCGTTCAGCATGTCAGCCGAAGCCGAGATCGCCTTGACGATGTTCTGGTATCCGGTGCAGCGGCACAGGTTCCCGGCCATGCCAAAGCGAATATCCTCCTCAGACGGGTTCGGGTTTTCCTGCAGCAAGCGGTGCGCGCGAGTAATCATACCCGGCGTGCAGAAGCCGCATTGCAACCCGTGATGTTCGCGGAACATCTCCTGCAATACGCCAAGGCTGCCATCGTCGTTGGTGAGCCCTTCGACGGTGGTGATATCGGCACCGTTCACCTGCGCCACGAAGGTGGTGCAGGATTTGACGGATTTGCCATCGATATCCACGGTGCAGGCCCCGCAATGGCTGGTCTCGCAGCCGATATGAGGGCCGGTGATTTTCAGATCTTCCCGAAGGAAGTGAATCAACAGCGTGCGCGGCTCGGCCAGACCTTCGACCTCTTTGCCGTTCACGGTGAGTTTGACGTGCATTTTCGACATGGTTTCCTCCCCTCAACCCGCGCGGCTTTGCGCACGGTCGATGGCGCGGCGCAGCATCACGCCCGCCACATGTTTCTTGAATTCGACGGGTCCGCGATTGTCGGCCACGGGTTCAATGGCATCCAGCATAGCGGCAACACAGCCGTTCACATCGCCATCGGCCAATGCAGCGCTGGCGCTTTCTGACCAGATGGGGGTGTCCGCCAGATTTGTCATCGCAACCGAGGCCGTGCCATTGCCGACCATCACAGCGGCGGCGGCCGTCGCATAATCCCCGATCTTGCGCTTTTGCTTCTCATACGCCTGACCGACACCGGCCCCCGGCACAGGGATCGAAATCCGGGTCAGGATTTCCTCATCCTCGCGCGCGGTGAAATAGGCGGCCTCGTAAAACTCACGCGCGGCGACACTGCGTGACCCATCGGGACCGGATAGTTCAAAGGTCGCGTTCAGGCACTGCATCAAACCCGGCATGTCATTGCCAGGATCGCCGTTGGCGACATTGCCACCGACGGTGCCCATATAGCGGACTTGAGGGTCGGCGATCTGCAACGCCGCCTCGCGGATCAGCGGAATGGCAGCAGCGAGACCGTCATGGGTGATCAACTCGTGCTGCGTCACCATGGCGCCTAGGGTCACGGTATCGGACCCGACCTCGATGCCTTTTAGTTCATCGATGGCCTGAAGATCGACAAGATGGCCCATCTCGGCCATGCGCAACTTCATCATCGGGATCAAGCTGTGCCCGCCCGCGATCACGCGCGCTTCGTCTCCGTGTTCTTGCAAAATGCCGATGGCCGAGGCGATGTCGCCTGGCCGGTGATACTCAAAACCGGCTGGTATCATGTTTTTCCTCCCTGGGTCCAAGCGGTATACCTTGGGATACCTGCAGTTAGGAAAAAGGGGTGCGCTCAGCGGTTCCAGTCGTAGGGAACGGGGCGCGCAGCTTGTTTCACGAAATGCGAATGAGCTGCACGAGTTGCGATCAAAGGCCCAAAGCGTCGCGGATATCTGACAGGCGAGATCGGCTGACGGGTACTTTACTGAGAGCCTCGACAGAGTCGAAATAACATGTCCCGTTGTCCTTATGCCTCTCAAAGCTTGAGACATGTTTGGGGTTCACCAGATAACTTCGATGGGCGCGCAGGAAGCCATCGGGTTGCAGGCGCGTCTCGGCCTCGGTGATGGACCAAGGGCAGAACAGCTTCTCGGAATCGATATAGAGGATGGTGTAGTGCCCCTCGGCCCGGATGGCGGCAATTTGGGCGGGTTCGGCAAAGAAGGTTTGACCTTCGCGTTCAAACGGCACGCCAGCGCGTAGGGTTGGGGTCGGTTCTGGTTGAGGCGCGGGTGTGGGGGCTGCTGCGGATTCAGGCTTGGGTTCGATGAAGGTGATCCCGGTCAGCAGGAAGGCCCCACAGATCAGGAAAACTGCAACTGTGACGCCCATCGCCAGAATCTGGTTGTCCAGCGCAGGCCCGGCGGCCCCGGCGGTATCGGTGGCCACGAAATCCGTAAGACCAGTCGCGACGAAGTGCATGGAAAATACTGCAATGCCGAAACAGGCCGTGCCCAGCAGGATGTTCCGATGGGTTCGGCTGTCATAGGCCACCCAGATCGCCAGAACCGACAGAACAACCGAGGCCGCGGTCGACAAAACGATGTCGAACAGGCTGTAGATGGGTCGGCACAGCTGCATCCCGGCCATGCCGACATAGTGCATGACAACGATCCCAAGCCCCACAATCACCCCCGCGCCTACGATGGTCGGCGGGTTTCTGGGACGGAAATGCAAAAGCAGCAGCGCCAGCCCTACCATAAGGATGGCAACCAGCGCCGAGATCAGCGTCACCAGCGCGTCGTAGTAGAACAGGATCGGTAGTTGCAGGCCCAGCATGGCAACGAAGTGCATCGACCAGATACCGCCACCCAGTATCACGGCTGCGAGGGCGACAATGAACTTGCGCCGTTGATTGTCCAGTTTCGACGCGCCATGCGTCAGGTACAGACCGGTAAAGCCGGCCATCAGCGCCACGGCCAACGAGGCCGCCACGAGCCACGCATTGTGCGAATAGTCCAACATTGAGATGCCGCGCCCTCCCCAGCGCGATCATGACGTTATCAAACTGAAATTATCCGCACAATCTTTGTTGGCCTCAGCGGAAGACACCTGTTTCGACTGAGGTGCATAAACGGGTCTCGCCGGTTTTTAGGCTACAGGTCAGCCCCGCTTTTTCGGCGCAACGTAGGTCCATGTCGGCCCGGCTGTCTCGCCCGATCCGTCCGGCAATGGGATGCGCATCAGTTTTTGCGCCAGCGACTTGATCGAATACATCGTTGGAACAAGGTCGCGCAAAGCGGATTTATCCTCGTTGAAGGCGATGTGCAGACCGTCCAGCAAACCGGACCACGCCGCGTTGAACTCAGCCGAGATCGCGGCGATTTCGGGGGCGGATTTATAGTTCTCTTCGCTGGGGTCGTCTTTCATCGGAGAGACTGCGCTCCAATCGACGATCAGGTCACCGCCAGTCGGAGGATCGGTCACAAGATCTTCGGGGCGATAGTAGCGGCTGTGCAGGATTTCGTTGAACTTGAAGTAGTGTGCAACGTCCTCATTTCCGGCTGGCCCCGGAATAGTGTCTCCGTCACCCGCTTTGCCACCTAGATCTGCGCCTTCGCCCTCTTCCATAATCTTTTGGATGGCATCAAAAGCCGCTTTGCGACGTTGCGCGGGTGTGCCGGTGATCTCGACAACTTCACCGCCTGCGCCGAAATAGTCGTCATTGGTGATCTGACGCGCGGGGTCGCCGATGAAGATCTCTTTGTCCCCGAACTCCTTACACGCTTCTTCCAGCAGCTTCCTGACATAGGCGTAGAATCCGCCGATGGTGGAATAGTGCCCCCTTAATGCCTTGCGGAGGTCTTTCGGCGCGGTTTCGATCTTGCGAAAGCTCTTGACCTGTTTGGGCGAGAACTTACGCAGACGCACCTCTGGCCCGGCCCCGTTCAGTAGCTCTGTCGGGTATTTCGGCAGCAAGTTGGGATTGTTCAGCTGAGGCGTACCCCCGATCGCGTTCATCACATTCGCCGCAAGAACCATATGTAGCATCTCTTCGACCATGACCTGACGGATCACCTCGATCGGTTCGGCGTTGACGATGGTCGGCTCGGACCGGTCGTATTGCCCTTGCTCGAGGATCGAATAGCAGGCCGTCGCGTAGGGCGGTATTGTCGAAAGCTCTAGCATCAAGGCGTCTTGCAGATGTTTGCAGAGATTTTTACGCGCGGCGTCCAGTTTCTTTTTCGAACTCATTTCGCACCCCTTTTCCGAACGGCCTTCTGGATGGCTCTGGCGGCCCTGAAGGCCATGGCAGACATCGTCAGTGTTGGGTTGGACGTGGCAATCGTCGGCATCGAGCCCGCGCCCACCAGCCACAGATTGTCGTGGTCCCATGCGCGCATCTCGTCATTGGTGACCGAGTTGTGCCTGTCGGTTCCAATCCTGTGCGTACCGACCAGATGGCCTGCACCGAAGAAGGTGTAACCCTTTCCATCATAAGTTAAATACCCCGCATCCGATGGGCTGTAGGAGGTATGGTTCTTGATACCCAGCCGCTGGAAAATCTGCGCGCAGGTGTCATTGGCGGCGGCCAGCCCGGCGCGGGAATAGTCGTCCAGATCATAGCTGATCACCGGGCGGTATTCGCCCATGGGCGTGCGGTAGGCTGGGTCGATGGTCACGCGGTTGGTAGCTCTCGGTAGTTGCTCGACCATCGTGCCAATTCTGACCTGCCGCTGGACATCGTGATAGAGCTTGTCGCGCAGGGCTGTGCCATAGAGGTTGTCCTGCTCGACCAGCCGCGCCACGTCGGAGTTCGGAGAGCCAGCGGCAAAGTTCCATCCCCAATTGCCGATTTCCAACCGGAAGGCTGCGTTCTTGTTCCTAAAGTTCCCGTCCCGGAAATTGGCATAGCTCGAGGTCGATCCCGGCCCACGAAACGGTCCAACCGGCTCGGGCGCGGCACCCCAAGTCATCATGTAAGGGTGATCCATCAGGTTGCGGCCCAGCTCGTCACTGCTGGTGCAAATCCCTGAGGCCAGCGCTAGAGTGACGTTTTCCACCGCACCGCCAGCCAGCACATATTGCTTCCCTCTGGCCCGGCGCAGTTCGTACTGAGGCACACCAGGGAAAGGGTATTTCTTGTAAACGATGCCAGATACACGCCCGCTTTCGGCCAGTTCGACCTTCGAGGCGATGGCCTGCGTGATCGTCTCCATCTGATGCTTGGCTTCGTGCTTGGCATCTTCGAGCGTTTTCATCGCGTTGTATTTGGCCTGAATCGGGCAGATCGGTATGCAACTTGAGTTCCCCTCGCATCGCTGACCCATATAGGCGAATGGTCCGGTTGCGCCGCGCGGGCGGAATTGCTGCCTGCGCTTGTCGCCAACCTGAATGCCCTTGGCAGTTCTTGGCTTGCGCGGAGTTGAGTTCCGGCCCTGCGGCGTGCGCGAGACTTTCAGGTGAACCGTGCTGGTGGCATCCTCGCCGATTTCGATGGGCATCCCATCTGCCTTGGCAAAGAAGCCATCCACGTAAGACGACGGGATCGAATGCATCGGGTAGTCGTATTCCTTGTCGAAATACCCGACATTGTCGTGCCGTCCTGACGTGCGAATACCCAGTGCCTTGGGCGTCTGTTCGTCGGCATCGGCCGAGACACCGATCTCCCACTCGGCGCGCTCATAGTCTGCGCGCAGGTCCTGATAGCCAAAGGGCCAGTCAACGCCTTTGCCAAAGCGGCTTTGCATCTCGAAATCCGCAGGCATCATGCGCAGGCTTGTGCCCAGCCAGTGCAGTGAGGTTCCGCCGAACGCCATCAGATAGTTGCTGCCAAAGGGCAGGGGGCCGCGTTGCACGAAATACCCGTTCGTATCGGGCTCGGTGCCCCGTACCGCCGTGATGTCCAGCACCGAAGGTGAGGGCAGGGTTGGCAGGTTCGGATAGGGAGAGTTCGGCGTCTTGGCCAGCGACAGATAGTACTGATCAAGGTAGGAGCGATACGTTTCCCACGTCTTGCCATGGTCTTCTCCGGCTTCGAGGATTAGAACCGAATGACCGGCCGAGACCAGCTCTTTCGCCAGAATGCCCCCGGCAAATCCGGCGCCCACGATGACCACATCATAGGTCCGGTCGTCATCTGCAATTGCACTCATTTGCCCGCCCCCCGCTGTTTTGGAGGTTCAAGGCCCCATGCGCCAAAGCCCTGTTGCTTGGCCCCTTGGGGATGCGCGCCGATGGCGTCCCAGACCAGCCCTTCCTTGTAGGACCGGGTCGAGATGATCTTGACCACATCAAACCGCGACGCGCCGTAGCTTTCGCGCCATTCCTGCGAAAGCGGCACCCATTGGCCGGTATACCACAGCTGGATCAGCGTCCGCGACAGCGGGCCGAGACACTTGTCCGACAGATAGGTCTGACGCATGATCCGGTCGTCGTCCTGCTTGCCCAGCTCGTCGGAATGAGACAGGAACTCCTTAAGGATCTCGGCGGGCAGGACCTGCCGAAACTGATGCCAGTATTCGCCTGCGCATCCGGTGCCCTGCAGCTCGGCGCTGCTATAACCGGTCAGGGCGGCGCTGACGGTCAGAAAGGCTTGAAACTCGGGGGTGTCATCATGCGTCTTCATGGCGATCCCCATCAATTGCGTCCACATAGAAGCCACGCGGCTCAAAGCAGGCGGGCGGGCTTTCAAAGACTTGCACGGCCACCGGCGTCATATCGGTGAACAGCGTGTGCATGTCGCGGGTCATCGGGAAATCGTTGTTGCCCAGTTTGAGCTTGAAGCTTTTTGCGATGCGTTTGCCCTCTTTCGTGGTCAACATCGCGGTTTCAAACAGGCCCGAGATGGTCCAGCGAGTCCAAACGGTGCGTCCGAGCCCGGTGGCGAATTCGGGGATCGGTGTGCAGTTGGTCAGAGTCCAGTGATCGCCCTTGAGTTTGCCCAGATCAGCCGTCAGATCGTAGACGATGGTTTGCGGATCGTCGGGATTGACCAGTTGGATCCACCATTTCTTAGGTGAGATCGGAGGGTGCCCCTTCATCTTGGCGTTCAGCGATGGAACCTTGTAGTTGAACTGGCCCAGAAACTTGGGCTCTCCGAACGCTTGGCGTCCGGCCTTGACGGCCATGGCGTTGTCTGCGGCCACATGGACGCGCAAATGGCCGATGGTTTTTGTCTGATCCCGGCCGTGCAGATACTCAGTTAGCGACATCTTCGGCACGCCCGGCACCCGGTTCTTGGGATAGGCCAGTAGGTTGAACTCGACCTCGTTCACGAAGCCCAGCGAGTTGTCATAGTGCGCGGTATAGCGCTGGAAGTTCAGCAGGATGACGGCCTTGTTCTCGCCGTCTTCATCGGGAAATTCGGCGACGCAAAGGCCGGTGCCTTTCACAAACTGGCGGGCAACTTCGACCGAAGTGTACCAATACATCCACTGGCATTGCAGCGAGGCATAGTAGAAGGGGAACGTGTCAAACTGCTTTGGCAGTTTCGGCATGACGCCGGTGACATCCGTCTGATGGCACGGGTCGCTTTTGGCTTTTTTCTTTGTCATTTGGCTGTGATCTCCCCCACTGGCTGTGACAATTCTACTTGCTCAAATTCCGCCCGATCATGCCTCCGGCTGTTTTGTTTTTAGGGTTTTCAAAATGGCTTTTGCCTCGACCAGCGCGGGTGCCTTGGTCTTGTCGGCGGCCACGGCTTTCGAGATCTCACCAAGGCAGTTTGACAAGGTCTCAAGCTCGGCCAATTCCCGAATGACATGCAAAAGCGGGCCGTAATGGCCAAGCTGTAACGCCACCATGGCAGCGTCTTTAAGGTGGTCGATCCCGGCGCTGTCGTCCCCGTGGGCCATGGCCAACCGACCGCGCAGGCAGGTCAGCCCGACGACCCAGAATTTCTCACCGCTGTCGTTGGCGAAGGCTTCGGCTTCGTCCAACAGTTCCTCGGCCAGTTCCAGTTTGCCGTGTAGAATAGCCGCATCCGCGTAGAGGCACAGGAAGAAACTCAGACCAAGGCGGCAGCCGGTATCGCGCCATTCGCGCAGGCCCAGGGCGATCTCTTCCAAGGCCTTTTCACCATCGGTGCTTCGGCGCACCCAGCCATTCATGACCCGCGCCCAACCGCGCCAGAACTGGAAAGAATATTCCTCGGACAGGGCGATCAAAATGGCCGAACTGTCTTGAACCGTCGCCTCATCGCCTCGGAAATGGGAAATCCACCCGAGGAAAGCATTGGCGAAGGACTGACTGAACGGGTGCGCGGTTTCTTCCGCATGGACCAGCGCTGCCTTGATCGCTTTCAGGGCGCTGGCTTCGTCGCCTGATAGCCAGTAGGAAAGCGCGCGATAGCCCTGAATGGCAACCGCAAGGTCAACCACATCGAAATCGAGGCCCATGAAGCGATGTTCGATGGACAGATTGACCTCAAGCCCGGCCTCAAGATGTTTCAGCGCGTCCTTGGGATGGCCCAGATAGGTCTGCAGCGATCCCATTGAGCGTTCGGCCGAGACAATGGTCAGCGGGCTCGACAAATCCTGACAGAGCGACACCAGCCGATCCGCATTCTGTTTCGATATTTCATATTCCCCGCCCAACATGGTCGAGCGGAACTGCCCGTAGACCACTTTGAACAGCCGCTCTGTCTCACCATACTCGCGGCAGAGGGACTGCGCCCGCGCATAGGCCGACAGAACCGACTTGTGCGCATAACCCCTAACGAAGGCCAGAGGCACGGCGATCATGATCTGCATGTCGATCTCACGCCGGTCACGTTCCTGCGCCTGCGGCATTTCCTGCAAGCATTCCAGAGCATGCTGCAAATGTGTGATCGCCTCGACATTCGCCGAGTGGTCCAATGCCTGCCGCGCGGCGGTCATCAGTTTGCCCTCGGCGGCGGGGTAGTTGCCGGCGCGCCAGTAGTGATGGCCCAAAATTTCAGGCTCTCGAGCGACGGTTTCGGCGTATTTCTCCTCAAGAACCGCAGCGATTTGGCCATGCCAACGTGAGGCTGTCGAGCGCAGCATGGACTGATACGCGGCATCCTGTACCAGCGCATGGCGGAACCGGTAGGCATCTGCCGTACCCGGCTGGCCTGCGGGTACGATCAGTTCGGTCTCAAGCAGTTGGTTCAGCGCTTCGCTGATGTCGTTTTCGGTCCAGTCCAGAACCTCGGACAGTAGCTTGCGCTCAAAGTTTCGGCCGATTGCGGCGGCGACCTGCACGATCTCGCGGCTGGCCGACAAACGGTCCAATCTGGCCATCAGTGAGTCCTGCAGCGATTCCGGGATCGCCATGGACAATTCGGCCTGACTCTGGCCGCGGTTGACCAAAAGACCGGACTCCATTGCCATCTTGGTCAGTTCTTCGACGAAGAGCGGCACGCCATCCGTGCGGTCGGCCAATTGACTGAGAACTTCCGGCGACGGCCGCACGCCCGAGATGCTTTCAACCAGCTTATATATGTCACGGCGTACAAGCCGATTCAGCTCCAGACTGGTGACATGGGACTGGTTGCGCCATGGCGACTGGAACTCGGTCCGGGCGGTCATCAGGATCAGGCAGCGGCGGTTCGACACCTGTTCGATCCAGCCGTTGACGAATTCCAGTGTTGAGGCGTCGAACCAATGCACATCGTCGAGCAGCAGCAGCAAGGGATGGTGCTGTTCCAACCCCGCGCACAATTGCAAAAGGGCCTCGATCAGCGCGCCCTTCTCCCGCTCGGGGCCCATCGGCGCGACCAGAGAGGTGCTGTCTTCCAGTCCCATCAGGCGCAGGATAGGTGCGGCGCAGGTTTCAGCATCAAGGTTCAGATTGGTCAGAAACCGGGTGACTTTATCCCGGCTTTCCTCAGGAGGCGCATTGGGCAACATGCCCGTCAGCGTCGTCAGCGCATTCTTGATCGGGAAAAACGCGCTGCTTTGATGCAAGGGCGATCCGAACAGGGTGAACTGGGTGGAGTCCTCGCTGGTCAGTTTGTCCTTCAGTCCAAATGCGATCTTTGATTTGCCAACGCCCGCGTCGCCGGTCAGCAGCAGAACCTGCCCCTCTCCGTCCAGCGCGCCGTCCCATCTGGACTGGACCAGAGCGATCTCGGCTGTGCGCCCGATAGTCGGCGTCTTGTCGTGCGAGAAGTCTTTGCGCCCGGTGTCAAAGCCGGAAATTTTCGGACCGACAACATAGAGCTGCAACGGTGTGCTGACTCCCGCCAAGGGCGGGCTGCCGATCGAGGTGAAATCCAGACGCTCTCCGATCAGTCTGCGTGTCACTTCCGAGACAACCACCTGACCCACATCTGCCGCAGCCTGAATCCGCGCCGCCACGTTTGGTGTATCGCCAAACAGCCAGACCTTTTCCGAGCTTGATGTGCCTGCCGCCGTGCCCACCACCACAGGTCCGGTGTGGATCCCGATCCGCACATTTGTCGAAACCGACTTGTCCGTCAGTCCGGCATTTCCGTCGCGCGCAGCGCCCGCGATCTCAAGCGCGCAAAGAGCGGCGGAGTAGTGGCTGAGTTCCTGCGCGGTGGGATAGCCGAAGATGGCGACCACACCGTCTCCGGCATAGTTGGCAATCTCGCCGCCGAACTTGGTGACGGTCCGGCCAACCAACTCGCGGTATTGCGTGATCAGTTCACGGTAATCCTCGGGGTCGAGTCTTTCGGACAAGGCCGTTGAACCCACCAGATCGCAGAACATGACGGTCAGTTGGCGACGTTCGGCCACGTCTTCTGGTGCGTCCTTGGGAGAGGGCAAAGGGGCAGCCGGTGGAGGACTGTCCTGACCCTGCAGCGAAGACCCACAAGCGGTGCAAAACTTTGCATGTGCCATCGCTGACGCACCACAGGACCCACAGGCTAGGGTCAGTGCATTGCCGCAGCCGTGGCAAAAGTTGGACCCGGCAAGATTGGCCGCACCGCATTTGCTACAATTAACATTCGGACGTCCCAATTTGGCTGCCCCTGAGCGCTGAAATTGCGCCGTATATGAAACAAAGAAACAATTTCGCTTTCTTTAGTATCACACAATCTACAATTCGTCGCCCTTGAATTGTGCGCTGGTTTTGTGTGCCCGCAAAGGGTTACTCACTGGTGCGGGCTGGTACTGTGGTTAGGACCCCGCTTGCGGTCGCAGAAACCCTCCAATTCTGTCGATGTTTTCGACCAGAAAGAACGGGCTGTCAGAGCCTGGTATGGGCTGAAAAAGCTGCCCATGGTCTTTTTTGAATGCGGTAAAGATCGGGCCGGTCACATGGTCCATAAAAGCTTGGAAGTCCTTGTAGATTTCGATGAAAACGACGGTGCCGTCACTGGAAGGCGGTGCCGAGTTTTCGCCGCCCGTGTGGATGAGGTAGCCCCAGGTGTCCTCTTCCTGCTTCACATCTTGGGCCAATTGCTTGAGGGCTGCGATCCCCTCGGCCTCTTGTTCGGGTTTCAAATACCAGGTCGCGATTATGCTATACATATCGATAGTCCTTTCGAGAGGCAGGTCTGCGTCTTATCCGTGATCATCCCTGCCTAGACGGGTCAAATTGATTGATCTTTGTGGCGCGGCAGCCCTCGGGAAATGAGGGTTCAATATGCCGAAAGAAAGCCCGCAATAGGTTCGTTGGATGAGGGCCACGCACCCCTTATGCTAGCATATTGTGCGCCGGGCTGGCAAAACTCAGATGTTGCCTGAGGGTGTGAGCGGTCCTGACTGTCACTGAGCGACGGCCCGAATATCAACCCCTTGTGGAGATTTGGCGCAGAGGTCCATAGGCCGCTTTGAACTGCGCCTTGGCTACCTCGTAATCTGCGGTTTTGCTGCCGTCGGGCAGAACGCGTTCGCCGATGCCAGGGGGTTTTAGGATGTCTTCCGGGGATGCTCCGGTTTCGGCGATCTGGGCAAGACGTGCGGCCCCCAGTGCCGCGCCGAATTCTCCGTCCTGGGGCAGCTCGATTGGCACGTTCAAAACTGTTGCAATCAGCTTGACCCAATAGCGCGATTTTGTACCTCCGCCGATGCCGATCAGCCGATCAATCCGCGCGCCGGTCTTTACCAAAGCGTCATACGAGTCGCTCAGACCATAGGCGACCCCCTCAAGTACGGCGCAGGTCAGATCGCTCTGGTCGGTGTCTTTTCCCAGCCCGGTAAAGCCGCCGCGAATGTTGGCGTCGTTGTGCGGCGTGCGCTCACCTGAGAGGTAAGGGTAGAACTGCACGCGCCCCGGCGCTCGCAGCTCCTCGCCCAATGCGCGCGTTAGGTCGGCGGGTTTTTGGCCGGTGATCTGCCCTAGCCAATTCAGGCTGTCGGTTGCAGACAGCATGACGCCCATCTGATACCAGCGATCGGGCACGGCATGGCAAAACGTGTGCAAAGCCGAGGCGGGGTCGGGGTGGTAGCCATCGCGCGCAGCCAGCAGCACTCCGGAGGTGCCAAGCGAAATGAACCCGTCCCCTTCGTTCAGAGCACCCAGGCCACAGGCCGCCGCGGCGTTGTCTCCGGCACCGCCTGCGACGGTGACGCTATTGCGCAGACCCCAACGGCTGGCAAGATCGGCGCGAAGGGTACCTGCGGGCTGGCAGCCCTCAACCAGACGGGGCATCTGAGAGTCCGACATTTGCCCGGCGATCAACAGCTCCTCGGACCATGTACGCCGCGAGACGTCCAGCCAGGATGTGCCAGCGCTATCCGACATGTCAGCGACGTAATCGCCTGTCAGATAGTAGTTCATATAGGCCGCAGGCAGCAGAACCTTCGCGATACGGGCGAAGTTTTCCGGCTCATGTTCCCTGACCCAGAGCAGTTTGGGGGCCGTGAAGCCGGGGAAAACGATATTGCCGGAAATGTCGCGAATTCCAGGCAGGGCGTCCAGAAGCCGGGCCTCGGCATCCGCGCGCGTGTCGTTCCACAGAATACAGGGCCGGATCACGTCACCGTTGGAATCCAGCAGCGTTGCGCCGTGCATGTGGCCCGCTACGCCAACGGCTCGCAGATCGGCAAATTCGGGATGGGCGTCCCGCAACGCGGCAACCGCCCCCTCTAGCGCCGCGATCCATTCGGCGGGGTCCTGTTCGCTCCAGCCAGGATGTTTGTGTTGGGACGTGCAGGAATGCTCTGCCGAACCGAGCACGCTGCCGTCCTCTGCCAAGAGCAGGGCGCGCAGCCCGGACGTTCCCAGATCAATGCCAAGGTAGCTCATACTGCGTCGCCTCTGAATTCACATGTTTGCAAACGGTTTATTCTGTTTTTGCGGAGTCTGCAAAGCGCGGATCAGCCCCCGATGTAGCTGCCGGTCTTTGGGCGATAAAAAATCTTCTGATCATGCAGCTTGCCCAGGAGATCATGCATCCGGCGGATGGTGTCTTCGTTGGTCTCGTCCCCCTCAATGGAATAAGAGGCCATCGCCTGTCGCAGGGCCTGTTCGATCAGTTCCATATCCTCGATGGAGAGTTCGAACATGTCATTATATTGCGGCATTTGAGGTCCTCCGGCTGCGGGTGTGAACCCAAAGCATGCCCGGAAAACCCCGAGTTTACTAGATTAAGGTCCGTATCAGTCCCGTTGCATCCGCGCTGCGTAATACTGCGCGATGGCTTGGGTCCGGTTTTTGACGCCCAGCTTGTCGTAGATGTTCGACAGGTGGAACTTAACGGTGTTCGTCGAAATCTCGAGCTCTTTTGAAAGTTCGCGGTTGGACATGCCCTGCGCCAGCGCCTCGAGGATGGTGCGTTCCTTGCGCGACAGGCTTTCGATCGGGTCCTGTTGCATTTTCCGTACGTCGATGAATGGAAACACCATCTTGCCCGCGGCCACCTTCTCGCAGGTGTCCAGAAGCCCTTCGACCTCGCCCGAGCGTGCGGCAAACCCGGCAGCCCCGGCCTGCATCGCAAGTCGTGGAACGTCGGCATTGGCATCGCCATAGACAACGAAGCGCGGTGCGCTGGCTTGGTCGCGCAGCACCTCGATCAGTTTGGCAGCGCCAAGGGCGGGCAATGTCCAGTCCACCACGCCGACCTGAACAGGCACCCGCATGACCGTGCCAAGGAATCCTTCGGCCGTGGCCGAAGTCGCAACCAATGAGAATCGCGGGTCGCGTTCAAAGATCTCCGACATCGCCGACAGGACCAGAGGGTTGCCGTCTGCCAGCATGACGTCGATGGGCTTTGATGGAGCTTCAGCCATATGAATTTGCCCTTAAAGTTCAAAAAACCACCCAAATGGGTGGGTACAGTTTTGGTATACTATCGTATTTTTACACCTTTGGGTAGGTAATACCCAATCCTATTAGGCATGCTAAATCAGTAGTAAGTTACGTTGCGTGATCTGGCAAGACCACGTTTTCTACACGGCAACTCAACCAAAACGGGCCGCTAAGCCTGAGAAACAGCCGAGGAAGCCGCACAATGACTTTCCAGATTTTCCCTCCGCTCGAAATCCCCGAGACCCTTGCAGCGGGTCCCGGACCCGGCAACACGGATGCCCGCGTTCTGCAGGCCTTTGCAGGGGCAGGGGTCGCCGATCACATGCAGGGCGACGTTCTGCGAGGAATGATCGAGTGCAAGCACATGCTGCGCGAAATCTGGGGCACGCAGAATGCCTATACCTTTGCCGTCGCTGGCACGGGTTGGAGCGCGCTGGACACCATGTTCTCGGCCGTCATGCCGGGCGACAAGCTTGTGGCTTTTGCCAACGGCACCTTCTCGGGCATCGACGCGCTGACCTTGCGGATCAAGGCAGCGACGCCCGCCGAACACGCAGCCAATCCGCTTGACCCACAAGCTGCCAGCGTCACCGTGATTGAGGTTCCGCATGGCCAGTCTGTCACAGGAGAAATCGTCGAAGCAGTCCTGGCCGAGCACAAGCCCAAATGGGCGTTCATGGCCCACTGGGAAACCGGGTCCGGCCGGATCAACGACATTCGCGGTTTTTCGGACGCGTGTGAGCGTCACGGCGCGATGGGTCTGATCGACGCGGTGTCGTCGCTGGGCGTGGATGACTTTTCGATCGACGACTACCCCGGTATCGCAGGCTGGGCCTCTTGCCCGCAGAAAGGTCTGTGCTGCCTGCCGCTGACCTACGCTCCGGTTAGCTTCACAGATGCCTTCATCGACAGCCTCAAGACCAGCGGTGCCTACACCTATGTGCACAACCCGATTTTCGAGGCGCGCCATTGGGGTATCGTCGATGGCAAGGACGTCGAGAAAGGCACCTATCACCGGACGCATTCGGGCTATGCCGTGGCCGCCTTCCACGAGGCGCTGCGTCTGACATTGCAGGAAGGGCTTGCCAAGCGCGCAGCGTCTTACCGCATTCACGAACGCGTCCTGCGCGATGCCGTGGTCGAACTGGGGTGCGAGGTCACCTCGGACATGCCGAGCTTGATCGTTCTGAACCTGCCGCCAGAGCTTGCCGGTCGCGAGATGGAATTGGTGCAGAACTGCCGTGCGCGCGGTTTTGGCATCTGGCCCACGCTCAGCGCGCCTGTGCAAGTGCGGATCGGTATCCTCAACCAATTGAACCGGAAATCCGTCAGCCGGATCGTGCGCTTGTTTGCCGAGGCGATGCGCGAACTGGGCGGGCAGATTGATCGGGACGCAATCGAAGCCCTGCTGGAAAGCCGCTACGGCACTTCGATGGCTGCTTAATTTCACTGCAAGAACGGGAGGATTGCAGATGGATATTCACGAATATCAGGCGAAAGAACTACTTTCGAATTTCGGTGTCGAAGTACCGCCCGGTGCTTTGGCCTATAGTCCGGAACAGGCGGCCTATCGGGCGCGTGAACTCGGGGGCGACAAGTGGATCGTCAAGGCGCAGGTCCATGCAGGCGGGCGCGGCAAGGCCGGAGGGGTCAAGCTGTGCAACACCGAAAACGAGATCTACACAGCCTGTGATGACATGTTCGGACGCAAGCTGGTCACACATCAGACCGGCCCCGAAGGCAAAGGGATTTACCGCGTTTACGTGGAAGCTGCGGTGCCGATTGATCGCGAAATCTATCTTGGTTTCGTACTGGATCGTTCGAGCCAGCGTGTGATGATCGTTGCGTCCTCGGAAGGCGGGATGGAGATTGAAGATATCTCCGCCGAGCGCCCGGACAGCATCGTGCGTTCGATCGTTGAACCCGCAGTGGGTCTGCAAGAATTCCAGGCCCGTGAAATCGCGTTCCAACTGGGGCTGGAGCCGAAGCTGATCCAGCACATGGTTCGCACGCTGCAGGGCTGCTACGCCGCCTTCAGTGATCTGGACGCCACCATGGTCGAGATCAACCCTCTGGTCATCACAGGGGACGACCGCGTTTTGGCGCTGGACGCGAAGATGAGCTTTGACGACAACGCCCTGTTCCGTCACCCGCAGATCGCCGAGCTGCGCGACAAAAGCCAGGAAGACCCGCGCGAAAGCCGCGCCGGTGACCGGGGCCTGTCCTATGTTGGTCTCGACGGCAATATCGGCTGCATCGTGAACGGCGCCGGTCTTGCGATGGCGACGATGGACACGATCAAACTGGCTGGCGGAGAGCCTGCGAACTTCCTCGATATCGGTGGTGGCGCCTCGCCCGAGCGTGTGGCCAAAGCCTTCCGTCTGGTTCTGTCGGACGACAATGTGCAGGCCATTCTGGTGAACATCTTCGCCGGTATCAACCGTTGCGACTGGGTGGCCGAAGGCGTCGTACAGGCACTGAAAGAGCTGGATATCGACATCCCTGTCGTCGTGCGCCTGGCCGGTACCAATGTGGAAGAGGGTCAGAAGATCCTCGCCAAATCCGGCCTTCCGATCATCCGAGCCACCACTCTGATGGAGGCGGCCGAACGCGCTGTCGGCGCATGGCGCAACGACCTTACCCAAGGCACCAAGATGAGGGCTGTGTAATGAGCATTCTTCTCGATCGTAACTCGCGCGTGATCGTGCAGGGTATCACCGGCCGCATGGCGCGGTTCCACACCAAGGACATGCTGAACTACGGCACCAATGTCGTGGGCGGCGTGGTTCCCGGTAAAGGCGGCGAAACCGTCGAAGGCGTTCCGGTCTTTGACACCGTCAAGCAGGCGGTTGAAGCAACCGGCGCGGATGCCAGCCTTGTGTTCGTGCCGCCACCCTTTGCGGCGGACTCGATCATGGAGGCCGCAGATGCCGGTATCCGCTATTGTGTCTGCATCACCGACGGTATTCCGGCGCAGGACATGATCCGCGTGAAGCGCTACATGTACCGCTATCCCAAGGAAAAGCGCATGGTCCTGACCGGGCCGAACTGCGCGGGCACCATCTCGCCGGGCAAAGCGCTGCTGGGGATCATGCCGGGGCATATCTACCTGCCGGGCAACGTGGGCATCATCGGTCGCTCGGGGACCCTCGGCTATGAGGCCGCGGCCCAGTTGAAAGAGCGTGGGATCGGTGTTTCGACCAGCGTGGGCATAGGTGGCGACCCGATCAACGGCTCGTCCTTCAAGGATATTCTCCAGCGTTTCGAAGAGGATGAAGACACCCACATCATCGCCATGATCGGTGAGATCGGTGGCCCTCAGGAGGCCGAAGCCGCTGAGTTCATCCGCGATCACATCACCAAGCCTGTGGTGGCTTATGTTGCTGGTCTGACCGCTCCAAAAGGCCGGACCATGGGCCATGCCGGTGCAATCATCTCGGCCTTTGGCGAAAGCGCCAGCGAGAAGGTTGAAATCCTGTCGGCCGCCGGTGTGACCGTGGCCGAAAACCCAGCCGTGATCGGTGAAACGATCGCCCGCGTGATGGAGGCCGCGTGATGGTCAAACCCTCGGTCCTTGTTACCCGTCGCTGGCCTGCCGCCGTCGAGGCGCAGCTGGCCGAGACCTACAACACTGTGCTGAACACCGGGGACAAGCCTATGTCCCCGGCCGAAATCCGGCAGGCGCTGAAATCCTATGATGCGGTCCTGCCGACCGTGACCGATACCCTCAGCTCCGAGGCTTTGGACGTTCCCGGTGCGCAGACGAAAATCCTGGCAAATTACGGCGTTGGCTACAGCCACATCTGCGAGCCCTCAGCGCGTGGGCTGGGCATGACCGTCACCAACACGCCGGACGTGCTGTCCGAATGCACCGCCGATATCGCAATGACCTTGCTGCTGATGGTGGCGCGCCGCGCGGGCGAAGGGGAACGCGAGCTGCGGGCCGGCAATTGGACCGGCTGGCGCCCCACGCATCTGATCGGCACCAAGGTCAGCGGCAAGGTTCTGGGCATCATCGGCTATGGCCGCATTGGGCAGGAAATGGCCCGGCGTGCCCATCACGGCTTCGGCATGCAGATCGTTGTCTACAACCGCAGCAAAATCGCGCCCGAGGTTCTAGCCCAGTGCAATGCCACGCAGGTCGAAACCGTGGATGATCTGCTGCCGCAATGCGATTTCGTCTCGCTCCATTGTCCAGGCGGGGCCGCAAACCGGCACCTGATAAACGCGCGCCGTCTGGACCTGATGAAACCGGATGCGTTCCTGATCAACACGGCCCGTGGCGAGGTGATCGACGAACGCGCCCTGATCCAGTCCCTGACCTTCGACATGATCGGAGGCGCAGCTTTGGACGTGTTCGACGGTGAGCCCCGGATCAACCCCGACCTTTTGCAATGCGACAACCTTGTGATGCTTCCTCATCTGGGCAGTGCCACCCGTGAGGCGCGCGAGGCGATGGGGTTCCGGGTGCTGGACAACCTCAGCGACTTCTTCGAAGGCCGCGAACCGCGCGATCGCGTGATCTAACACGCCCGCATATCAATTCCCTGCTCTGGTCCCTCCGTGGGGCCGGGCTTCGTACCGTTCAGGAGGAAAGCGTCATGAACGCGCCTAATCGTTCAAATGGTTTTTTCACCCAGTCTTTGTCGGACCGTGATCCTGAGCTTTTTGGCTCGATCACGTCCGAGCTGGGCCGTCAGCGCGACGAGATCGAGCTGATCGCGTCGGAAAACATCGTCTCTGCCGCCGTGATGGAAGCGCAGGGCTCGGTGATGACCAAC
>NZ_JBQFPT010000012.1:0-179344 GCF_056536505.1 Ruegeria sp. CL3 | reverse complement strand
AGGCGTCCACGTCCCCTTTTTTGACACCCAAAGGCTTGCGTTACGGTGGGCCTTCAGGTCGGTGGCATCGACCATCACAGTCTTCTCTTCACCGTGTTCGGCAGCCAGACCAGCCATCATCCGGGCGAAGATGCCTTTGACGCTCCACCGCTTCCAACGGTTATAGAGCGTTTCCGGGGCTTACGTGGCCCCACTGGGGCCACGATCCCCTTCAACTGTGTGGGCCATACGCCGAAGAGGCATCGCGCCATCTCAACCCATTGCGATTAATGAAGACAATGCCGCTCAACACACGTCGATCATCAACGCGTGGTTTGCCGTGGGACTTGGGGAAGAAAGGCTCAAGACGCGCCACCTGCGCATCCGTCAGCCAGAAAAGATCAGACATGGTCACCGCTCGATTTTCGAACCGTGAATCAAGCAGCAAAGCGGAAATCAATGGGTCCTGACCCTAGGGTTTTGCTGGTATCGCCATTTTCATTTTCTCTTTCCTGTGCCTTCGGCTCAACGTATTCAGGGTATTTGTCCGTCTGGCCGATGTCTGAGTAATCGCCAAACGCCTTTGCCTCATTGACCGCTGACGCTTCGTTCATTGCAGTTGACAAGTGGCCCAGTAATTTCATGCGCGAAGCTGAAGTGATGCTCAGGTGGCGCTTGCCGAGAGCCGCATCAACAAGCCCTCCGAACCTCGCCTCGAGTGTTGTTTGTGTCTTCAGTGAGTCGTCGATTTCCACCTCCAACTCGTTGACCAGCCCTTTCTGAACCAACGCTTTCCGCTTCGAAACGTCCTGCCACATCTGGGGTTCACCGGGGTTTTCGCCGAAGACCGCCACGAACGCTGCCCGCACCTCGCCAGCAAGTGCCAGTGCCTGTTTGTGGCTCAACTCAATTGGCCCTCTCCTCAAGCTGTCTCAGTGGGCTTCAACTGCGGCCAATGCTGCTGGGAACCGCTTCCGCGCTTCCGTCAGTTCTTTCGTCCTCAGATACGCTTTGGCATTAGTGTTGATCTTGGCTCGCGTTGTGGTGTCACCGATGGGGATAGTCAAGAACGTCTCCTGTGCTTTTTTCGCGACGTCTGCAGGAGCCGCAACCCACAGGTAATAGGTCCCGTTATCTCGTAAGACAGGGTTCGGCACTATCTTCACTCGCTTCAATGTACCACCTCCATGTACCAGACACGGCGGCGTCACACCCTAAAATACAAGGGGAGCCATAAAACAAGAGTGATTAGATGGTGCTGCTGGAGAGAATTGAACTCTCGACCTCTCCCTTACCAAGGGAGTGCTCTACCTCTGAGCTACAGCAGCATCGTGGGCGGGTGATTAGACTCAAACGAAACGCGGCGCAAGGGTGTCTGGACGGTTTTTTTCGCCTCCTGTAGAGAAAGACCATGGCAGATAAAGATACACCTAAAAAACACGGCAAATCCGGTGATGCGCGGGAAGAGCGGCTGAAAGCAGCGCTCAAGGCCAACATGGCTCGGCGCAAGGCGCAGGCCAAGGCGCGGGCGGCCTCGGATGACAAAGCCGACAAGGACGAGGGATAAGAGCAGATGGATTCGATTCTGGTGACGGGCAACGGGCCGCTGAACGGTCAGA
Organism: Ruegeria sp. CL3; assembly: GCF_056536505.1. Classification (NCBI taxonomy): domain Bacteria; kingdom Pseudomonadati; phylum Pseudomonadota; class Alphaproteobacteria; order Rhodobacterales; family Roseobacteraceae; genus Ruegeria; species Ruegeria sp. CL3. Next base: position 177,746 of record NZ_JBQFPT010000012.1, on the reverse strand, counting down.
TACCGATTGCGGGGGCCAAGAATGCGTGCCTGACGCTGATGCCCGCGACGCTACTAAGCGAAGAACCGCTGACGCTGACCAACGCGCCACGCCTCAGCGACATCAAGACCATGACAGCGCTGCTGCAATCGCTGGGGGCTGAGGTGTCCGCGCTGCAGGACGGTCAGGTGATAGCGATGTCCAGCCATGATCTGACCAGCCAGACGGCGGACTATGACATCGTGCGCAAGATGCGGGCCTCAAATCTAGTGCTGGGGCCGTTGCTGGCGCGCTTCGGGCAGGCGGTCGTGTCATTGCCGGGTGGCTGTGCCATTGGCGCGCGACCGATGGACCTACATGTCGAAGGGCTCGAGGCCTTGGGCGCCGAGATTGAACTGAAAGACGGGTATTTGCACGCCAAGGCCTCGGGAGGGCTGAAGGGCGCGGTGCACGAGATGCGCTTTGCCTCGGTCGGGGCGACCGAGAACATCGTCATGGCTGCAACCCTGGCCAAAGGCACCACTGTTCTGAAGAACGCAGCGCGCGAGCCCGAGATTGTCGATCTGGTGGAGTGTTTGCGCAAGATGGGCGCTCAGATCTCGGGCGAAGGGACCTCGACGATCGAAATTCAGGGCGTCGACCGCCTGCATGGTGCCACCCATCAGGTGGTGACAGACCGGATTGAGTTGGGAACCTATATGCTGGCCCCTGCGATCTGCGGTGGCGAGGTAGAACTGCTGGGCGGGCGCATGTCGCTGGTCAGCTCCTTCGTGGAAAAACTCGAAGCCGCGGGCGTCAGCGTTTCGGAAACCGAAAAAGGCCTGAAAGTTGCGCGCAAGAATGGCCGCGTGCGGGCCGTGGACGTGGTCACCGAGCCTTTCCCGGGCTTTCCGACCGACCTGCAGGCGCAGATGATGGCGCTGATGTGTACTGCCGAAGGGACCTCGGTTCTGGAGGAGCGTATTTTCGAAAATCGCTTCATGCACGCGCCGGAGCTGACGCGCATGGGCGCGCAGATCGAGGTGCATGGCGGGACGGCCACGGTCACCGGGGTTGAGCAGCTGAAAGGCGCACCGGTTATGGCCACAGATCTGCGGGCTTCGGTCTCGTTGATACTGGCGGGTCTGGCGGCAGAAGGCGAAACAACTGTCAGCCGGGTCTATCATCTGGACCGCGGATATGAGCATGTGGTGCGCAAGCTGGAAGGCGTGGGTGCCAAAATCGAACGGATCAAGGGCGAATGACAGACGCAAGTTTTGAAGACGGCCGCGAAGCGCCGCTGAATCTGGGCGCCGAAGACGGTGATGACCTGCAGGTGATCTCGTCGCTTGCGCAGGATGCGGTGTTCCCAGTGACCGAGATGAAGTGGCAACCCTCGCAGCGCCGTTTCGGGCTGTTGCTGAACCGCTTTAGGTGGGAGGACAAGGATGCCGCCACGCGCCGCGACCGCCCATTTGAGCGCGTGCAGTCGGTTCTTGTGTTCGACTCGGTGTTGTCGGTCGCCAGTCAAGGGATCGACCGCCGCGACACGGATATGGTGATGTCGCTGCTCTCGGTCGATTTCGAGGCAGGCGAGGACGGCGCAGGCCAGATCCTGCTGACCCTTGCGGGCGACGGCGCGATCCGCCTGACGGTCGAGGCAATTGAAGCCACTCTGAAAGACGTGACGCGCCCCTATCAGGCTCCCTCGGGCCAGGCACCGCATCATCCAGAATAAACGCGGCATATCGCAGGCCTTCTCTGGACCCGCCTCGGGTCTGGAGCTGCGCCGTGCGACCGTGTTCGATGTGTTCCAGATCAGCCAGGTGTTGATCCGCTCGATCACCCATCTCTGCGCGGCGGATCACCAAAAAGACCCCGGACTTGTGGCGCTGTGGACCGCCAACAAAGACCCGCAGACCGTTCGCGGCTGGATACAAATCGGCTCGGATATCTGGGTGGCTGAGCTAGACGGACAGATCGTGGCCGTCGGAGGGCTGCGCCACGGTTCGATGATCTCACTGCTTTATGTCGATCCCAGCCATGTACGGCGTGGTATCGGGCGGGCCCTGCTGGCCCGGCTGGAGCAGGAGCTGGCGGATCAGGGCTGCGCACAGGCCTATCTGGATGCAACCCACACAGCACGGGCCTTCTACCTCAGATATGGCTGGGTTTCGGCGGGCGATGTGGAAGAGTGGCACGGGATGACCCAATTCCCCCTGCGCAAATCGCTGCACCCGGCCGAGAAGGGTTGAGACCAACCCTTACGGACGATATGTCCCCGTGAAACGCTCCGGAGTGCCAGATCATGCCCGTTTTCCTCGACACCACCTCGCCCGAGTTTGAGGCCGCCTTTCAAACGCTGCTGTCGGCCAAGCGCGAAGACAGCCCGGATGTGGATGCGGTTGTGGCTGGAATCATCGACGATGTCCGTAGCCGTGGCGATGCGGCGGTGATCGAGCTGACCTCGAAATTCGACCGGCTGGAGCTGACCCCCGAGACATTGGCCTTTGCGTCTGATGAGATCGCCGAAGCCGTCGCACAGGTGACCCCGGAAGACCGCGCCGCACTGGAACTGGCGGCAGAGCGTATCCGCGCCTACCACGAAAAGCAGATGCCTGAGGATCACCAGTGGACAGATGAAGCCGGCGCGACTTTGGGCTGGCGCTGGTCGGCTGTCTCGGCGGCGGGCCTTTACGTGCCGGGCGGTTTGGCCTCCTACCCCTCATCCGTTTTGATGAACGCGATTCCGGCCAAGGTGGCAGGGGTTGAGCGGTTGGCCATCGTCGTGCCTACGCCCGACGGGCAGGCAAACCCGCTGGTCCTGCTGGCCGCGCAACTGTCCGGTGTGGATGAGATCTACCGTATCGGCGGCGCGCAAGCCGTCGCCGCGCTGGCCTATGGCACCGAAACCATCGCTCCGGTCGACAAGATCACCGGCCCGGGCAATGCCTTTGTCGCTGCCGCAAAACGCCGGGTGTTCGGCAAGGTCGGGATCGACATGATCGCGGGTCCTTCGGAGATTCTCGTGATCGCCGACAAGGACAATGAGCCCGACTGGATCGCGCTGGACCTGCTTAGCCAGGCCGAACATGATGAAAGCGCGCAGTCGATCCTGATCACGGATGATGTCGAGTTCGGTCAGGCCGTGGCGCTGGCCGTCGAAAAACGCCTTGAGACCCTACAGCGCCGCGCCATCGCCGGCGCCAGCTGGCGCGACTTTGGCGCGATCATCACCGTACGTGATCTGGATGAGGCCGCCTCACTGTCGAACCGCATCGCGCCAGAACACTTGGAACTCTGCGTGGCCGACCCGGTGACGCTGAGCGAGAAGACCATCCACGCAGGCGCGGTTTTCCTTGGACAGTACACTCCAGAAGCCATCGGAGACTATGTCGGCGGCCCCAACCATGTGCTACCGACAGCACGTTCGGCGCGGTTCTCATCCGGCCTTAGCGTGATGGATTTCCTCAAGCGTACCACCCTCAGCCAGATGACCCCCGAAGCCCTACGTGCAATCGGCCCCGCGGCTGAGACATTGGCGCAATCGGAAAGCCTCGAGGCGCATGGTTTGTCCGTCACTGCACGTCTGAACCGGCTGAACGGCTGATGGGACGCAGAGATCGCCAGCTTGTGGCGTTTCTGTGCGTTGCCCATTGAAATCCATTGTTATAGGTCTGAGCAGACGTGAAGGATTGTGACCGTTAAAATGACTCGTATCTCGCATATCGAACTGGATGACCGGAACCTGCCCCCGCCGACCCCTGAGATCGAGCAGGAGCGCAAGGTCGCCATCTATGATCTGCTTGAGGAAAACAGCTTTGACCTGCCTCAGCGGGATGATCGCGCCATTCCCGACGGCCCGTATCACCTGCAGCTTTCGATCCGCGACAAACGTCTGGTCTTTGATATCAGCACCGAAGACAGCCAGAAAGCGGCTGAATTCCACCTGTCCCTCGGGCCGTTTCGGCAGGTGGTGAAAGACTATTTCCAGATCTGCCAAAGCTATTTTGACGCGGTCAAATCTCTGCCGCCCAGCCAGATCGAAACCATCGACATGGCCCGGCGCGGCATTCACAACGAAGGCAGCCGGGTTCTGCAGGAACGGCTGGAAGGCAAGGCCGACGTAGACACCGACACCGCCCGACGCCTGTTCACGCTGATCTGCGTGCTACATTTCGGAGGCTAACGGGTGACGCCTCTGCCGCAGTCCATTCTGTTCTGTTGCGACCACAACTCGGTTCGGTCTCCGATGGCCGAAGGCATCATGAAAAAGTTCTACGGCACCGGGACCTATGTGCAATCCGCTGGCGTTCGCAACGATCTGGATATTGACGGCTTCTGCATCGCGGTCTGTCAGGAAATGGGTGTTGAGCTGTCCCGCCACCGCACACGATCCTTTGACGAGATGCAGGAATGGGGCGACGATCTCAGCTCGTTCGACCTGATCGTAGCGTTGTCCCCGGCCAGTCAGCGCAAAGCGCTGGAGCTGACCCGGATTTTCCACCTCGATGTCGATTATTGGCCAATAATGGACCCTACCGGGATGGGCGAGACGCGGGAATCAAAGCTACATCACTACCGACAGACCCGCGATCAGATCATCAAGCATCTGAAAGACCGCTGGGGCGAACCAACGGAGTGACCTATGAACCAGACCGTGAAGACCTATTTCGACGCCTTCAACGCCGGTGATGTCGATGGCATGCTGGCCTGTCTGTCCGATGACGTGGCCCATCATGTGAACGAAGGCCAGATCCGCGTCGGCAAAGAGAAATTCGCAGCCTTCTGCGCCCATATGAACCGCTGCTACAAAGAGAACCTGACCGATATCGTGGTGTTCGATGCCCAAGGTGGCACCCGCGCCGCGGCCGAATTCATCGTGAACGGCACCTATCTGGAAACCGACGAAGGCCTGCCCGAAGCGCATGGCCAGGGCTATCGCCTGCCTGCAGGGTCGTTCTTTGACCTGCACGACGGCAAGATCACCCGCGTGACCACGTTCTACAACCTTGCGGACTGGACCAAACAGGTCTCGAATGGCTGAGGTCACATCCGTCCGGCCCCTGACCGGTGCAGCCCTCGAGGCCGCTCTGGACGACGTCGCGCGCCTGCGGATCGAGGTGTTTCGGGCCTGGCCTTACCTCTATGACGGCGACCTGGAATACGAGCGCAGCTATCTGCAATCCTATCGCGACAGCGACAAGGCCATCGTTGTCGGCGCCTTCGACAATGACCGCCTTATCGGAGCCTCGACGGGCGCGCCTTTGACCGACCACGCCGACGATTTTGCCGCCGCGTTTAAAAGTACAAGCCTGGACCTGTCACAGATTTTCTACTGTGCCGAATCCGTCCTTCTGTCCGATTACCGAGGCCAAGGCGTTGGTCACAAATTCTTCGACCAACGCGAGGCCCACGCCCGCGCACAGGGTTTCACCAAATGTGCCTTCTGCAGCGTGCAACGCCCAGCCGATCACCCTATGCGGCCCGCAACCTATCGCCCACTTGATACGTTCTGGAAATCCCGCGGCTACGAGCCATTGCCTGGCGTGATCGCTCAATTCTCGTGGAAAGATGTCGGGGACGAAGGCGAGACGCTCAAGCCATTGCAGTTTTGGATCCGGGATTTGTGAGCATCGACACAGAGATGGAATCCGGCCTACAACTGAAAGTGGATATGATCATCATGGCGCGCCGCGCGACACCCTTGGAACCTGATTTTCGGATGCGAAGCGCCCAAGCGATCCACAAGGTGGGGCTCGACAAAGACTTTCCCGACACGGTCATCTTCGACCAGAACCTCTAGCACGGATCGGTTGCGGTCTTCATCGATGCCGTAGTCGTGCCAGAGGGGTTGCAGCGCATCGAAATCCCATCTGAGTGTGGGCCACGTCTTTGAACACTCTTTTGGCCCCTGTTCGAACGCGAAATAGCCGATCGGTGAACGCGTCGCGCCTTTCAAATAACCCGTTTCGCCCGCGTAGTAGAATGCAAGGTCTGCCTTTTCCCCGTCATCATGCGACAGATGAGGCAGCAGCGGAAATCCATCTAAGAAGGGAAAGTTGGCGTCAAGCACAACGGTAACTGTGCCCGGATGCCTTTTGTCCATTTCCTCCGCAGTGCTGGTCAGGACGTCATACATCTCCGGAGAGACGTAGTTTCTGTTCAACGCACAGTACATCCAACTTTGTACTTCTAAAGGACCCTCTTTCGAACAACTCAGCGCCACGCGCCCGAAATGCGGCGCGATCCAGATGCTTGCCAAAGAAAGAGCTGCGTAGGTGGCTAGAAATGCCAATAGATGCCGTTTGAAGAAACGTGAAATCACCCAAGCGATGCCGCCAATTTGTGTCAGAAGCGTTAAAACCAAAACGATGAGAATGTGAAATGCAATTCGAACCATGCGCGATGGTTGCCATTCTCTAAAGGCGCACGCAACACCGTTGTTGTGATGCCAATCAAGGCCTTCAGAAATCTCTACTTCTCAACCTTGACGCCTTCGACTGATCAAACCGTATTTGACGGCCCAGCCGCGGAGTGACCTGGTCTTGCGCTTTTTCGGGACCACGCTGTCTTTGCTCTGGGCGCCGCCTTTGCGATTGAACTCATAGACGTCAATGACACGTTCCGCGCAGCCGCAGGCCTCACCCATGCCGACCTTGGCGAAATAGAACTTCTCGAAGCTTTCAGGTTTTTGCATGGTGCCCTCCGGGTGCGAATAAACCACATGGGCCTGAGACCTCCAATTCACTTTGTCGTCGTTTCATCAGACCGAAAGGTCGGGCCTGTACACGCCCAGCCATCGTCACTTAGTGTCCCGACAAATCAATATCGAAGGACAGATCGATGAGAGTCGCCACCGCCGCCTACGACCTCGATTGGCTCGACAGTTGGGCGCAGTATGAGGACAAGTTGAACGCCTGGGTGACGCGGGCCGTCGGGAACGGGGCCGAGTTACTGGTCTTTCCCGAATACGGCGCCATGGAACTTTCGACACTGGACGGGGCCGACGTGGCCGGCGATCTGGAGTGGTCGATCCAGGCGGTCTCGGACCGGATGGAGGATGTGCAAAACCTGCACCAGCGCTTGGCGAAGGAATACAGGACATACATCCTCGGGGCCTCGGCCCCGGTTGCGGCAGGTGTGGGGCGTCCGGTGAACCGGGCTGAACTTTATGCTCCGGACGGCCGTCAAGATCATCAGGACAAGCAGATCATGACCCGGTTCGAGCGCGAGCAATGGGATATCGTCCCCGGCGGCCCTCTCAAACTGTTCGACACGGCATTGGGCAAGATCGGCGTACTGATCTGCTATGACAGCGAATTCCCCCTGCTAGGCCGCGCCCTGAGCGATGCGGATCTGATCCTTGTCCCCTCCTGCACCGAAGCGCTGTCCGGATATTGGCGCGTGCGCATTGGGGCGATGTCGCGTGCCCTGGAAAATCAATGCGTTACGGTCATGGCATCGCTGGTGGGGAACAATGACTGGTCCGAGGCCGTGGATATGAACACCGGGACGGGAGGCATTTTTGGCCCGCCTGACAAGGGCTTTCCGCAAACCGGCGTTCTGGCCGAAGGGACACTGAACCAACCGGGCTGGACCTATGCCGATATCGACCTAAGCGCGATCGCCGATGTCCGCGCCGACGGGCATGTCCTGAATCGCACCCATTGGGACGAGCAATCTCCCCGAGTCGAATCTGTCACATTCTCCGCGCTTTAATGATTCCGCCCTTGAAATAAGGGAAAAATAGGCTCATTTAAGCGCACATCCTCGCAGATTCTGCGAGTGCAACGTAATGATGGAGACAACATGGCCAAGGAAGATACGCTCGAATTTCCCGGTGTCGTGAAGGAACTCCTGCCTAATGCGACGTTTCGGGTCGAGCTGGAAAACGGCCATGAGATCATCGCACATACGGCAGGCAAGATGCGCAAGAACCGCATCCGTGTTCTGGCCGGCGACAAAGTTCAGGTCGAGATGACCCCATACGATCTGACCAAGGGTCGGATCAACTACCGCTTCAAGTAACGCCCTACCTTATGGCGTTTATCCTCGGATCGGGCAGCCCAAGGCGGCTGGACCTGCTGGCGCAGCTTGGCTTGCAGCCCGATGCCGTACGCCCTCCTGACATCGACGAAACGCCTTTGAAGGGTGAGCTTCCGGTTCCCTATTGCAGCCGAATTGCGCGCGAAAAAGCGCAGGCAGTTCAGGCGGATCGTGCGGATATCGTCTTGTGCGCGGACACCACGGTGGCGTTGGGGCGTCGCATTCTGGGCAAACCCGAAAACGCAGGAGAAGCGGCCGAGTTTCTGCATGCTCTGTCCGGGCGTCGGCACCGGGTCGTGACCTCGGTCGCGGTGCGCTGCGGAAACCGTGTGTTGCAGCGTGACGTGGTCTCTCAGGTCAAGATGAAACGCTTGTCGGATGTCGAGGTGAACGCCTATCTTGCGACGGATGACTGGCAAGGCAAGGCGGGTGGTTATGCCATCCAAGGCCCGGCCGGGGCGTTCATTCCCTGGATTTCCGGATCGTTCACCGGCATCGTGGGCCTGCCCCTTTCAGAGACTGCCACACTTTTGCAGGCAATCGGCTACCCATTGTACAGAGAGGCGCCATGAAAGGCCGCACAATCGTTCTGGACCATTTTGAAGGCCGCGAAGCAGCCGCACTGATGGTCGACGGCAAGCTCGACGATTTTCTGATCGCCGGAGACGCACCGCCCCCCGGCACGATCTACCGGGCCCGCGCGGATCGCCCGGTCAAAGGCCAAGGCGGCATGTTCCTCACCACTCCGGATGGGCCCGTCTTTCTGCGTCAGGTCAAGGGCCTCGCACCCGGAGCGCTTCTGCTGGTGCAGGTGACAGGTTTTGCCGAGCCGGGCAAAGCCGTTCCGGTCACCGACCGCGTACTGTTCAAAAGCCGCTATGCGATCGTGACTCCTGAGGCTCCGGGCTTGAACATCTCGCGCAGCATCAAGGATGAGGATGAGCGCGACCGCCTGCTGGAAATCGCCCATGAGGTCATGGGCGACAGCACCTACGGCTTGATTCTGCGGTCATGCTGCGTTGGTGCGGATGCAGATGACATCTCCGAAGACATCGGTGCCATGCTGTCGCAGGCCGAACAGGTCCTGAACGATCCGGGCACCGAGCCTGAAACCCTGGCCGAGGGCGACGGCCCTCATATCCTGGCCTGGCGAGACTGGACCGACCCTGCGGATGTCGTGACCGAGGCCGGAGGCTTCGAACATCACGGTGTTCTGGACGCTCTGGACATTGCCCGCGGCATTGCCGAGCCTCTGCCAGGCGGAGGGCATCTATACATCGAACCCACCCGCGCGCTTGTTGCAGTGGATGTGAATACCGGCGCCGACACTTCGCTCGCAGCCGGTACAAAAGCCAATTTCGCCTGCGCCAAGACCCTTCCACGCGCCCTGAGGGTGCGCGGTCTAGGCGGTCAAATCACGATCGACATGGCTCCGATGCCCAAGAAAGACCGTCGTGGTCTGGAGCAAGCCCTACGCACCGCTTTCAAGGCGGATGGGATCGAAACGACGCTCGCAGGTTGGACGCCGCTGGGCCATTTCGAGCTACAACGCAAACGTGGGCGCATCCCTTTGAGTGAGGTGCTGGAATGACTTGCCCGATCTGTCAGGAAAAGACGGTTTCCAAATACCGCCCGTTCTGTTCCAAACGCTGTGCGGATCTGGATCTGGCGAAGTGGCTGAACGGATCCTACGCCGTGCCCTCGCAGCGCGAAGAGGATACCGAGGACACGATTTCCGAACCCGAAGACATCCCCCGCCGTCCGCACTGAAAAAATGTCAAAAAGCCTCTGGACACCGCTTGGTGCAAGTCATAGAAGGCCTCCACCCAATGGCAATTGCCATTCCCGTGCCCGGGTAGCTCAGGGGTAGAGCAGTGGATTGAAAATCCTCGTGTCGGTGGTTCGATTCCGCCCCCGGGCACCATTCCCAACAGGTAAGCTACTGTTTCCCTTCAGCTTTAACTGGAACCGACCAAGGGCGTAGTACATGCTGGAGAACAAAACCGTTCCCTTCTCATTTGTGAAAGCAGGGGGCTTGTACTTCACACGGCGGGTCCCGAAGGACCTCGATCACCACTATACCACCAGAAAAATATCGTTCTCGCTGCGGACAAGATCAGCGGCGTCCGCAAAGTCCCGAGCGCAAAGAACTTCTCAGCAATTGGATGATCACTGGTATCGCCTACGTATCCAAGACGTAGACCTACCGGGTAAGCATCTTCTGAGGATGACCGCCCTCTCTGGACGAGAAGAGACCAGGTCCAATCGGATCCATGAAACCCTCGACTCTATGACTTGTTGTATTCCAAATATCGGGGAAGCTTACCCTCTGGGCCAGCGAAGGCCGCAGTGTCCAGTATTCTGCGGCCAGTGTTTTCAGGGGTGACTTGCGACGAAATCCAGACCGATATCAAGGCAGGGTGCGCTGTGGGTGATCCAGCCCATGGAAATCAGATCAACCCCGGTTTCAGCGACAGCGCGCACGCTGTCAGGTGTGATCCCGCCCGAGGCTTCGGCGATAGCTCTCCCATCAATCATACCCACTGCCTCGCGCAATGTGGTCGGGGTCATGTTGTCGAGCAGCACGGCATCGGCACCGATCTCCAAAACCTGCTCCAACTGCGCGAGTGTATCGACCTCGATCTCTATCTTGACCATATGGCCGACCGTTTGTTTCGCGCTTGTCAGGGCTGGGCCGACGCCTCCGGCGATGGCGACATGGTTGTCTTTGATGAGCACCGCATCGCTTAGGGAATAGCGGTGGTTCATGCCTCCACCCGCGCGCACGGCGTATTTTTCCAGCGCGCGCAGACCCGGGGTTGTCTTGCGGGTGCAGGCGATTGAGGCGCGCGTGCCTTCGACACGGCGCACCAGATCAGCGGTCGCGCTGGCAATTCCCGAGAGATGGCCCATGAAATTGAGCGCGGTTCGTTCAGCGATCAACAGGCTGCGGGACGGCCCTTGGAATGTTGCAATCGGCGCGCCGCTCGAAACCGAGTCTCCGTCGTTCACATGGCGGGTCACCGTGATGGCCGGATCAACCAAGGCGAAGGCAAGTTCCGCACAGTCCAGACCGGCGATGCAACCGGGTTGGCGCGCGCGCGCCACAACCTCGGATCGGTGATCTGGTGGAATGACGGCGGCAGAGGTGACATCGCCCGCCAGACCGAGATCTTCATCCAGAGCGCAGCGGATCATCGGCTCAAGCATCGTGCGCGGCAACGGGGTAAGGGGCATGGCAGTCATGGATCAGGCTGTCCTCAGCTGGGGTTCTTGGTCGACCGAACCCGCATACGACAGGATTTCGGTGATATTCATCTGGTTTGATCGCGGATTAGTCTCTGGTTCGGGGGAATCGCCACGATAGTGCCCGCCGCAGGAGCCCCGACGCTGTTCGGCGAAAACCGCGACTGCAAGCGCCACGAGCGCCGGGTCCGAAGTTGGCCCACATGACCGAACATGCGGCAACAGGTTCGAGATCGCGTTCCGCAGCCCAGCGCCATGGCGGATCACACCCAGATGCTGCGACATTGTCGGTCGGACAGTCGCAAGATCAGGATCAGGCAGTGCAGCGGGGTTGGGGACAAAGGCCCGGGCTCGCATCGTGCTGGCGGCAACATCGCTGGCGGCGCGGCGCGCCATCACAACAGCCTCAAGCAGAGAGTTACTGGCAAGGCGATTGGCCCCGTGCAAACCGGTCGCCGCACATTCACCGATCGCCCACAATCTGGGTAGCGTGCTCTGGCCGGTCTGGTTAACGGCAATGCCACCCATGTGATAGTGCGCAGCCGGACGTATTGGAATCGGGTCACGCGCGGGGTCGATGCCATGCGCTGCGCATAGGGCCTGAATGCCAGGAAAACGTTTGGCAAAGCCCGCGACCAGCGAAGCGCGGGCGTCAAGAAACACGCGCCCTCCGCCTGCGATGACCTGATGCACCGCGCGGGCCACCACATCGCGCGGGGCCAGTTCGGCATTCGCGATATGCAACATGAACCGCTTGCCTTTCTGGTCGATCAGAGCTGCCCCCTCGCCCCGCACCGCCTCGCTGATCAGGGCCAAAGGTGCCTGGTCAGTAGCCAGCGCGGTCGGGTGAAATTGCACGAATTCCATATCGCGCAAAGCTGCGCCTGCACGTACGGCCATCGCCAAACCCTGCCCGAAATTGCCGGACGGGTTGGTGCTGGCGTCGAACAAATCCCCGCAGCCACCTGTCGCCATGATGACCTGAGCGGTCCGCAACACCACCGCTTGACCCATCGCTTGCAGATGAACACCGGCAACGCACCCGTCTGCGGTCACAAGCCGTCGGGCCTCAACCCCCGTCAGGCAGGTGATCGACGGGCAATGCTGCACCGCGCGGGTCAGAGCAGACATGATCTCGGCCCCGGTCCGGTCGCCGCCAACATGCAGAATGCGGCGGCGGGAATGCGCGGCCTCGCGCGCCAAGGCAAAAGTGCCGTCCTGCGCCCTGTCGAAGCGGACGCCGTATCGCTCAAGCACAGCGATCGCCTCGGCGGCCTCTGAGAGGATGCCCGAGGCGACAGTTGCATCACACAGCCCATCTCCGGCCCGCAGTGTATCAGCCAGATGCCGGGCAGGGTCGTCATCAGCGCCCAGCGCCGCAGCAATCCCCCCTTGGGCCCATACACTTGAACAGTCCTGCCCCAGCCCGGTGCGGGTGATCAGCACCACAGGCAGCGGCGCAAGTTCCAGTGCGGCTACCAGCCCTGCGATACCGCCACCGATGATGGCGATCCGGTCATGGAGCCCCTCAAGCCGGATCATTTCACGGCCAGCATTCGCTCGACCGAACGGCGCGCATCGTCGGCGATGGCCGGATCGACGGTGACTTCGTGGCGATCCAATTCCAAAGCTTCACGGATATTGCCCAAACTGATGCGCTTCATATGCGGACACAGATTGCACGGGCGCACAAACTCCACGTCTGGATGGTTCAGTGCCACGTTGTCGCTCATGGAGCATTCGGTCAGAAGGCAAACCCTTGCCGGTTTCTTGTCGCCGACGAAGTCCGACATCACGGCGGTAGAGCCTGAGAAATCAGCCTCGGCCACGACCTCGGGTGGACATTCCGGGTGGGCCAGCACCGTGACACCCGGCCATGCCTCGCGCATCGCCCGAATATCGTCTGGGGTGAACAGCTCATGCACCTCGCAATGCCCGTGCCAGGCGATCAGTTCGACATCGGTTTCCTTGGCGACGTTCTTGGCAAGGTACTCATCCGGTATCATCAACACGCGCGGCACCCCGAGGGATTCCACCACTTTCACTGCGTTGCCCGAGGTGCAGCAGATATCTGAGGCAGCCTTCACCGCAGCCGACGTGTTAACGTAGGTGACTACCGGTACACCCGGATGGGCTTCGCGCAGCAGCACGATATCTTCGGGCGTTATGGAATCCGCCAGCGAACATCCCGCCCCCATATCCGGGATCAGCACGGTTTTTTCAGGGTTCAGCAGCTTGGCGGTTTCGGCCATGAAGTGCACGCCAGCCAGCACGATAACATCGGCGTCGACCTCAACGGCTTCGCGCGCCAGGGCCAGGCTGTCACCTACGATATCGGCCACACCGTGAAAGATCTCGGGCGTTTGGTAATTGTGCGCAAGGATGACGGCATTCTTCTGCCGCTTCAGATCGAGGATGGCTTCCAGATCCTCTTCGTACTGCATCCATTCGGCTGGCGGAATGACTTGCTTAACCCGATCGTACAACTCTGGCAGGCGGAAATCTTTCATTGGCTCCTCCAATTATACTCGATTCGAGTACATTTGAGATGTGATTATTCTCGATTCGAGATTATGTCAAGCGCAACTCAGGACTTGGACAGAGGCAGCCTTGCGCCCGACAGCATGCGGGCCTCAAGAATAGCAGGTCGATATCGGAACAGACGCGCCGGGCGGCCGCCGGTGCCGCTCGAGATTTCGCCTGTTTCTTCAACAAGTTCCTGCTGGTCGATCTGGCGGCGGAAATTGGGTTTGTGCAAGTGCAGACCCGACAGCGCCTCGACCGTGCGCTGTAATTGAAGCAGGGTAAAGCTTTCGGGCATCAGCTCGAACACGACCGGAGAATATTTGATCTTGGCCCGCAACCGTGAAATGCCAGTGGCAAGGATGCGGCGGTTGTCGCCCGCCATGGGCAGGCCAAACTCGGGCACATCGACCAGACCGGCCTCATACATCAGCTCATAGCGCTGCAGAACCAGTTCCTCGTTCCACGTCTTTCCATTAAGACCGAACAGATAGTCGACACGCTGAGCCTTGTGCGGATCTGCCCCAGCCCAAGCCGTCAGGCGATCGGCGATACGCGGCACTTCCTCGGGCATGCTGTCACGATGGTCTTCCCACGGGAAGTACCGGTACCAGCTGCGCCAGGACGGGCGCCCTGCTCCGGCTGCATCCTGTTCGCGCACCAGCCCTAGATAGCTGATCGAGATCCGCTGCGTGTTTTCTACATCCCCAGACCGAGGATCGCGATCCCTGTCCGCAAATGTATAGAGCTGTTCAAGATACCCCACAGGATGACCGGTCTGCGCTTCAATCCAGGCACGCAGGCTGCTCTGCAGGCTGCGATGAGAGGATTCGAACGGCCCCGATGGCAGCGCCTCCCCCCCTCGCAAGGTCATGACACGCGGCTGGTTGTCGGTCACGGCGACAAGGATTGCGATCAGTTCGGCAGGGGCTAGTCCGCTGGGCAAGAAGGTACCTGTGTATTGCGCGATGCCAGTCATTGACATCCTGTTTGATTTCTAACCCAGATTTCAAACCTTTGCTTGAGGAAAATGTCATCGCGCCGACACCGACCTCAAGATGAGGTTTTCGCCGATGATTGAAGGTATTTCCGGCACCTGCAGTGGCGACCCCGGCAGGATTCGAACCTGCAACCTGCCCCTTAGGAGGGGGCTGCTCTATCCAGTTGAGCCACGGGGCCGTGCAAAGCCCTCTCTACCTTTGTTTTTTCGGCTTGTCATGGGGTTTACTGTGGGTTTGCTGTGGGCGTGCTGAACAGTTGTAAACTGCAGGGTGTTTACGCTAGCATCAGATAAAACAACAACGCAGGTGCCCTCCGTGAACACAGAAACAAAACGCCCGCTTACCCTTCGCGATGTCTCTGAAGCCTCTGGGGTGTCCGAGATGACGGTCAGCCGGGTCCTGCGCAATCGGGGCGATGTGTCGGATGCGACGCGCACCCGCGTTTTGGCCGCTGCGAAGGAACTGGGCTATGTGCCCAACAAGATCGCAGGCGCGCTGGCCTCAAGCCGGGTCAATCTGGTGGCGGTCATCATTCCATCCCTGTCCAACATGGTCTTTCCCGAGGTTCTAACCGGCATCAATCAGGTGCTTGAGGACACCGATCTGCAGCCTGTGGTCGGCGTGACCGACTACCTGCCTGAGAAAGAGGAAAAAGTGCTGTATGAGATGCTCTCCTGGCGGCCCTCGGGGGTGATTATTGCCGGGCTGGAGCATACCGAAGCGGCGCGGGCGATGCTGGATTCGGCCGGAATTCCTGTGGTTGAGATCATGGATACCGATGGCAAACCGGTTGATGCGATGGTCGGGATCTCTCATCGTCGCGCCGGGCGCGAAATGGCTCAGGCGATCCTGAAAGCGGGCTATGAACATATCGGCTTCATGGGCACCAAGATGCCGTTGGACCACCGGGCGCGGAAACGGTTCGAAGGCTTCACCGAGGTTATGGGCAAGCACGGGATCGAGATCGAGGATCGGGAGTTCTATTCCGGCGGCTCGGCTCTGGCCAAGGGGCGTGAGATGACGCACGCCATGCTGGATCGCTCGCCCGATCTGGATTTCCTGTATTATTCCAATGACATGATCGGTGCTGGGGGGCTGTTGTACCTACTAGAGCAAGGTATCGAAATTCCCGGTCAGATCGGCTTGGCTGGTTTCAACAATGTCGAACTTCTGCAAGGCCTGCCCCGCAAACTGGCGACGATGGACGCCTGCCGACTTGAGATCGGACAGCAAGCGGCCAAGATCATCGCCACGCAGCTTGACGATCCGAATGCCGAGATTGAGACCCGCGTGACTCTGACCCCCAAGGTCAACTTTGGGGATACGCTGAAACGGCGCTGATATCGTGGCGCTGAAACGGCTGGACAATCGCACGGCGCGGGCGATCTTCATGGATTGCCACGCGCTGGCCGAACCTCCTTCGGGCGGCTCTAAGGGCACCGATCTGCTGGATTTGATCCAGAGGCTGGGCTTCGTTCAACTGGACAGTATCAATACGGTGGCGCGCGCGCATGACATGATCCTGTTCTCGCGCAGGCCCAGCTATCGCAGCGTTAACCTCAAGCGCTTGTATGAGCGGGACCGGGCGCTATTCGAACACTGGACCCACGATGCCGCCGTCATACCGATGGAGTATTACGCGCATTGGCATCTGCGGTTTCAGCGCGATGCGGATCTGCTGAAATCGCGGTGGAAGAACTGGCGTCGGGATGGGTTTGAGCAGCAGTTCGAAACGGTTCTGAGCCATATCCGCGACCATGGGCCAGTGTCCTCGTCCGACGTGGGAAAGGATGAAAAGAAAGGCTCGGGCGGGTGGTGGGATTGGCACCCGTCTAAGACCGCGCTTGAGTACCTTTGGCGCTCTGGCGCGCTGACAGTTGTCGGGCGTGAGGGGTTTCAGAAACGATATGATCTGACCGAGCGGGTGATCGAAACTCATCTCTGCCCCGGTCAGCGACCCTGTGACGCCGAGGCGACGGTTGATTGGCTGTGCAATGCGGCGCTGGACAGGCTTGGCTTTGCCACTTCGGGTGAGCTGGCCGCGTTCTGGGATACCGTCAGCGCGGCTGAGGCCAAGGCATGGTGCGCCCAAGGGTTGCAATCAGGTGCACTGGAAGAAGTCGAGGTTGCTTGCGTCAACGGGCGCCTGCGCAAACTGTTTGCCCGCCCCGATCTGACCGATGGTCTGAGCGATCTGCCCGCACCAACAGGCCGCATCCGGGTTCTCAGCCCGTTTGACCCGATGCTGCGTGACCGGAACCGAGCCGAGCGGCTGTTCGGCTTCCACTACCGGATCGAGGTCTTCGTGCCCGAACCCAAGCGGACCTATGGCTACTATGTTTTCCCGCTTCTGGAAGGCGACAAGCTGATTGGCCGGATCGACATGAAAGCCCATCGCGACGAAGGCATTCTGCGCGTCAAAGCCCTCTGGCCAGAACGCGCGATACGCTGGTCGGATGCTCGTACGCAGCGACTGCAATCCGAGTTGGACAGAGTGCGCCGGTTTGCCGGTCTTGATACGGTCGAATTTGCCAATGACTGGCTGAAAGAGCCTAAATAGGGTCTATTCTGGATCCGTGAGGGTCAGGTGAATGGGCTCCAACCCATCTATCCCACCTTCAATTTCATCCCCCGCTGTAACCGGCCCTACCCCGGCGGGGGTGCCTGTCAGGATCATGTCTCCGGGGCGCAGGTGATAGAAACCGGACAGGTGGCAGATGATCTCATCAATTTTCCAGATCAACTCATGCAAAGTCGCGTCTTGCCTAACCTCGGCGTTGACGGTCAGGTGAATGCGCTTGTTGTCCTCTGGGGACCACTCGGCGGCTCGGGTCAAAGGCGCAAAGACAGCGCCGTTCTCCACATCCTTGCCCAGATCCCAAGGGCGCTGTTTGTTGCGCTCGCGGATCTGAAGATCGCGACGGGTCATATCCAGCGCGCAGCCATAGCCATAAACTGCTTCCCACGCCTCTGCAGGGGTGGTGCGGAACACGGGGCGACCAATGGCGACGGCCAGCTCCATTTCATGATGGTAATTTTCGGTGCCCGGCGGGTACGGCACGCTCGCTCCGGTCAGAACGGCGTTAGCGGGCGACTTGGTGAAATAGAACGGTGCCTCACGATCTACCTCGTGGCCCATTTCAGCGGCATGCGCCGCATAGTTGCGCCCAACGCAGAAAATCCGACCGATGGGATAGGTCGCCTGCTCGCCGACCACAGGGATCGAGACTGGTTCGGGTAGAGAAAACAGATGCGGCATGGCGATCCCCTGAGTGTTGCGTCGAGCAGCTTATCGTCTGGCACGCAACTGGCAAGCCGTCGCGATGCGCCGGTTCACGCCGACATCTGCGGCGAGATCGGGCGCAAAGCCGCCCAATTCCTACCGCGGCGCATCTGGGCGTATGAATCCCTTGGAAACAGGTAAAATCGCGCTAGATCGCCAAGTAGAGTTGAGAATTGATGGCACCCCCACCACCTGCCCGGCACAGAAGTTCTGCCGGAAAGATCAATACGACTGAAGTGACCTGAAGATACCTCTTGCGGACGCCTCAACATGTCGGCATTGGGACGTGAACGTATCGGAGACGGCAGGCGAACACGCCCATCCCCCTGGGAGTTTCGCCCGTGTTAGACCCTGTTTTTGGGGCAGACGCGCCTTCCGACACGTGGGCCGGGCCGTCGGGTAAGACGACACGCAACGGCCTTGGGCCAGGCACAGAATCCAACCCGGGTCTGGCCACCCCGCCGGAGAATTCCCCCTACCTTCTCCGGCGGGGTATTAACTCAGCGACTCACTCTTCGAAATTTTTAAGCTCGTTGAGGATATCGAGAAGCGTTTCATGCTTTTCGGGCCCAAGATGCGCGCGCATGCGATCGGCCTGTTGAACAATGCCCGTCAGATTGTCCTGAATGATCTGTTCCCCCTTCGCGGTGATCTCGACGATCTGACGTCGTCGATCCTTGGGGTGACAGCGGCGCTTGATTAAGCCCTTTTCTTCCAGTTTTTGCAAGATGCGCGTCAGGCTGGGCAACAACAGGCAGGCCCGTTCCGAGATATCAGTCGGTTCGCTTGCACCTTCTTCTTTCAGCAAGCGTAGCACGCGCCACTGCTGCTCGGTCACCCCGGCATCAATCAGCAGTTTGCGAATAGGACCCATCACCCGTTCACGGGCGCGCAACAACGCGATGGGAAGGGATCGCGACACCAAGGGGAGTTGATCGGACATGCTGAATCATCGCTGAAAAAGCAGAAGGTCTCAAGCCACCTAGAGAGGAAAGACCTATAAGCCACTGATAAATATCAATTTAAAGCCAATAGTGGCAAGCTACACCCGCATCGCCTCGGCGGCTTTTGCATATCCACCCGAAGCCCCATCCACGAAATGCACATGATCGTCCCGCATGGCTGAGGGGACGAAGCAGGTCATCATCGCCTCATCCTGCACGTGCAGGCCGTAGCGAATTTTGCCGCGACCACGGGCTTCATCCAGCATACGCTGGAGGCGGTCCAACGTGGCAGGGTCACAGTCCAGCGTCATTTTCAAGCCATCGTCAAATTTGCGGTAATCCGCGTTTTGGCTGACCATCCGCCGATAGTGGCCGGGTTCGAACTGCCCCAACCGCTTGCCCGTCAGAAATAACAGGGCGATCAACAGGTTCTGCCCGAGCAGCTTCAGTTTTTGCGCAAACAGATTGCCCCCCGCGCGCGAGACATGGGCATCCAAACCTACGTCCGGCGGCGGCCATGTCATCGGAGGGCCGTTTTCCGGAACCGGATGCCCAGAACGATCCAGTTCGGCGGCCATGGTGACAACAGATTGCGCCAAATCCGCGAAATCCCTCTCTGTCGCTTGGGCCGTCGGCTGCACCACGACCGAGACGATTTGGCCATGCTGTGCAGGACTGTTGGACCAGCGGCAGGACAGGCCGGTCAGGTTTGGCTGCGCGTTGAGCGCGGCGGGGTCGACTGAATAGTACCCGGATTTCATCTGCGCCTCGGCCCAGGCCAGGCCTCCGCCCGAGAACATAGCATAGTCCACCCCGGTGGACGGGGCGTAGCGGGCCACCCTCAGGTCCTTTCCAGCTTTGCGTAGTTCGGCCACTGGAACGAGGGCCGCGCGCAACGGCATCTCAAACTCCTCTTCCGCCCAGCGCCGTAGGGTTGCCAACGCTCCAGCCGCGATATCGGCCGCACTGGGGGGCACAGCAAAGCCTGCCCCATCGCCACCAAAGACATAAGGAAAAGGCTTGTTTTCCAATGCGTTGATCATGGCCGAGATCACTGCAGCGCCGACCATGTTGACGGTTTTGTACCGCCCCCGCGCGATCTGCGCGGTCGAATCCACAATGTCGGCAACACCCACAACCCAATCGTCCGGAACCGAGGCAAACTGCGCCGGATCCGACAGAAGGGTAAAATCGCGCCAAAGCGGCAGGGACTCGTAAAAATCTGAATGGAGGTCTTTCATCGTCCCCCCTTTGTTCCAATTGGAGGTTAAGTTAGCCCGAATGTGATCGCTGTCCTCCCCTTGCAACATAGTACACGTGCTTGTGCGTTTTGCCACGGCGTGCCAATCAGGGCGGTGGAAATGCGCAGGAAAGGGCCGTTCATGCAGGCAGGTTTGGTTGTACTATGTCTGGCTTATGTCCTGAGCCAGTTTTTTCGCGCGTTCCTTGCCGTTCTCAGCCTTGATCTGGCGCGTGATATCGGTGCCTCGCCCGAGGATCTGGCCTTTGCTTCGGGCCTGTGGTTTCTGGTCTTTGCCGCGATGCAGCTGCCGGTGGGCTGGGCGCTGGATCGTATTGGACCACGGCTCAGCGCATCCGTCCTGCTGCTGATAGGCGGGGCTGGAGGGGCGCTTGTTTTTGCCGCCGCCAGCAGCCCGCTGCATGTCAGCATTGCGATGGCTCTGATCGGCATTGGCTGTTCACCGGTTCTGATGGCCTCGTACTTCATCTTTGCACGCGAGTATCCTCCGGCTCGGTTTGCTACGCTGGCGGCGCTAATGCTGGGCGTCGGGTCGGTTGGCAATCTGGTTGCGTCCTACCCAACGGCGCTTGCGGTCGAATTGATGGGCTGGCGCGCCACGATGGTTGGGTTGGCGGTTCTGTCCGCCGCCATCGCCTTGGGCATCTGGTTCAGCGTGCGTGATCCGAGAAAGGTCGAGACCGACCACAAAGGATCTTTGCTGGACTTGCTGAAAGAGCCTGCCTTGTGGCTCATCCTGCCCTTGATGCTGGTCGCTTACGCTCCGGCGGCTGCACTGCGCGGGCTTTGGGCGGGGCCATACCTGAACGATGTGTTCAGCCTGACCACCACGCAGATCGGCACGGCCACGCTGGTAATGGGAACCGCGATGATCGCGGGGACTTTTGTCTACGGCCCGTTGGACCGCCTTTTGGGCACCCGCAAATGGGTGATTGTCGGCGGCAATGTCCTCTGCGCGGTCGCGCTTGGTCTTTTGTGCCTGTGGGTCGATAGCGCTGTCTGGGTGTCGGTCGTGATGTTGTCGCTGATCGGGTTTCTGGGCGCGAGCTTTCCAGTCATCATGGCCCATGGCCGAGCCTTCATCCCGCCGCATCTGACTGGGCGCGGCGTGACCTTGTTGAACCTTTTCGGCATCGGCGGCGTAGGGCTTGCGCAATTTGCCACCGGGCAGATTCACGCCGCTTTTTCCGACGTCAGCCCCACGGCTCCGTACACGGCGATATTCGGCTTTTTCGCGGTGACCCTTGCTATTGGATGCGTGATCTATCTATTCAGCCGGGATAGCGTCGACTGACGCAACGATCAGGAGAGCCCGGTGAAAGACCCCGTCGTCATTGCCCCCAATCTCAAACGCAGGCTTTCGGGCGTGACCGCAACGATTGCGCGGCTGGTCCCTTTGCAGGCGCACCAGATCGACATCGCCGCTACCGGGCCGGGCCTACCCGCTGACATCCCGCATATCCCGCTGGGCCACCTGCCTTTCCTGTCCCGTCGCACGTTGCGAGTCTGGCACGCGCGCCGCAATACCGAGATGCTACTCGGCCTAATCCTGCGCAATGTGTTCCGGTTGAAGTTGAAGCTGCTCTTTACTAGCGCTTCGCAACGGGCGCACACAGGCTACACCAAATGGCTGATCGACAAGATGGACGCGATTGTCGCGACCTCGCGCAAGACCGCAGGCTATCTGGAACGGGACGCGCAGGTGATCATGCATGGCATCAACCTAGACGACTTTACTCCGCCTGAGGACAAAGCCGCCCTTCGCGCTCAGCTGCGGCTGCCGGACGGCTTGCTGCTTGGCTGTTACGGACGCATCCGCCATCAAAAAGGCACGGACGCTTTCGTCGACGCCATGATTGATCTGTGCGCCAGATCCCAAGATGTCTCGGGCATCGTCATGGGCCGCGCGACGGAAAAACACACGGGTTTTCTGGCCGAATTGAAAGACAAGGTTGCCAAGGCGGGCCTGTCGGACCGTATCCTCTTTATGCCCGAGGTGACGGTTGACCAGATTGCCGAATGGTATCAGGTACTGGACCTGTTCATCGCCCCCCAACGGTGGGAGGGCTTCGGTCTCACCCCGCTTGAGGCTATGGCCTGCGGCGTGCCCGTTGTCGCAACCGATGTCGGCGCGTTTTCCGAGATCGTGACCAACCCGTCTCTGGGCCGGGTGGTGGCCCCCGGTGACATCCCAGCACTGGCCAATGCGGCCGCAGAAATGCTGGAAAACCGTGATTCCCTGTCTCAGGCCGGACAGGCCGCCCGCGCCCATGTCGAGCAGAATTTCGACATCAACGGCGAGGCACAGACCCTCGTGGCCCTCTACAAGCGCCTGCTAAACGCGTGAAGCGCCTCAAATCGACGTCATTCGCTAAAATACATTGCGAAAGCTCTTTTGTCCCGACGGCAACGCGGCTATGAACGCGCGTCCTTAACTTTGGAGACATGAAATGGGCTATCGCGTCGTCGTCGTCGGCGCCACAGGTAATGTGGGCCGCGAAATGCTGAACATCCTGGCGGAACGCCAGTTCCCCGTGGACGAAATTGCCGTGCTGGCAAGCCGTCGTTCGCTGGGTACTGAGGTGACATTTGGCGACAAGACACTCACGACTAAAGACTTGGATACCTTTGATTTCACCGGCTGGGATATGGCCCTGTTCGCCGTGGGCTCTGCGGCGACCAAGGATTATGCGCCCAAGGCCGCTGCGGCGGACTGCGTGGTGATCGACAACTCGTCGCTCTATCGCTACGACCCCGAGATCCCGCTGATCGTGCCCGAGTGCAACCCGCAGGCGATCCACGACTACAAGAACAAGAACATCATCGCCAACCCCAACTGCTCGACCGCGCAGATGGTCGTCGCGCTGAAGCCGCTGCATGACCGCGCCAAGATCAAACGCGTTGTTGTCTCGACCTACCAGTCGGTGTCCGGTGCAGGCAAAGAGGGCATGGACGAGCTGTGGGAACAGACCAAGGCCGTCTACAACCCGATCAACGAGGTTGAGCCGAAGAAGTTCCAGAAGCAGATCGCCTTCAACGTCATCCCTCAAATCGACGTCTTCATGGAAGACGGCTCGACCAAGGAAGAGTGGAAGATGGTTGTCGAGACCAAAAAGATCGTCGATCCGTCGATCAAGGTCACGGCCACCTGCGTCCGCGTGCCTGTGTTCGTCGGCCACTCCGAGGCCGTGAACATCGAGTTCGAAGAATTTCTGGACGAGGATGAGGCCCGCGATATCCTGCGCGAAGCGCCGGGCATCATGGTGATCGACAAGCGTGAGGCTGGCGGCTACGTTTCGCCCACCGAATGCGTAGGTGATTTCGCAACCTTCATCAGCCGCATCCGTCAGGACTCGACCGTTGAAAACGGCATCAACCTGTGGTGCGTCTCGGACAACCTGCGCAAAGGTGCCGCCCTGAACGCGGTTCAGATCGCCGAGCTTTTGGGCCGTGAGGTTCTGAAAAAGGGCTGACGTCTGAATTGATATTCTTCGCAAGGGGCCGTTTCGTCAGAAGCGGCCCTTTTTCTTTGCGTTTGCTCAGCCATGATCCCGTTCAAGACAAAGGACAGACACAGCAATCCGTGCTAAGTTGCATTCATAGCCTTAAGAAAACCATCCAAAGGGTTTCACGATGCGCATTTTTTCTGTTCCTTTCATAATACTCGCCGCTCTTTCTCCGCTGTCCGCGAAATCACAGGAGATCGCCGATACGATCTATTCCGGCGGTCCCATTCTGACGATCAATGATGAGCAGCCCTCGGCCGAGGCCGTGGCGGTCCGGGATGGCCGCATTCTGGCGGTTGGATCGCTTGCCGATATGGCCGCGCATCAAGGCGATGGGACCACAGCGTTTGATCTGGCAGGGCGCGCAATGTTGCCTGGATTTGTCGACAGCCACGGGCACGTTGTGATGGGCGGGCTGCAAGCCTTGTCGGCCAACATGCTAGCACCTCCGGACGGAGAGGTGACAGATATCGCCAGCCTTCAGGCCACTCTGACAGCTTGGGCCGAGGCAAATTCCGAAGCCGTAGAAAACGCGAACATGATCATTGGCTTTGGGTATGACAATGCGCAACTGGCCGAGCTTCGGCATCCCACGCGCCAAGATCTAGACGCCGTATCCACCACCGTACCCGTTGTGATCATCCACCAATCCGGACATTTGGGTGTTGGCAACTCAAAGGCACTGGAACTGGCGGGCATCACTGCCGAATCCGAGGCACCACCAGGCGGCGTTATCCAGCGGGATGAAAACGGCGAACCTAACGGAGTACTAGAAGAATACGCGTTTTTCGCTTTGTTAGTGCCTCTTCTTGGTGATCTGGGCGAAGACGGTCTGGCTGAATTTGCTCGAGCCGGCAGCGCGCTTTGGGCGCGGTTCGGATACACCACCGGGCAAGAGGGCCGGTCATCCGGCGAGATCGTCGAGGTGCTGAAAAAGGTTGGAGCCGATGGCGAACTGCCCATTGACGTGGTTGCCTTTCCCGACGTTCTGGAGGCACAAGACTACATCGGCAGCAATGTCTCAGAGGATTACACGGATAGGGTCCGCGTGGGCGGCTGCAAGCTGACCATTGATGGCTCACCCCAGGGTTTCACGGCGCTGCGCGACCGTCCCTACTACGATCCGGTTGGCTCTTACCCCGCAGGCTATGCCGGCTATTCCGCGATCACGATGGAGCAGCTTCAGGGCGCTGTGAACTGGTGCTATGAGAACGGCATTCAGATCCTGGTGCATTCCAATGGCGAAGGCGCATCGGATATGCTGATCGCCGCTCTGGAAGAAGCTCAAATGAAATACGGCGACCCCGGAAACCGCCCGGTGCTGATCCATGGCCAGTTTCTGCGCGAGGATCAGGTCGCCAGTTTCAAGCGCTTGGGCGTTTTCCCATCTGTCTTTCCCATGCACACGTTTTATTGGGGAGACTGGCATCGCGACCATACCGTCGGCCCGATCAACGGTGAGAATATCTCGCCGACCGGATGGATACGAGAGCGTGAAATGATGTTCGGAACGCATCACGATGCGCCTGTCGCTTTGCCCGACAGCATGCGTGTTCTAGCCGCAACAGTGACGCGACGTACCCGGTCAGGCGACATCCTTGGACCGCATCAACGTGTCGATGTCATGACCGCGCTCAAGGCCATGACGATTTGGCCCGCATGGCAGCATTTCGAAGAGGATCAGAAGGGCTCGATCGAGGTTGGGAAGGTCGCCGACTTCGTAATTCTTTCGGACGATCCGACGGCGGTGGACCCCGAAACCCTGGCCGAGCTTCAGGTTCTGGTGACCGTGAAGAACGATACAGTTGTCTACGAGGCTGAAGACGGCATCCGAGAAGGAAAGCTGGACGTCTCACCCTTCACTAGCGATCCGGTTGTGGCACATACCTTCCTGCACGCAATTTACCAGGGGATGAAAGTCGAACAGCCTTGGCTGGCGACGGAGCCAAAACGCAATTAAAGGGCGTCTCCGAGGGCAGGGCTATCCCTGCCCTTCCACCAAAACCTTGAGGTTCATCAGACCGCGCTCATAGTCTGGGCCTAGCCACCGGTCCATCATGACCCCCATCCAACGAGACATCGGGTTCATGCCAAACTCGGATTCGAAGCCCCATGTAACCTGTGTCTGATCCCCATCGGGCTGCAGGAGGAAGGCGGCCGAGGCTGTTCCCATCGGACCGAAATCAAGCGCGGTCTGGACGCTTTGGTTCGCAACACTTTCGACGATTTCTTGCGATCCGGTGCCGACCTGCGGGTCGTCAGAGCTCCAGTTCAAAACATTCCCAACCCCCGACTCCGGCCCGGAATAGGTCAGCTTGGTCTCGGGGTCGCGGTGCAACCAGGGTGACCAATGCTCGGTCTGCTGCATCGAGTTCACATAGGGAAAGACTGCCTCGGGTGCGGCGTTGATGGTGATGCTGCGGGATACTTCGGCTTTTGAGGGCAGCAAATACGCAACGCCGACCAGCGCCAGCACAAGAACGATCAGGCCAAGAAAAACGCGTTTAATCAATTTCATAATATGCTCCAAAGGGTAATTCCCTTGTCCGGAGCATATCATAGAAAATTGGATGGAACCGCCGCTTAACGCGAAACCGCGACGTCAGACCGGAACGAACTTTTTCTGATAGGGGTCGAAACACTCCAACCCGCCCGCGCCGATATCTGTCCAAAGCCCGTGCAGGCTGAGCGTGTCGTTCTTGACCGCGTCGGAAACAAAAGGGAACGTCATCAGATTTTCCAGCGACGCAACGACGGCCTGACGTTCAAACTGGCGGGCCTGCTCGACGCCATCTTCGATATCCGCAACCTGTTCATACTTGGGCTTGAGGATATCCATCCAACGGCCAACAAAGCTTTCTTTTGCTTCCAGCTGCGGAGCTTCACCCTTGCACATGTCGATACAGCCCTGCACCCCACCGCATTGCGAATGACCAAGCACGATCAGATGCGCCACTTTCAACGCGGTCACCGCATATTCGATGGCTGCACTGGTCCCGTGGTGATCCCCATCCGGGGCGTAAGGGGGCACCAGGTTGGCAATGTTGCGGTGAATGAAGAACTCACCCTGATCGGCACCGAAGATCGCGGTCACATGAACCCGGCTGTCGCAACAGCAAATCACCATCGCACGTGGGCGCTGCCCCTCATCCGCCAAACGCCGATACCAGACCTGATTTTCGGAATAGGTCGTCGCTTTCCAGCCGTGATACCGTTTCACCAGATAGGTCGGCAAAGGTTTGGCTAAATCCATTTCGGCATTCCCGTCTTTCGTTGCGTAGGCTGCTGTAAACCGAATTCAAGAAAAATTCGAGCCATTATCCAAATTCATCGCAAGGTTTTGCAAAGGAATTGACAGCAAGGATCAATGCCACGCCGTGGGGGCGACGAAACTAGGGTGAATGTGGTGGAAAACATACTCAGGCTTGAACACAAGGAAACCGTGCGACTGGATCCGGATCGCCTCAGCGGGCTGTACCGGCAATTGGGCGACAAGAACGCGTTGGACGTGCTGTGCCGCACGGTCGAGGAACTGGCCGTGCGCTTGTCGAATTGCGAACGGTATTGGCGGCAGCGCGATTGGGAGGCATTGCGCAAATGCTCCAAATCGCTGGTGGCGATCGCCGATCAGATCGGAATGACGGCGCTGGCGCGGGTTGCGGGTGATGTCACCGGTACTGTGGATGCTGGTGATGCTGTTGCAGCAGGTGCAACGTTGGGGCGGTTGATCCGGGTTGGAGAGCGCTCTCTGACCGCGATCTGGGATCAGCAGGACCTTTCGGTGTGACGGGGGTTGCGGGCAGGCCGCAGGCGGATAGTCTGGTCGCAAATTCACTCAGCCCGAGACGACTATGACCCTCAGCTTTGCCCAACCCTCTGACAACTCTGTGCCCCTGAATGTGGTGGCGCAACCTGATCTGGACGATTGGCTGGCCGGTCAGTCCGATAACATCCGAAATTGGGTTACAGCGAACGGGTTCAAGGGCGCGCTGGGTCAAGTCTTGACGGTGCCAAGCACGGACGGCGGTGCGGGGTTTGCGCTGGCCGGATACGGGACCGAGGGCAAGCGCGCCCGCAAGCGGTTCCCTCTGGCCGCTGCAGCGGATGCACTGCCCGAAGGCAGCTATCACATCGCGGCGGGCGTCCCGGCGGAGCATCTGGAGATGGAGTGTCTGGGCTGGTTGTTGACCGGCTATGCCTTTGATCGTTATGCGTCTCAATCCGCCGCCAAAGCGCGTCTGGTTGCCCCTGAGGGCGTTGATGCCGCACGGTTGGAGGTACTGGCAAATGCCGAGGCGCTGACCCGCGATCTGGTCAATACACCAGCCTCCGATATGGGGCCGGATCAACTGCAAGCAGCAGCCGAGGCGCTGGCGGACGAATTCGGGGCCAACTGCAAAACGATCACCGGCGACGCGCTTCTGAAACAGAACTTCCCGTTGATCCATACGGTTGGGCGCGCCGCAGATCAGGCCCCGCGACTGATCGAGATTAATTGGGGCGCAGCCGGACCGACGTTGACGCTTGTAGGCAAGGGTGTGTGTTTCGATACCGGCGGGCTGAACCTGAAACCGGGCGCGTCGATGGGTCTGATGAAAAAGGACATGGGGGGTGCCGCCAATGCTCTGGGCCTTGCCCGGATGATCATGGCGCTGAACCTGCAGCTACAGCTGCGGGTGCTGATCCCGGCGGTTGAGAATGCGGTGGCTGGAAACGCCTTCCGTCCCGGAGATATCCTAACCTCTCGTAAGGGTTTGACGGTCGAGATCAACAACACCGATGCGGAGGGACGGCTGGTTTTAGCCGATGCGCTGGCGCTGGCGGATGAGGGGAAACCGGACCTCGTGATCTCGATGGCAACCCTGACAGGCGCGGCGCGCGTGGCCGTGGGGCCCGATCTGGCGCCGTTCTATACCGATGACGACCGCGCCGCCGGGGCGCTGAGCAAAGCTGCCGCCCAAGCCGCTGATCCGGTCTGGCGCATGCCGTTTCACACACCCTATGAGACGATGATCGAACCCGGTATCGCCGATCTGGACAACGCGCCCTCGGGCGGTTTCGCAGGGTCGATCACCGCAGCCCTGTTCCTGCGCCGTTTTGTCGAGGACAGCAGCTACATGCATTTCGACATCTATTCCTGGCAGCCCAGCAAACAACCGGGTCGCAGTAAGGGAGGGCTGGGGCAAGGCCCACGCGCCCTACTGACCGCACTGCCCGAGATTTTGGGCCTATGACCGATCGCAGGCTTCTACCCTTCAACGGTCGGGTCGCGCATTCTTCGCTGAAAGGTCAGGTCGAGGCCGAGGTTTTTAAAGACGGCGAACCCTTTCGGATTCAAAGGTTTGTGCAGGACATTCTGGACGTACCCAATGGCACTCGTCAGTGCCAAATGGTGTCCGGAGAGGTCTTCGTCATTCTCGACAAGACGGACGATTCTCTGTTCGGATACCGCGAGAAAGACGGCTATGTCGGATGGATCAGGCCCGGAATTCAAAAGCGCCCGATTGAGCCGACCCATCGGATTCGCGTACCCAGAGCGGTCTCGTTGGAACACCCTGATGTGACCAAAAACGCGAATGAGAGGATTCTACCTTTCGGAACACTCGTTGAATACTGGCCGCGCCGTGACCCGGACCGAGAGAACGCAATGCGATCAACCGGCTGGGTTTGCGTGAAGGAGGAGGGTTACGTCCCGACGGCTCGGTATATTCGCGAAACGCAGCTGGCCGAATTGGACTGGATGGCGTCAGATCCTGTGACGGTCGCAGAACAATTTCTTACGACCCCGTACCTTTATGGCGGTGACACGGGGCTTGGGATTGATTGTTCTGGCCTGGTTCAGATTGCGTATCAGTCCTGCGGAATGGCCTGCCCGCGCGATAGTGACATGCAATCCAGGTTTTTCAAGCCGATCTTGAAACCTGACCTGCGTCGAGGCGATCTGGTGTTTTGGAAAGGTCATGTGGGCATGATGCTGGATCAAGATACGCTTTTGCATTCAAACGCATATCACATGGCCGTCGCGAAAGAGCCTCTGGAGGAGGCCATCGCGCGTATCGGTCAAAAGGAATTCGGCGCCGTGACTGGCTACGGGCGGCATCCGGAGCTTTAGGCTCTAATCCGGGGAGACTGAGCGGATCAGCTTGCGCTCGAGCACCCTCAGAACCGTGCGCAGGTCGTGGCCGCGTTTCAGGATCCGTCCGTCCATCCCTACCACGGAATACATCCCCTGCTTTTGGCGCAGACGGGGATACTTTTCGATCCGGTAGATGGGATGCTCGGCGGTCCGTCGGAAAATCGAAAAGATCGCCATGTCGCGCAGGTTGGAAATTCCGTAGTCGCGCCATTCTCCGGCGGCGACCATCTTGCCATAGACGGACAGGATATGGGACATCTCGCGCCGGTCGAACGCGACGGGCATCTGGGCCGAGTTTGTAGGGAACCGGCTGGGAGGCTGCATGTTCATACTCCAAGCCTTGCCGGAAAACGCGGCTGAATCAAGCCCGATGCGCAAGCGGGCCACAATTCGTCAACAGGTGTTACCGCCGTCCGACTTGTCGGCAGATCAGGATCACAGGCAGCAACCCAACGGCCAGAATGACCAAGGATGGTACCGCCGCCCCCTCGAGCCGCTCGTCCGAGGCCAGCCTATAGGCCTGTACCGCCAGCGTATCAAAGTTGAAGGGACGCATGATCAGCGTTGCGGGCAGTTCTTTCATCACGTCGACAAAGACGATCAACAAGGCCGTCAGCAACGAAGGCGTCAGGATCGGCAGATGCACCCGCCTGAGTGTTCCCAGAGGCGTTTGCCCCAAGGATCGGGCCGCAGCATCCATATTGGCGTGAACCGTACTCTGCCCGCCTTCATAGGCACTTAGAGCCGCCGCAAGGAACCGCACCATATAGGCCGCCACCAGCAGCCAGATGGACCCCGTTACCAGCAGGCCCGTCGAGACATCAAATGTCGCGCGCATCCACGCGTCCAGCGCATTGTCAAAGCTAGCAAAAGGCACCAGCAGACCAACCGCGATCACCCCACCCGGCACCGCATAGCCCAGCCTCGCGATATAACCCGCGATGGTCGAGGGCCGCCCCGGCCTCAAGCGCTGAAAGAACCCAACACTGACGGCCGCAATAACTGTGATGACAGCAGCCGTCCCGGCAAGGGTCAGCGAGTTCTGAATGAAGCCGAGGTAGCGGGGCGACAGCAGGTTCTGCTCGGATTTCAACCCCATCTCGAACAGAACGGCCACCGGCAGGAGGAACCCGAAAAACACGGGAATGGCGCAGAGGGCAAAGGCACCGATCGCGCGCCATCCGGTCAGTTGCGCCGCGGGCAGAGCTGCATGTTGCTTGCCCGCTTGATAATACTTAGCCTTGCCGCGCCGCGTGCGTTCAGCCACAGCCAACACAAGCGCGAAGGTCAGCAAGCACAAGGCCAGTTGCGCAGCCCCGGCGCGATCACCCAGCGAAAACCAACTGGTATAAATGCCCGTGGCGAAGGTCTGGACACCGAAATACGAGACGGTTCCGAAATCGGCGATGGTCTCCATGATCGCCAAAAGAACGCCTCCGGCAATGGCAGGACGCGCCATCGGCAGCGAGACCCGCCGAAACGCCAGCCAGGGGCTGTTTCCCAATGCCCGTGCCGCCAGAAAGGCGGTGGCGCTCTGTTGCAGGAACGCTGCCCGCGCCAGCAGGTAAACATAGGGGTATAGCACCAGCGTCAGCATCACCGCCGCGCCCTCGGTCGAGCGGATTTCTGGGAACCAGTAGTCGCGCGGCCCCCAACCCGTCACATCGCGCAGCGTGGCCTGCACGATACCGGGATGATCCAGTATGAACGTGTAGGCATAGGCCAAAACGTAGGCGGGGAAGGCCAACGGCAGGACCAGCGCGATCTCCAACAGGCGTACTCCAGGGAACCGCGTCATCGTCACCAGCCACGCGGCCCCGGTCCCGATGCTGAACGTGCCCATGGCCACCAGAACCACCAATATGGCGGTGGTCATCGTGTAGCGCGGCAATACGGTTTCTGCGAGGTGCGAGATGGTTTCCGTGCCACCGGTCAGCGCTGCCAGAACCACCGCAACCATCGGCAAGAGGCATGCCGCCGCTACGACATAGGCAATACCCGCCAACAACCGCGTGCCACGCACGCCGCGGTTTCGTGATCCATTTTCAGAATATTCGATCTGGGCCATTTTCCGGGCTTGTAAGGGACGAGGGCGTCCTCTTTCTCGACTAAAACGCTAGGAAACGCCAGTGCCCAGAGCAACAAATCTAGCAACAAATCTGCGGCATCAAAAGCCGCAGATATCAGTCATAGACGCGCTGATCCTCGATCACCAGGCCATCCTTGGGCAAGGACCCGGGGGCCACAACCTCAATCGCGCCTTTCAGCTTCAGCACTTCGGCCACGGATTTCGCATAAGCCATGTCATCGCCACCAGCGCTTTCGATCTGGACGGTCATTGTGTCCATCTCACCCTGACGGGCCGCAATCACGCGGGCTTTGACGATCTCGGCATGTTTGTCGACCAGCGCGGCCACCTGCTCGGGCCGGACGAACATGCCCTTGATCTTGGTGGTCTGATCGGCACGCCCCATCCATCCCATGATCCGAGCGTTCGTACGACCGCAAGGCGACTGACCCGGCATAATGGCCGACAGGTCACCGGTCGCAAACCGGATCAGCGGGTAATCTGGGTTGAGAGAGGTCACCACGACCTCGCCAACCTCACCAGTCGCAACCGGAGTTCCGGTGCCAGGGGTGACGATTTCGACGATGACGTGTTCGTCCAAAATCATCCCCTCCATCGCGGCGCTCTCATAGGCGATATTGCCCAGATCGGCCGTGGCATAACATTGCAGACAGGCAATGCCGCGATCCGCGTATTCCTGCCGCAACGAGGGGAACAGCGCGCCCCCACCCACAGCGGCCTTTGAGAAACTCAGCGCAACGCCCATGGCATCGGCCTTGTCCAGAATGACCTTCAGATAGTCCGGCGTGCCCGCGTAGGCCGTGCATCCAACGTCGCGAGCCGCGGTCACCTGCAGCTCGGTCTGGCCGGTTCCGGCAGGCAGAACAGCCGCGCCAACCGCACGTGCGCCGTTTTCAAAGATCATGCCCGCAGGCGTCAGGTGATAGCCGAAGCAATTCTGAACAATGTCGCCCGCGCCGACACCGGCAGCGTTCAGGAACCGGCCCATGCGCCACCAATCGTGGTCTGTGCTGCCCGGCTCATAGATCGGGCCGGGGGATTGGAACACATGGTGAAAGTGCCGCGCCGGTTTGACTGTAAAGCCGCCAAAGGGCGGGCGCTCTCCTTGCGCGCGGGTCAGGTCCGACTTGCGCAGCACCGGTAGCATGGGCAGGTCTTCGGCCGTTTTCACCGTATTAGTGTCTGTTTCAGCGAAATGCGCCATGAACCCCGGCGCAGACCGCGCCCGCTCCAGTTGCGCCTGCAGCGCCACCGCCTGATCCGAGGCGCGCTGATCCGCCGAGCGCGTTTCAAGTGCGTCGAAATAGGTCATCGCCATATCCTCCATCAGATCACAACCACCGCTTGCGGCGGCGGTACGAGCGCACATCGCGAAAGCTTTTGCGGCCTTCGTCCGACATGCCGAGGTAGAATTCCTTCACATCCGGGTTCTCACGCAGCTCGGCAGCGGGGCCATCCATCACCACGCGGCCGGATTCCAGAATGTAGCCGTAATGCGCAAACCTGAGCGCCACATTGGTGTTCTGTTCGGCCAACAGGAACGAGACGCCCTCTTTCTCGTTCAGATCTCTTACAATGCCGAAAATCTCTTCGACCAGCTGCGGGGCAAGCCCCATCGAGGGTTCGTCCAGCAGGATCGTCTCGGGCCGTGACATCAGCGCGCGGCCCATCGCGACCATCTGCTGTTCCCCGCCCGAGGTATAGCCCGCCTGACTTTTGCGGCGCTCTTTCAAACGTGGGAAGTAGTTGTAGACCAGCTCCAGATCGCTCTGGATCGCGGCATTGCCGTCCTTGCGGGTATAGGCCCCGGTCAGCAGGTTTTCCTCGACCGTGAGGTGTTCGAAACAGTGGCGGCCTTCCATCACCTGAATGACGCCTTTTTCCACCAGATCCGCCGGGTCGCTTTCATGCACGCTTTGGCCGCGATACTTGATCGAGCCCTTGGTGACCTCACCCCGTTCGGAATGCAGCAGGTTCGACACGGCCTTGAGCGTCGTGGTCTTGCCCGCACCATTCCCCCCAAGCAGCGCCGTGATGCCGCCTTTGGGAACCGTTAGGCTGACGCCCTTCAGCACGAGGATCACGTGATTGTAGATCACCTCGATATTGTTGACCTCAAGCAGGGTTTCCGCCTGCACATCCGTGGTTTGGGCCGCATCCAGCATCAGCGCCTATCCTCGTTCGCGTGTTCGGGTCAGGGCGGCAGCAAACCGCCGCCCCGCTTGGTTCAGAGCGCTTTAGTTGCAGCGCGTTTCGATATTGTTTTCAGCCGCATAAGCCGCCGAGTCTTCTGCGATCAGAGCATTGATGACTTCGGCATCTGTCGGTTTGAAGTCCTGAACCGGGTTCCAGGTTCCGGCTGCTGCATCCCACTGGACCACACCCACAAGACCGGGGCCGCCATGGTTTTCACATGAAACCGAGAATTCCGGTCCGAAACCGACCATGCCCAAACCTTCCATCTTGGCATTTGTAATTTCCAACGCCTCCATGCCATCGCGCATCATCGACGCGTCGATCTCGGCCGTGCCGTGCATTTCCTGAGCAGTCTTTACCGCCTCAGCCGCCAACATCGCAGCATAGAGACCGCGGTTATACTGAACCGTACCCAGTTGATCGCCTGCACCTGCGGCTTTACCGGCATCGACGACGTATTTCTGCAGATCGTCATAGACCGGATAGTCCATACCTAGGCCCGTGAAGGTCAGCGCCTTGTAGCCGGTTGCTTTTTCACCCGCGGGCTCGACATCGAATTCAGCACCTGACCACCAGACGCCAATGAAGTTCTCCATCGGAAAGCGAATGTTGGCCGCTTCCTGAACCGCAACTTGGTTCATGACGCCCCAGCCCCACATGATCACAAAATCGGGCTTTTCGCGGCGGATTTGCAGCCACTGCGACTTCTGCTCCTGACCTGGGTGGTCGACAGGCAGCAGAGACAGCTCGTAGCCGTGCTTTTCGGCCAGCGTTTCCAGTGTGCGGATCGGCTCTTTGCCGTAGGCAGAGTTGTGGTACACCAACGCGATTTTCTTGCCGCTCAGGTCTCCGCCGTTTTCATCCAGCAGATAGTTGATCGCGCCCGAAGCTCCGTTCCAGTAGTTGGCCGGATAATTGAACACGTGGCTGAACACCTCGCCATTCGCAGCTGAGGTCCGGCCATATCCCATCGTGTGCAGGGGGATGCCATCTGCCGTCACTTTCGGGATCAGCTGATAGGTAATCCCAGTGGAGAGTGGCTGATAGACCAGCGCACCTTCGCCCTTGGTCGATTCATAGCATTCCACACCTTTTTCAGTGTTATAGCCGGTTTCGCATTCGATAACCTTGGCTGGAACACCCCCGATGCCGCCATCGCGTTCATTCAGCAAGGTGAAATAGTCGGCGTAACCGTCGGCAAACGGAATACCGCCTGCCGCGTAGGGACCCGTCCGGTAGCTGAGCGACGGGAACACAAGGTCGGCCATGACCGGACCTGCGGCCATCACGGCGCCCAGCGCCAGGGTTGCCAGTTTCTTGTTCATCGGGTGTCTCCTCCCTTGATTGATCCGATGGTGGTTTCGGGCGTTTGCACCCGTCTTTTTTGATTGGGCCTGTCCCTAGTGCGGGAACGGCCAGAGTCTGAGTTTCTCCTTGGCGACACGCCACAGCTGCGCCAGCCCGTGCGGTTCGAGGATCAGGAACATGATGATCAGCCCGCCAACGATCACGAGGTTCAGGTGCGCCACGATGTCCGTGGGCCAACCCAGCAGGTCTACGCCGATCAGCTTCAGCACGACTGGCAACAGCACAAGGAAAGCAGCCCCCGCAAAGGATCCAAAAATAGACCCTAATCCGCCGATAATGACCATGAAGAGCACGAGGAATGATTTCTGGATGCCAAAGACCTCACCGACTTCGACTGCGCCCAGATAGACCGCAAAGAACAGCGCCCCTGCGATGCCGACGAAGAATGAACTGACGGCAAAGGCGGTCAGTTTGGCCTTGAGGGGGTTCACGCCAATGATCTCGGCAGCGATATCCATGTCGCGGATTGCCATCCAGGTCCGGCCCGTGGTGCCCCGCGTCAGGTTGCGCGCAAGGATGGCGCAGACGGTCAGGAAGATTAGGCAGAACAGATAGGTCGCCCATGCCGGAGCATTCGGGCCGGTGATGATGATGCCAAACACATCCCGTTCCGGCGCGTTGATCTGTCCCGAAGCCGAGTAGTTGTAGAACCATGGCACCCGGTTAAAGAGCCACACCAGGAAGAACTGCGCCGCCAGCGTCGCCACGGCCAGATAGAAACCCTTGATCCTGAGGCTCGGCAAGCCGAACAACACGCCAACAAAGGCCGTGATACCTCCGGCAAGGATAACGTGGATGAACATGCTGACATCCGGGAAAGCAGTCATCAGCTTGTAGCAGGCATAGGCACCCACAGCCATGAACCCCCCGGTGCCCAGCGAGACTTGCCCGCAATAACCCACAAGGATGTTCAGCCCGATCGCCGCGATGGCATAGATCAGAAAGGGCAGCAGCAGCGCGTTGGCCCAATAGTCGTTGATGATGAAGGGAATGATCCCGAACGCCACCGCCAGCACGACATAGTAGCGGTACCGGTCAAACTTGATCGGGAAAGTCTGGCTGTCAGCAATGTACGAGGTTTTGAAATCCCCGGCCTCACGATAGAACATGTCTTACTTTCCCCATTCTTCCTGCGCCCGGTTCCGGGCCGCGGCGTCCAATTGGTTTGAGCCCTTGGCGTATCCGCTCGCCTCAGACGCGCGGACCAGTTTCAAATAGGCCAGAACGCCCATGATCAGACCCGCAAAAGCCAGGATTGCCGCGATAGTGAGCTGGCCTTCGGACAGATCGTCCGAGGTGAGGGCGATATACCCAAACGCCCAGAACCCGGCCCATGCGATGACGTTGATGATGGCGATCAGCTTGGTCATCGCTACACCCTCTCGATGATCTTCTCGCCGAACAGGCCCTGAGGACGGAACACGAGGAAGATCAGCGCCAGCACGTAGGCAAACCAGTTCTCTGTCGCGCCGCCCAGCGCAGGTCCCAAGGCGAATTCGAACAGCTTCTCACCCACGCCGATGATCAGCCCGCCGACGATGGCTCCGGGGATCGAGGTGAAGCCGCCCAGCATCAGCACCGGCAGCGCCTTGAGCGCGATCAGCGACAGCGAGAACTGCACGCCAGACTTGGTGCCCCACATGATCCCCGCGACCAGAGCGACGAAGCCGGCCACCGACCAGACCATGACCCATATGAAGTTCAGCGAAATCCCGACCGACAGCGCTGCCTGATGGTCATCCGCCACGGCGCGCATCGCCCGACCCTGTTTGGTGTACTGGCTGAACGCAACCAGAGCTGCCACCAGAAGCGCCGCGATGATCGTCGCCACAATGTCCAGATTGTCGATGAAGAAGCCATAGTCGAAGATGTTATACGTCGTCTCATCAATCCACAGGTTGATGCCCTGGGGCAGACCCACATCCAGCGTCTTGATCTCAGACCCCCACATCAGGTCGGCAACACCCTCAAGGAAGTAAGCCAAACCAATGGTGGCCATGAACAGAATGATCGGCTCCTGCCCGACCAGATGTCGCATGACGAAGCGCTGCACCGCCCAGGCCAGCAACACCATCACCGCCATGGTCAAAAGGATCGCCAATAGTGCGGGCACATTCCAGCCAAAGTAGTGGATATGCGTCCCGAAAATCGCGTTGATCAGATGCGCAAAGGGCACCTGGCCCTTCATGATCCCGACCAGCGTCATCGCAGCAAAAAGGGCCATAACCCCCTGGGCATAATTAAAAATCCCCGACGCCTTGTAGATCAGCACAAAGCCCAGCGCGACCAGCGCATAAAGCACCCCGGCCATCAGACCGTTGAGGATGACCTCCATCGCAAATACGAGTTGTTCAGGCATAGGTGCCTCCCCAATTTACTACCCCGATGTCAGTCATGGCTGACCCCCAGATAGGCGTCGATGACCTCTTGGTTGTTGCGCACCTCGTCGGGTGTGCCGTCACCAATTTTCTTGCCGTAATCCATCACGACGACCCGGTCGCTCAGGTCCATCACCACGCCCATGTCGTGCTCGATCAGAGCGATGGTGGTGCCAAATTCATCATTCACATCGAGGATGAAGCGGCTCATATCCTCTTTCTCTTCGACGTTCATGCCCGCCATGGGTTCATCCAGCAGCAGCAGCTTCGGCTCCGCCGCCAAAGCGCGCGCCAGTTCCACCCGCTTTTTCAACCCGTAAGGCAGGCGCGACACAGGCGTCTTGCGGATGTGCTGGATCTCGAGGAAATCGATAATCCGCTCAACCGCCTCACGATTTTCGGTCTCTTCCGCTTCGGCCTTCCCCTTCCACCAAGCCTGTTGAAGGATATTGGTCTTCATAAAGCTCAGACGCCCAGTCATGACGTTGTCCAGAACGCTCATGCCTTCGAACAGGGCGATGTTCTGGAAAGTCCGCGCAATCCCCTGCTGCGCTACCTCAAACGGCCGCATCGGAGGACGCTTGGAGCCGTGGAACCAAACCTCCCCCTCCTGCGGGACATAAAACCCCGAGATCACATTCAACATCGAGGACTTGCCCGCGCCGTTCGGTCCGATAATGGCGCGAATTTCGCCCTCGCGAATATCGAACGAGATATCCTTGATCGCCACCACGCCACCAAATCGCAGGGTGATGTTCTTCATCTCCATCACCACACCGCCGATTTTGCGGCCGTCTTCGGTGACATATCCTTCGGAATTATCCAGCATCAGCCTCTCCCAGACTTACGCGAAAACGGGACGGCGGGCGGGGCGATGACCGCAGGTCGAGCGGCGCTCGAACGGCCCATCATTCCGCCGCAACCTTGTGCTGCGCGACCGACACAACCGGCGCATCTACGATCTCAAGCGTCGCTGAAATCGACCCTTTGCGCCCATCCTCATAGGTTACTTCGGTCGTCGTTGAAACGCTCGAGGACCCGTCATAAAGCGCGGCGATAATGTCGTGGAACTTGTCTTCTACAAAACCGCGCCGCACCTTGCGGGTCCGGGTCATCTCGCCATCATCGGCATCCAGTTCCTTATGCAGAACCACAAAGCGATGCACCTGACAGCCCGATAGCATCTCATCCGCAGCGACCGATTTGTTAACCTCTTCCACGTGGGCCTTAATCGTCTCTAACACACGCGGATGTCCCGCCAGTTCCTGGTAGGACGCGTAAGCCACGTTGTTGCGCTCGGCCCAGTTTCCGACCGCCGTCAGGTCGATATTGATGAAGGCCACGCAGCGATCCTTGCCGTTCCCGAACAGAACGACTTCAAGAATATCGGGATAGAATTTCAGCTTGTTCTCGACATATTTCGGCGCGAACATCGACCCGTCAGCCATTTTGCCCACATCCTTGGCGCGGTCGATGATCCGTAGATGGCCCGAGCTTTCCTCAATGAACCCGGCATCCCCGGTCGCAACCCAACCCTCAGCATCCTTGGTCGAGGCCGTTGAGTCCGGGTTGTTGTAGTATTCAACAAATACACCGGGTGAGCGGTAGTGGATCTCGCCGCTCTCGTCGATTTTCAACTCAACCGCAGGGGCCGGAACGCCGACCGTATCTGCGCGCACCTCGCCATCCGGCTGCTGAGTGATAAAAACGGTTGCTTCGGTCTGACCATAGAGCTGTTTGAGGTTGATACCCAAAGAGCGATAGAAATCAAAGATTTCCGGCCCGATAGCTTCACCCGCGGTATAGCCTACGCGGAACCGTCCGTATCCAAGCGTATCCTTCAGCGGGCCATAAACCAGCATATTGCCCAGCGCGTATTTCAGCTTGTCGCCAAAGCCCACCGGCTTGCCGTCCAGCAACAGACCACCGACTTTCTTGGCATGCGCCATGAAGTGATTGAACATATTGCGCTTCAGCTTGCCCGCATCCTCCATCCGGATCATCACATTGGTCAATTGGGTTTCGAACACACGCGGAGGGGCAAAGAAATAGGTCGGTCCGATCTCGCGCAGGTCCGTCATCATTGTGTCGGCGCTCTCGGGGCAGTTCACGCAGAAGCCGCACCAATAGGCCTGACCGATCGAGAAAATGAAATCGCCCACCCAGGCCATCGGCAGGTAAGACAGAATGTCTTCGTTCCGGGTCAGATGATCGAACTCGGCCGAGTTCTTTGCACTTTCAATGACATTCCGGTTCGACAGCACCACACCCTTGGGCTTGCCCGTCGTGCCCGAGGTATAGAGCATCACACAGGTATCGTCATAGGTGATCGCCGCGATACGCTTGTCCAGCTCGGTATCGAACCGCGCATGCCCAGCGCTGCCTTCGGCCATAATGTCTTCAAGCGCGTTCATCTGAGAGTGGTCATACTTCCGCATCCCGCGCTTGTCGGTATAGAGGATGTGTTTGACCTGATGCAGGTTTTCTTGAATCTCGATGACCTTATCGACTTGCTCCTGATCGCCGCAGACGACAAATTTCGCGCCGCAATGTTCCAGCACATAGGCCATCTCTTCGGCGACCGAGTCCTGATACAGAGGCACCGGAACCGCGCCCACCATCTGAGCAGCCACCATCGACCAGTAATGCGCCGGACGGTTGCGACCGATGACAGCGATGTGGTCGCCTTTCTCAACGCCCAACTCCAGGAATCCAAGCGCGATAGCACGGATTTCCTTGGCGGCTTCCGCCCAGGTCCAGCATTGCCAGATCCCGAATTCCTTTTCCCGATAAGCCGGGGTATCCCCGAACTCTGTCGCATTGCGATGTAGCAGCGCCGGAAGGGACTGCATCCCCTCAGCGCCCGACTGCGTCTGAGCCAATCTCTTTCTCCTCCCCACCCGACCCCTCCCCGGGTCGGAAATGGCGGGTCCGGGATGGTGCCCGAACGCCAATGCCCCGATTAGGGACAGGCGGAGGATCAGCGTCAAGTTTTGCCTGATGTTTTCTCAATTCTTACGAATTGTAACAGGGTCAGACGGACTCGTTTCGTCCAATCGAACATGCGCTCTCAAAGATCAGCGGAATCGAATATC
The DNA here is from genome assembly GCF_056536505.1 of Ruegeria sp. CL3. NCBI lineage: Bacteria > Pseudomonadati > Pseudomonadota > Alphaproteobacteria > Rhodobacterales > Roseobacteraceae > Ruegeria > Ruegeria sp. CL3. Next base: position 136,713 of record NZ_JBQFPT010000012.1, on the reverse strand, counting down.
CGCACACATATGAACATACGTCATTCCACCTCGGCCTTGCAGGCTTATCCTGGGTCATTTTGAGATACGCACCTTTCAGCGTACTCTGATTGGTGTTGAGTGACTGAGTGGCCAATTCAGCTGGCTGTTGTTTAGGGGGGAAACCAATGTCCATTCAAAAAACTGCACGAGAGTTCTTTGAGGCATGCGAAACCGGCAAAGGCTGGGACGGCTGTAAGGACTTCTGTCACGACGGGGCCACGTTTTCAGCGCAAGCCGATGCTCTGGTCGATGTGACGACACTAGAAGGCTACGCCGACTGGATGAAGGGGCTGTTAACTCCGATTCCAGATGGGCACTATGAGCTAAAATCTTTCTCGACTGACGATGACCGTGGAATCGTGAATGCATTTGCTGTTTTCCACGGAACCCATTCAGTAGATGGTCCGGTTCCGGCCACCGGCAAAACAATCGCGGCCGACTACGTTTACGCGATTGAATTCGATGGCGACAAAATTCGGCATATGACGAAAATCTGGAACGATGCGCATTCCTTGAAGCAGCTTGGCTGGGCTTAACATTCGAAGATAGGAAACCCTGCGGAAAATCCCGCTGGGTTTCTTTTCTATTCTTTCATTTGGAGACCTTAACTCTGGTTTTGCCAGACGTTTACAACCAATCCCGCAGTATCGGAATCAGCGGTACATCCGCGGCAGGCATCGGATAGTCGCGCAGATCATTCGCTCGCACCCATTTCAGCGCCTGACCCTCTTTGGACTGCGGTATCCCCTCCCATTTGCGGCAGGCAAACAGCGGCATGAGCAGGTGAAAATCGTCGTAGCTGTGGCTAGCGAAGGTCAGCGGCGCGAGGCAAGAGGCCCAGGTGTCGATACCCAGTTCCTCGTGCAATTCGCGGATCAAGGCAGCCTCGGGGGTTTCGCCGGGTTCGATCTTGCCGCCAGGGAATTCCCAGAGGCCAGCCATGGATTTGCCCTCGGGACGTTGGGCCAGCAAGACGCGGCCCTCGATGTCGATCAGGGCGACTGCAGATACCAAAACTGTTTTCACGAGCGATAGTCCGCGTTGATCTCGATATAGCCGTGGGTCAGGTCGCAGGTCCAAACGGTGGATTGCCCCTCGCCCAGCCCAAGATCGACTGAGATCACAAGGTCTTGGCCTTTCATGTAGGCGGCCGCGTCCTCTTCACGATAGTCGGGGCTGACCCAGCCTTTTTCAGCGACCAGAATATCGCCAAAGGAAATGCTCAGCAGGTCGCGATCTGCGGCGGCTCCGGATTTGCCGATGGCCATGACGACGCGGCCCCAGTTGGGGTCCTCACCCGCGATGGCGGTTTTCACCAGAGGGGAGTTCGCAATCGCCAGCCCATGCACCTTGGCATCTGCGTCCGAGGCGGCTCCGGTCACGCGGATTTCTACGAATTTCGTCGCCCCTTCGCCATCGCGCACAACTTGCTGCGCAAGGTCCAGCATCACGCTTTCCAACGCCTCGGCGAAGGCCGCGTTCCTAGTAGCATCAACACCCGACGCACCGGTAGCGCACAGCAAAAGGCTGTCCGATGTCGAGGTATCGCTATCGACAGTGATGCAGTTGAATGTCCGGTCGGTCTGTGCGCCCAGCATGGATTGCAGCGCCGATTGCTCGACTACGGCATCGCTGAAGATGTAGACAAGCATCGTCGCCATGTCTGGCGCGATCATGCCGGAACCCTTGGCAATCCCCGCAATAGAGACTGTTTTGCCGTCAATCTCGACCTGAGCCGACGCCCCTTTCGGGAAGGTATCGGTGGTCATGATGGCCCGCGCTGCGTCCTCGATGGCATGACGACTGAGACCGGATTTCAACGCCTCAAGCTGCGAGACAATGCGATCATGCGGCAGCGGTTCGCCGATCACGCCGGTGGATGAGGTGAAGACCCTCTCAACCGGTACGCCGGTCGCCTTGGCCACGGCTTGCGTCACCTCGGCGACCGAGTTTTGGCCGTAGTGGCCGGTGAAGGCATTGGCATTGCCCGAGTTCACCAAAATCGCCGCTGGTCCATCGCTGGCGCCGCCGATCTTGTCCTGACAGTCCAGCACCGGAGCGGCGCGGGTGGCCGAGCGCGTAAACACCCCGGCCACGGACGTGCCGGGATCGAGAACCGCCAACATGACGTCGGTTCGACCTTTGTAGCGCACCCCTGCCTCGACGGTTGCAAAACGCACTCCGTCAATCGCTGGCAGGTCGGGGAAACCGGCAGGGGCCAGTGGCGAGGTTTTGGTGATCGTGGCCACGGGAGTTACTCCTGAATCAGGTCCAGCTGGCGGATGACTTCAGGACCAACCCCTTCAAGGGCGGTGCGTTCGATCTGAGCCTGTTGGGTCAACTCATCAATACGGCCCTGAATAGCCTCTTGCTGAATGGTCTGGGCCAGTTCATCGCGCACGGCCTCAAGCGCAGGGGCTTCAGATTTGCGCTTGTCGTTCAGGATCACCAGATGCCAGCCGAACTGCGTTTGCACCGGGTCAGAGATCTGACCTTTTTCAAGGCCCAGCACGGCGTTTTCAAATTCAGGCACCATCTGGCCCTTACCGAACCAGCCCAGCGCACCGCCATTGGGGCCGGACGGCCCGGTCGAATGCTCGCGCGCCATCTCGGCAAAGTCGGCGCCGTCATCAAGTTGCGACTTGAGCGCTTTGGCCTCGTCCTCGGACTCAACCAGAATATGGCTGGCGTCGAACTCGTCTTCACCTTCAAATTCGGCAAACTGCGCGTCATAGGCCGCTTGTACCGCCTCATCCGTCACAACATCGTTGGTCAGGGCGTTCACTGTCTGCACCGCCAGCAAAGAGCGTGTTTCATTGTCCAGCGTCAGAGCGTTTTGTTGGGTCAGCTCTTCCTGCTGTTGGCCCAGCAATTGCTGTTGGATCAGCTGTTCGAGCACGAAGTCATACAGCACATCGTCCTCGATCTGCTGATATTGCTGCGGCAATGCGGCGACGGTGGCGACAACGTGACCCAATGTGATCTCGTCCCCGTTGACCGTGGCCAGAACGGTGCTTGCATCGGGCTTTGTTTCGGCGGCCAGCGGCAGCGCCATCACGGCGGTCAAAGCCAGCGATGGCAGAAAAGTGAGGCCTTTGGGCATGGAATCATCCTATTTCTTTGCCGCGACAGGGCGCAGCGTTGACACTTCAGAACCTGCCGCTTACATCGCTTTGAAGCCTTGGACAGGGCCGCCTTTCACCCCCCGTATCTATGGGTTGCGCGCAAGGTGGGCAAGCCTGTCGCAACCAAGACAAGAACAGATCCGCTGGAGTGAACATGCTGGGACTCGGAACGCTCGCCAAAAAGGTGTTCGGAACACCGAACGACCGCAAGATCAAGGCGACCCGCCCCCTGATCGAAAAGATCAACGCGCTGGAACCCGAGTTCGAAAAACTCTCTGACGAGGGTCTGATCGAAAAAACCGCCGAGCTGCGCAAACGCGCGCTGGATGGCGAGAGCCTGGATGACCTGCTGCCCGAAGCTTTTGCTAACGTGCGCGAAGGTGCCAAACGCGCACTGGGTCTGCGGGCCTTTGATGTGCAGCTGATGGGCGGCACCTTCCTGCATCAGGGCAATATTTCCGAGATGAAGACGGGTGAGGGCAAGACACTTGTTGCCACTTTCCCCGCCTACCTGAACGCCCTGACCGGCAAGGGCGTGCATGTTGTCACGGTCAACGAATACCTGGCCAAACGCGATGCGGAATGGATGGGCAAGGTCTTTGCCGCGCTGGGTATGACCACTGGTGTGATCTGGTCGGGCCAGCAAGATGCCGAGAAGAAAGCCGCTTATGCTTGTGACGTGACCTATGCCACCAACAATGAGCTTGGCTTCGACTATCTGCGCGACAACATGAAGGCCGATATGGCTGACATCTATCAGAAATACCACAATTTCGCGATTGTGGATGAGGTCGACTCGATCCTGATTGATGAGGCGCGGACGCCGCTGATCATCTCAGGTCCGGCGCAGGACCGGTCGGATCTGTACACCGCAATTGATGCGTTGATCCCGAGCCTGAGTGACGATCACTATTCGCTGGACGAAAAATCCCGCAACGTGACCTTCACCGATGAGGGCAACGAGTTTCTGGAACAGCAACTGATCGCCGCGGGCCTGATCCCCGAGGGGCACTCTCTGTATGACCCCGAAAGCACCACCGTGGTGCATCACGTCAATCAGGGCCTGCGTGCGCACAAACTTTTCCAGCGCGACAAGGACTATATCGTGCGTGATGGCAATGTGGTTCTGATCGACGAATTCACCGGCCGTATGATGCCGGGTCGCCGCCTGTCGGAAGGTCTGCATCAAGCGATCGAAGCGAAAGAGAACGTCCAGATTCAGCCCGAGAACGTGACGCTGGCCAGTGTGACCTTCCAGAATTATTTCCGCCTCTATGACAAGCTGGGCGGCATGACCGGAACCGCGCTGACCGAAGCCGAAGAATTTCAGGAGATCTACGGTCTGGGCGTGGTCGAAGTCCCCACCAACCGTCCGATTGCCCGTCTGGACGAAGACGATCAGGTCTATCGCACAGCGATGGAAAAATACGGCGCGATTATCTCTGAGGCGAAGAAGGCCCAGGAAAAGGGTCAACCGGTTCTGATCGGCACCACCTCGATCGAGAAATCCGAAGTTCTAAGCCAGATGCTGACCAAGGAAAAGATCGAACACAACGTTCTGAACGCCCGTCAGCACGAACAAGAGGCCCAGATCGTGGCCGATGCGGGCCGCTACGGTGCGGTCACCATCGCCACCAACATGGCCGGTCGTGGCACCGACATTCAGCTGGGCGGCAATGTGGAAATGAAGGTTCTGCAGGCCCTTGCCGAAAAGCCCGAGGCCGACCCAGCCGAGCTGCGCGCTGCGGAGGAGGCCAAGCACGCCGAGGAAAAACAAAAGGTTCTGGATGCGGGTGGTCTGTATGTCATGGCCTCGGAACGCCATGAAAGCCGCCGCATCGACAACCAGCTGCGCGGTCGCTCGGGCCGTCAGGGCGATCCGGGACGCACGGTGTTCTACCTGAGCCTCGAAGACGATCTGATGCGCATCTTCGGCTCGGAACGTCTGGACAAGGTGTTGACCACGCTGGGCATGAAAGAGGGCGAAGCCATCGTTCACCCCTGGGTCAACAAATCGCTGGAACGCGCGCAATCCAAGGTCGAAGGCCGCAACTTTGACATGCGCAAGAACGTTCTGAAATTCGACGACGTGATGAATGATCAGCGTAAGGTGATCTTCAGCCAGCGGCGCGAGATCATGTCAGCCGACGACCTGTCCGAGATCGTCTCGGACATGCGCGAGCAGGTGATCGACGATCTGATCGACGAATACATGCCGCCAAAATCCTATGCAGATCAGTGGGATACCGATGGGCTGCATGAGGCAATCAAAGAAAAGCTGACCATCGATGCCCCGGTTCAGGACTGGGCCGCCGAAGAAGGTGTAGATGATGAACAGGTGCGTGAGCGTCTGGTTAAGGCCGCCGATGAGATGATGGCGCAAAAGGCTGTCGCCTTCGGCCCCGAGAACATGCGCAACATCGAAAAACAGGTTCTGCTGCAGACTATCGACGGCAAATGGCGCGAGCATCTTCTGACGCTGGAACATTTGCGCTCGGTCGTTGGATTCCGGGGCTACGCCCAGCGCGATCCGCTGAACGAGTACAAGAACGAAAGCTTCCAGCTGTTCGAAGGCATGCTGGACAGTTTGCGCGAAACCGTGACCCAGCAATTGTCGCGCGTGCGCCCGCTGACCGAAGAAGAACAGCGCGAGATGTTGGCGCAGATGGCGGCCCAGCAAGCGCAGGCTCAGCAAGCGGTTGATCAGGCCGCAGGTGCCGCTGAAGCTAAGGCCGAGGCGGTCGCGTCGGGGGATGCACTGCCTGGCTTTGACGAGAATGATCCCTCGACCTGGGGCAATCCATCGCGCAACGATCAATGCCCCTGTGGTTCGGGCAAGAAGTTCAAACACTGCCACGGCCGATTGACCTAACGTCAACAAATACCAGTCACAATCGCTCCGCTTCGCGGCCACAAATTGGCCGCGATTTTTAACGAGAGTGCGACTCGCTCCTTCAACTGGGGAGGGTGTTTTGTTCGTAGTCAGAAATTACGTGACCATGTGCGGCACGGTCGCTTGTGCCCTGGGTATTGGTTACCTGATGCAATATGGTGCGCCTGCGCAACCGAATGGCGCGCAGGAACCCATCGCCGTGGCTTCTGTCGCGGATCAGGCCTCGGTCATTGCCGGGCTTGAGCGTATCGTGCAAACCTCTTCCTCTGACGAGACCCCCTCGCAACCGATTGAGCGCCCTGCGCCGAAGGCAGCTCAAAAGCACACCAACTGCAGCATCAGCGCGCGTGCCACCGCCCAAATGGGTGCCAATGCACGGCTGCGGATCAAGGCCCCCTGCCGCAGCAACGAACGTGTTGAGATTCACCACAGCGGTTTGACGCTGACACAGCAAACCGACGAAAACGGTGCCTTGGACCTGACCATTCCGGCCCTGTCCGAATACGCCATTTTCCTGATCTCATTCGAGGATCAGACCGGCACGGTCGCCACCACTCACATCATGGACATTGACCAATTCGACCGGGTCGCATTGCAATGGCAGGGTCAGACCGATCTGCAAATCCACGCCTTGGAGTTTGGTGCTAGCTATGGTGAGCAGGGGCATATCTCGGCCAATAGCGCATCGCAGGGCGCGGGTTCCGTGGTCCACCTGGGAAGTGCGAGCTTCAATGATGGACAGAATATCCAGATTTACTCGTTCCCGGCTGCGCGTTCGGAACAATCCGGCTCGGTCGCTTTGACGGTTGAAACCGAAGTGACTGAGGCCAATTGCGGCCGCGATCTGAACGTCCAGTCGTTGGAACTGCGCAGTGATCGCCGGCTGCGGTCGCGCGATCTGATCCTGACGATGCCGATGTGTACCGAAGTCGGTGAGTTTCTGGTGTTGAATAATCTGTTTCAAGACCTGACAATCGCGGCAAATTAAACCGCAGGCAGGCTCGACCTTCTCATGACACGTATTCGTGCGGCGCTGGCCGTACTGTTTTCTGTTTCGCTGGCTGTTTCAGCCGCAGCGCAGGATATTGTTCTGACATCGCATGATGGCAAGATCGAAGTCTCCGGCACCCTGCTGGGCTTTGACGGTGAATTCTACCGGGTCGACACTCAGTTCGGAGAGCTGACGGTCGATGGCTCCGGCGTCACATGCGACGGCCCGGCCTGCCCCAGCTTGACCGATTTCGTGGCCGAGGTCCGGTTTTCGGGATCATCCGTCATGGCTGAAACGGTCCTGCCTGCCCTGATCATCGGCTTCGCCCGACAAGAAGGTCTGACAGCAACCCCATCGCGCGTGGATGAACGCAGCTTCGCCTATGAACTTCGCCAGCCTGACCGCACAGCCCCTCTGGCCCGCCTGTTCTTTCGCGTTGGAACGACGGATCAGGGGTTTGCCGACCTGATGGACAACGACGCTGATATCGTGATGGCGCAACGCGAAATCCGGGATGAGGAACGCAACGCGGCCGAGGCCGCGGGTTTGGGCGATCTGGCCCATCCCCGCCGCGCGCGGATTGTAGCACTGGATGCGATTGTCCCGGTGGTTGCGCCAGAGAACACCGTTCAGCAGATCTCACCCGCGAATCTGGTCCGTGTTCTGTCGGGCGAGATCTCCAACTGGACAGACCTAGAAGGGCCGGACGCACCGATTGCCCTTCACATGCCGGACGCTGGGTCAGGCTTGTCCCAGGATGTCGAGGATCAACTGTTGCGCCCCGCTCAGGCTGAGCTGTCCGAAAGCGTTCTCCGCCACCAGCGCAATCGCGATCTTGTTCAAGCAGTGGCCAACGACCCCTTCGCGATCGGCATCACGACGCAGGCGGCCTTTGGCCCCACCCGAGCACTGCCTTTGGCTGGAGGCTGCGGACATGCCCTTGCGGCGACCCGCCAGTCAATCAAAACCGAGGACTACCCGCTGACCTCTCCGATGTTTCTCTACCTGCCACAACGCCGCCTGCCACGGATCGCACGCAAGTTTCTGGCCTATACCCGCTCAGCCGACGCGCAGATGGCCATACGGCAGGCCGGGTTTGTCGATCAAGCGACCGAGAACCTGACCATTGGGCTGCAAGGGGATCGTCTTGCCAATGCCATCGTTTCTGGTGGGGTCGAGGTCGGGCTGGAAGAGCTTCAACACATGGTCGAAACTCTGCGGCCATTGTCTAGACTGTCGATCTCCTTCCGGTTCGAGCCGGGAAGCTCTCGCCCGGATGCGCAATCACGGTCCAACATTCTGCAATTGGCCCAGGCGCTTGAGTCCGGCAGTTTGACCCCTCGCAAGCTTGTCTTTGCCGGGTTCAGCGACGGGGATGGAGGCGCCAGCGCCAATGCACGGATCGCCCATCGCAGGGCACAAACGGTGCGCAATGCGGTACTGGCCGCCATTGAGACCGAAATCCCCGACAGTATCGAGATCACAACCGAAGGCTTCGGAGAGGCGATGCCCATGGCCTGCGATGACACGGAATGGGGCCGAAAAACAAACCGCCGGGTTGAGGTTTGGGTGAACTAGAGAGTGACGATGTCGGACAGAAACTCGGACGAAACCGCCTCTGCAAGCATTGAGGGTTCCGCCCAGCCGCGCGGAGACCATGTCTGATCTCTAGATACGTGAAGCTCTTTACGAGGAGACGAAACACTATGCGCAAACCTTGTGACGCATTTAGATAAAGGCAACATGGACGAAAGCGAGAAAATGTCCTCATCGAAATGAATCGGCCAAATTGGAACTCTCAACCCAGACAACAATTTCAGTCGTTTGGGCAATCAACTGACAACACAACTCTTCCCGTCACAAATACCCCTCGGATCGAAAGCTCAGCTCGGTTGATTTTCCGATAATCAGATGGTCGTGCAGCGTCAGCCCCAAGGCCGTGCAGGCATCCTGAATGCGGTTGGTCATGTCGATATCCGATTGCGACGGCGTGGGGTCGCCGGAGGGATGGTTATGCACCAAAATCAGGGCCGAGGCGTTTAGCTCCAGCGCTCGTTTTGCCACCTCGCGCGGGTAGACCGGGACATGATCAACAGTGCCCTTCGCCTGCTCCTCATCCGCGATCATCACGTTCTTGCGGTCAAGGTAGAACACGCGAAACTGCTCGATCTCTCGATGCGCCATCGTTGTGTGGCAATAGTCCAGCAAAGCATCCCAGCCTGAAATCACGTGGCGCTGCATCACCCGCGCGCGGGCCATGCGATGGGCGCAGGCTTCAAGGATTTTCAGATCGGTGATGACGGTTTCACCGACGCCTTTGATTTGGCGCAACCGCTCCTCTGGTGCAGTCAGCACGCGGTTGAAGTCGCCAAAAGTATCCATCAGCAGCCGGGCCAGCGGTTTCACGTCCTGACGCGGGATGGATCGAAACAACACCAGTTCCAGCAACTCATAGTCCGGCATAGCGCCCGAGCCGCCAGACATGAACCGTTCGCGCAGCCGCTTGCGATGGTCTTTGATGTAGGAGGGTAACCGACCCGTCGGCAGCGGCTGCGCTGGCGCTTCGTCCGTATCGAAAAGCATCGGGGCTTCGGCAAAGGCGTCCTGTGTCATGGGCCTTACCTTGGCGCAGAATCGGTTTCTGAAAGGTTAACGCGCCTCACCGGCCATGCGCGCGGTGGCGCGGCGCACCAGCATATGCAGCAGGATCGAGAGCACGCCCAAAGTCAGCATGGCCGCGAACATCAGATCGGTCTTGGCCCGGCCATTGGCCAGCAGCATCAGGTAGCCCAACCCTTGCGAGGACCCGACCCATTCGCCGATCACCGCGCCAATCGGCGCATAGACCGCCGCCAATCGCATCCCCGAGGCTAGCGAAGGCAACGCCGCCGGGATACGGATGTGCCACAGGATCGAACGCGGGCCTGCCTGCATCGTACGCGCCAGATCGAGATATCCGGGCGGGGTCCTCATCAGACCGTCAAAGAAGGATGAGGTGATCGGAAAGTAGATGATCAGGACCGCCATCGCGACCTTGGACCAAAGGCCGTAGCCCAGCCACAGGGTCAGAAGCGGCGCCAGCGCAAAGACCGGCAAAGCCTGCGTGAAAACCAGCATCGGCTGCACCAGCACCCGTGCGGCCCGTGAATTGGCCAGTTGCAGCGCGGTGACAACGCCTAGAACGGTACCAACCGCCAGGCCGATCACGACCTCAACCGCGGTAATCCAAGTATGTTCCGCAATCACCCAGCGGTTCTGCCACCAGGTCTCGGCCACAAGCGCCGGGCCGGGCAGGATGAATTTGGGCAGGCCGGTCAGGCTGACAATCGCTTGCCAGACGGCCAGAGCGAACAAGGTTGCGGCGAGGGCAGAGAGGAGTTTCATGCCGCCTCTCTCAATAGTTTCAGTAGCGCGCCTTGGGTTTCCAATGTCTCCAGATCATCCACATGGCGCGGTGCGGGCGCGGCAGGCGGAGCACAGGGCGTCAGCCCCTGCTGCGTCATCACGACGATGGATTGGCCCAAACGTGCGGCCTCGGCCGGGTCGTGGGTGACCAGAAGGACCGTCCGGCCCTGCAGCGCCTCTGCGGCCAGATCCTGCATGTCCGCGCGGGTGCGCGCGTCGAGGGCCGAGAATGGCTCATCCAACAGCACGATGGGGCGATCTTCCATCAGGGTCCGCGCCAAGGCGACGCGCTGTCGTTGGCCTCCGGACAGCTCCGACGGTTTCTTGGCCATGTGATCTTGCAGGCGCATCCGTTCAATCAGACGGTCCCGGCGATCCAGATCGGGTTTCTCACCCCGCAACCGCGCGCCGAGCGAGACGTTTTGCGCCACCGTCGCCCAAGGCAGCAGCAGGTCGTCCTGCGCCATATAGGCCACGCGAGTCGGGACCGTTTGGCCATCGCTGGCCGATATCTGACCGGTGAAATCCGCACCTGTCTCCAACCCTGCGATCAGGCGCAGAACCGTGGTTTTGCCAACGCCCGATCCACCTAACAGACAAGTCCACTGTACCGCCCCAAGGGTCAGAGTCAGCGGTGCGAACAAGGGCGTATCGCCAATACTCGCGTGTCCGCTGATAGTTAGATCGGGTGCCGGGGTCATGGGGTCAGACCCATTTGCCAGAAATTGACCTCTAGCTCTGTGGCGGTTCGGAAGGTCTGGCACAGACGATCCCAGCGCGGAGAGGCCTCGATATCCGCCCCAAGACGTCGTGTTAGAGCCGAATCCAGCAGTTCGCCGGCCGCCTTGCACGCACCCTGGTAGTCCTCACCAGCATAGGTATTGATCCAGTCGCGATAGGTCTCGGATGTGGCCTCGGAGGCCAGTCGAGACCCGATTTCTCCGTATCCCATCACACAGGGTGCCAGCGCTGCCAGCAAGTCCAACAGATCGCCACTATACCCGGCCTCCAGCACGAACCGCGTATAGGCAAGATTTTCGGCACGTTCCGGGGTTGCAAACAGCTCCTCCTGAGAGATACCGGCCGCTTCGCAGGTCCCGATATGCAGCTGCATCTCTTCTGCGACCAAAGCGTTCACGGTGCCCACAGCCGTCAGCATTTCGGAATGCGTTTCTGATTTCACCACCGCCAGCGCCCAGGCGCGGCTGAAATGGATCAGGAACACATAATCCTGACGCAGGTAATGCAGGAACGCCTCTCGGGGCAGAGTGCCGTCCTTCATCCCTTCAACAAAGGCGTGGCGGGTGTAGTCCCGCCACGGTCCCTGCGCCGCATCACGCATCAGTGTGAAGGCTTTGCCATAGTCGCTCATTGCGCGGTCACGTCGATGGTGATGTCGCTGACCGGCAAAACGCTGTCAATCATGCCGCTTTCGTTCAGGAAGGTTTCGAACCGGGCGTAGCGGCCCGCATCAAAACCCGCCGGGCGCAGAGCAAAGCGCGGCAGAGTGTCGACCCACGCGCGAGCATTCAGCTCATCCTGCAACTCGGGCGAAGTCGCGGCGAAGATCTCCCAGCTTTCTTCGGGGTTGTTGACAATGTACTGGGTCGCTTTTTCGGTCGCCGCCAGGAAACGCGCGATCTTGTCCTTATCCATCGTCTCGGGGTTGGCGACGTAGATCAGTTCGTCATAAGACGGCACGCCCTCTTCCTCGATATAGAAGCAGGTGCCGGGACGGCCTTCGATATCCATCTGGTTCAGCTCGAAGTTGCGATAGGCACCGATCACCGCATCCACCTGACCGGTCATCAGCGACGGAGAGAGCGAGAAGTTCACGTTGATCAGTTCAACATCGTCCAGCGCCACGCCATATTTGCCCAGAACGGTGGTCAGAACAGCCTCTTCCACGCCAGCGACCGAGAAGCCGATTTTCTTGCCCTTCAGGTCCGCAGGCGACTTGATCGGGCCGTCTTCCAGAACCAGCAGACAGTTCAGAGGGGTCGCAACCAGCGTACCGACACGCTTCAGCGGCAGGCCTTCATGGATCTGCAGGTGCAGCTGCGGCTGATAAGATACGGCCAGTTCAGCCTGACCAGCAGCCACCAAACGCGGCGGAGCGGACGGGTCGGCGGGGGGAACGATCTCAACCTCGAGGCCCTGCTCGGCGAAATAGCCGTTTTCCTGCGCCACGATGATGGGCCCATGATCGGGGTTGATGAACCAATCCAGCAGAACGGTCATCTTGTCTTCGGCCCAGGCCGGCGCAGCGGCCAGAAGGGCGATGGCTGTCATCAGCTTTTTCATGTCTCGCGTTTCCTTTTCACTCACGAGGTTGAGGCCGCGACGAGGACAATCTCGCCCGGCCAATCCGGTTCAATCTGTTCAGCCGCACGCCAGGCGCGCAGGCCGGTTGCACAGCACAAAGCCAGCCTTTTTGCTTTGTTAGGCTCTGAATTCAGGTGTTCCACGCTTAGACGACGTGCCAGGGGGTGGATGGGTTGAGGAGCTTCGTCTTCACTCCGAAGCTCAACAATCACATCATCTGAGGACAGTTGCGAGGCGGCAACGAAGGCAAAGGACTGCTCAGGCTCGGGCGCTGCGTCAAAGCGGAAGCTGGAGCTTCGGAATGTCTTGGCGTCTACCTGTAACATCAGGCCAAGGGGCGACGGGTCGAGGCCCTGGATCAAAGCCAATGCCATTTGCGCCTGCATCGCGCCGATCATCCCCACGACTGGCCCTAGAACACCTGCCGTGGCACAGCTCGCCCCGCTGGTCGGGGCCTCGGGGAACACGGCCCGTAGTGACGGCGCACCGCCGCAGAACGCACCAACATAGCCAGACAGGCCCAACACCGAGGCACTGACCAAAGGTTTTCCCAAGGTCAGGCAGATATCCGACAGCGTGTAGCTGGCGGCATAGCTGTCCGCACAGTCGAGGATCAAATCAGCCTGTGAAACAAAACCGGTCGCATTTTGACTTGTTAGAGCCTGTTTTAGCGCGACGACGTCGATATCAGAATTCAAAGCACGGCAGCGATCGGCTGCAACTTCGGCTTTTGGGCGTCCGCAATCTGCCTCAGTAAACAGCGTCTGCCGATGCAAGTTCGACAGGGCCACGTCATCCGCATCGAGGATCGTCAGATGCCCAACGCCCGCCCCAGCCAACAAAGGTAGGACCGGAGCCGCCAATCCACCCGCCCCGACAACCAAAATCCGCGCCTTGGACAGGCGCGCCTGCCCTTCGGCCCCCACCTCAGGCAGGATCATCTGTCGGGCGTAGCGGCTCATCTGGTGGCCTCGATCCATTGGCGCACCCGTGCCTCGGGGTCAGCGTTCAGGGTGATGTCCGTGACGACCGAGACGATGTCCGCCCCTGCCTCAAGCACGCCGGGCGCGCGTTCGACGCTCATACCGCCAATCCCGACCAGAGGGATATCGCCCACACGGGCCTTCCACTCGGTGACGCGCGGCAGTCCTTGCTGCTCCCACTTCATCTTTTTCAGGATCGTCGGATAGACCGGTCCCAGCGCGACGTAGTCGGGGTCCATGGCTAGAACGCGCTCTAGCTCATCATCGTCATGGGTGGAAACGCCCAGCTTTAGATTCGCTTTTCGGATCGCCTTGAGGTCGGCATCGTCCAGATCTTCTTGCCCCAGATGGATCCAGTCGCAGCCGGCATCAATGGCGGCCTGCCAATAGTCATTCACCACCAGAACCGCGCCATGCTGATTGCACAGATCGCGGGAGGTGGCGATCTCGGCCTGGACAACACCGTCCGGCTGATCCTTCATGCGCAGCTGTACCAGCTTTACACCCAAAGGCAGCATCCGCCGCAGCCAGTCGGAGTGGTCAAAGATCGGGTAGAAACGGTCCAAACTCATGCCAGGAACGCCTTTCCAACAACGGGGGTTGAGGGTACTGCCATGTCGCGGGCCTCGATCGGGTCGGCCTGATGGGCCAGCTGTCCGGCCTCAACCGCGCACATCATGGCCTTTGCCATCAACGCCGGATCACCAGCACGGGCGACGGCCGTGTTCAGCAAGACGGCGTCATAACCCAGCTCCATCGCGTGGGCCGCATGGCTGGGCAGGCCGATCCCGGCATCAATCACAAGCGGCACATCCGGGAACTCGGCCCGCATCGCGCGCAGGGCGTATTCATTGTTCAGCCCCCGGCCCGAGCCGATGGGCGCACCCCAGGGCATCAAAACCTCACACCCGGCCTCAAGCAGCCGTTCACCCACGATCAAGTCGTCGGTGGTGTAGGGGAAGACCTCGAACCCGTCCTCGGTCAGGATGCGCGCAGCCTCGACCAATTGGAAGACGTCCGGCTGCAGACTGTCGGTATGGCCGATCAGTTCCAGTTTGATCCATTTGGTCTCAAACACTTCGCGGGCCATATGCGCGGTTGTCACCGCCTCTTTCACCGTGTGACAGCCGGCAGTGTTGGGCAGCACCAGCACACCCAGATCGCGGATCATCTGCCAAAAGGTCTGCCCGGCCCCCGATTCCCGCCGCAAAGAGACTGTCGCCACACCCGCGCCGCTGTCGCGGAACGCCTGTTCTAGGATAGCGGGGCTGGGATATTGCGCGGTGCCCAGCATCAGCGGGTTGGGCAGATCGACGCCGTAGAAGCTTTTCATCCTCACCCTCCTTGCATCGGCGACAGGATTTCGACCCGGTCACCTTCGGACAGGGCATGGGCAATGCGCAGGCTGGAGGGCACGAATTCCTCGTTCACCGCCGTTGCGACACGGACCGAGAAACTGCATTCATCTAGCAGCTCTGCCAAGGTGGAGGCCTTTACCTCCTTGGGGTCGCCATTAAGCACGATCTTCATCGACCATCTCCGAATGTTTGTTCTCAAGCGCCAAATCGGCCACGCCCTGTGCCAACGCAGGGGCGAGCAAATAGCCATGGCGGTAAAGGCCATTGGCATAGATCGTCCCGCCCAAACGCCGGATACGCGGCAGGTTGTCGGGAAAGGCAGGACGGAGATCAACGCCAATTTCCAGCACCTCAGCCTCACCAAAGGCCGGGTTCAAAGCGTAGGCAGCGCTGAGCAGTTCCAGCATTGAGCGCGCGGTGATCCGGCTGCTGTCTTCGCTTTCGATCATGGTCGCGCCCAGCATGTAAATACCCTCACCGCGCGGCACGATGTAGAGCGGCATCCGCGGGTGCAACAGGCGCACGGGGCGTGTCAGCGTCACATCAGGGCAGCGCACAACCAGCATCTCACCCTTCACTCCGCGCAAGTCATGCAGGTATTCCCGCGCATGCAGCCCTCGACAATCGATGGCGTTTTCCAACTGCGTAGGTGCGAGTTTGCGGTGGAATTCGACGCCCTTGTCTTTGAGACCTCGGTGCAGGTCTAGCAATGCCTGACGGGGGTCAAGATGTGCTTCTTGGTCGAAGTACAATCCTTTTCCGAATCCATGCAGATCAGGCTCTAAATTCGCGATTTTCGCCCGGTCTACTTCGGAATAAGAATTCGTCCGACGGGCAAATCTGCGTAAATCTGGGATGTCCCGCGCATTTGCCACGACCAGAGTACCGCATCGTTGCACAGTTGTTCGGGAGGCCCACCACTCGATGGCAGATTGACCGAGCCTAAGGACAGGTTCCTCCGCGTTTTCATACTCGCACCACGGGGCCAGCATACCGCCCGCCCACCAGGAACATCCATGCGGGCCTGGGGGGCCGCCGGGATCGAAAACCTGTACCTTTGCCCCGCGCGAGACCAGCTCGGACGCAACGGCCAAACCAGCTACACCGGCGCCTATGACGGACCAGAGGGTCACGCAGGCCAAACCCGGTGGAAGTGATGAACAGGTCCGTGGCCCGCACCGATCTTCAGCTCATCAGCCCGCGCGATTGCGCCCTGCAGATACTCGTGCGCCTGCGCCACGGCATCGACAAGCGTCAGGCCTTGGGCCAAACCGGCAGCGATAGATGAGGACAGCGTGCAACCCGTTCCATGGGTGTTTCGGGTGGCCTTCCTTGGGGCCTGAAATTCGGCAATCACCCCGTTTTCGTCGATCAGCAGATCATGGCAGACATCCCCCTTGCCATGACCGCCCTTCATCAAAACCGCTTGTGCACCCAAAGCGCACAGCGCTTTGCCCTGTTCAACCATCGCCTCAGGCGTGTCGGCATCACCTCGATCCAGCAAACATGCCGCCTCGGGCAGGTTTGGCGTCAGAACGGTTGCACGGGGCAGCAGAACGTCGCGTAGCGTTTGAACTGCCTCATCGGCCAGAAGGGCATCACCGGATTTCGCAATCATCACGGGGTCCAGAACGATTGGCCCTTGAAAGCGGGAAATCCCCTGCGCCACAGTCTCAATAATCTCCGGCGTCGCCAGCATTCCGATCTTGATGGCGCGCACATCCAGATCGCTGAGCACTGCTTTGATCTGGGCCGAGATCACCTCTAGCGGGATGCCATGCACGGCCGTAACCGCCTGTGTGTTCTGCGCGGTAACGGCGGTGATCACGCTGGCCCCGAAAACACCCAAAGCCGACATCGCCTTGAGATCGGCCTGAATGCCCGCGCCGCCGCCGCTGTCGGATCCTGCTATGGTCAAGGCAATGGGTGCCACGTCGTTGCTCCATCTATTTTGGGCAACCCGGGCATGGAAAACGTCTGTTTGCTTTAGACCGTTCCCTACGCCGGAATTGCCCGGATCAGGTTCGATGGGTTAGCGCTTACGCCTCTCAGCCCTTTGATCAGGGCACCCCAACGGTTGGCGCGGACAATCTCAGGGCAGTTGGAAAAAATCAAGTCTTATTCGGTTGAGTTTTACAGCCCCAACGGAGGTAAAACATGGCGCGTTCAGGACTCAGCGAGGCTCTGCCTCGCGCTCCGAGATATTTTTAGCCAGATGAAGGAAAGGATCCTCTATTCATCTGGCCAGAAATATCCCGGGGGAGGCGCCTGTAGGGCGACGGGGGCAGAGCCCCCAAAACGCACAGGCCGCCCCAATTAGAGCGGCCTGAATTTAGCTTTTCATCCCATCCCAGAAGGATTTAACGGATGAGAAAAAGCTTTTTGATTCTGGGTGGTTATCCTCACCCAAATCATCAAACTCACGCAAAAGCTCTTTCTGGCGAGAGGTGAGGTTGACCGGTGTTTCCACAGCCAGTTCGATGAACATGTCGCCGATGCCACCACCCCGCAACGCGGGCATACCCTTTCCGCGCAGGCGCATCTGGCGACCGGACTGGCTGCCCGCCGGAATCTGCACCCGTCCGCGCCCGCCATCAATGGTCGGTACCTCGATGGACCCGCCAAGCGCGGCCTTGGCCATGCTGACAGGGACGCGGCAATAGAGGTTCACGCTGTCACGTTCGAACAGTTTGTGGTCCGAGACCTCTACAAAGATATAGAGGTCACCCGGAGGGCCGCCGCGCATACCGGCTTCACCCTCACCAGCCAGGCGGATGCGTGTACCGGTCTCAACACCGGCTGGGATATTGACCGACAGGGCGCGTTCTTTTTCCACGCGACCCGCGCCATTGCAGGATTTACAGGGGTTTTTGATGATCTGACCAAGGCCCGAACAAGTCGGACAGGTGCGTTCAACTGTGAAAAAGCCCTGCTGAGCCCGGACCTTACCCATGCCCGAGCATGTTGGACATGTCGTAGGTTCTACACCACCCTCAGCGCCCGATCCGTCACAGGCCGAACAGGCCACGGCCGCAGGAACGTTGATGGTTTTCTGCAGGCCCGAGAAAGCCTCTTCCAGCGTTACGCGCAAGTTGTAGCGCAGGTCGGACCCGCGTGCCGCGCGACGTCCACCGCCGCCGCCACGTTGGCCGCCCATGAAATCGCCGAAGAGATCATCGAACACATCCGAGAACGCGCTGGAGAAGTCACCCTGCCCAAAGCCACCGCCCGGACGGCCACCGCCACCCATGCCGTTTTCAAAAGCGGCGTGACCAAAACGGTCGTAGGCTGCTTTTTTGTCGGCATCGCGCAGCACGTCATAGGCTTCGTTCGCTTCTTTGAACTGCGCCTCGGCATCCGGGTTGTCTTTGTTGCGGTCGGGATGCAATTCTTTGGCTTTCTTGCGAAAACCTTTCTTGATCTCATCCGCAGATGCGCCCTTGGTGACACCAAGCACATCATAGTAGTCGCGTTTTGACATCAGTTTTCCCTTCTGCCTCAACGTAATCGGGCCGGCCCGGCAAGCGGACCGGCCCAGATTGGCCCGGTTACCGGTTACTTACGCTTGTCGTCGTCCAGATCTTCGAACTCGGCGTCGACAATGTCATCATCCGCAGGACCTGCGTCTGCTGCTGCAGGCTCTTCCTCGCCCTCTTCGGCTTGCGCCTTGTAGATGGCTTCGCCCAGCTTCATGGCGGCTTCGGTGACGTTCTGGATGCCAGACTTGATCTTGTCGGCGTTCTCGGTTTCCAACTCGTCTTTCAGCGCGGCAATTGCCAGCTCGATCGCTTCGATCGTGGTCGGATCGACCTTGTCGGAGTGCTCTTCCATCGACTTCTCGGTCGAATGGATGAGGCTTTCCGCCTGGTTCTTGGCGTCGACCAGCTCGCGGCGTTCCTTGTCGGCTTCCGCGTTCTCTTCGGCGTCCTTGACCATCTTTTCGATGTCCTCGTCGGACAGACCGCCCGAGGCCTGGATGGTGATCTTCTGCTCTTTGCCGGTGCCCTTGTCCTTGGCCGAAACCGAGACAATGCCGTTGGCGTCGATGTCAAAAGTCACCTCGATCTGAGGCATACCGCGCGGCGCCGGCGGGATGTCTTCGAGGTTGAACTGACCCAGGATCTTGTTGTCCGCAGCCATTTCACGCTCACCCTGGAACACGCGGATGGTCACGGCGTTCTGGTTGTCCTCGGCGGTCGAGAAGACCTGAGACTTCTTGGTCGGGATCGTGGTGTTGCGGTCGATCAGACGGGTGAACACGCCACCTAGCGTCTCAATGCCCAGCGACAGCGGGGTCACGTCCAGCAGAACCACGTCTTTTACGTCACCCTGCAAAACACCGGCTTGGATAGCCGCGCCCATGGCAACCACTTCGTCCGGGTTCACACCTTTATGGGGCTCTTTACCGAAGAATTTGGTGACCTCTTCGATCACTTTCGGCATCCGGGTCATACCACCGACCAGAACAACTTCGTCCACGTCAGCAGCCGACAGACCGGCGTCTTTCAGAGCAGCGGCGCAAGGCTTCATCGACTTTTTGATCAGGTCCGAAACCAGCGATTCCAGCTTGGCACGGGTCAGTTTCATGACCATGTGCAGAGGCTGACCGTTCGAACCCATTGAGATGAACGGCTGGTTGATTTCGGTTTGCGAGGTCGAGGACAGTTCGATCTTGGCTTTTTCAGCGGCTTCTTTCAGACGCTGCAGAGCCATCTTGTCTTGCGACAGGTCGACACCGTGTTCCTTTTTGAACTCATCCGCAAGGTAGTTGACGATGCGCATGTCAAAGTCTTCACCACCCAGGAAGGTGTCACCGTTGGTCGACTTAACTTCGAACAGGCCGTCGTCGATTTCCAGAATGGTCACGTCGAAGGTACCGCCACCAAGGTCATAGACCGCGATGGTTTGGGTTTCTTCCTTATCCAGACCATAGGCCAGAGCAGCCGCTGTCGGTTCGTTGATGATCCGCAGCACTTCCAAACCGGCGATTTTACCGGCGTCTTTGGTGGCCTGACGCTGAGCATCGTTGAAATATGCCGGAACGGTGATAACCGCCTGCGTGACTTCCTCACCCAGATAGCTTTCTGCGGTTTCCTTCATCTTGCCCAGAGTGAAGGCCGAGATTTGGCTTGGGGAGTACTTTTCACCGCGGGCTTCAACCCACGCGTCACCGTTGCCGCCATTTACGATGGCATACGGCACCATTTTCTTGTCTTTTTCGACTTCGGCATCATCCACACGACGACCGATCAGACGCTTGACGCCAAAGATCGTGTTGTCGGGGTTGGTGACCGCCTGACGTTTTGCAGGCTGACCGACCAGTCGCTCATCTTCGGTGAAGGCGACGATCGAGGGCGTGGTCCGCGCCCCTTCGGCGTTTTCGATGACCTTCGGCTGCGAACCATCCATGATCGCAACACACGAGTTGGTGGTGCCGAGGTCAATCCCGATTACTTTTCCCATATTTTCAATCCCTTTCTCTTCAAGGCGATGTCCCGAGGGCCGGACCCGTTATGGCATCCCGTCCCCGATCTGATGTGCGCGACAGCACTACACCATCGCGCGTCTCGGCGTATATAAGGGCCGGACCAGAGGCCTGCAAGCATTCTGAATTGCAGGTTTTCGGGAATCTGCGGCCTTTTTTGGCAAGGATTTGGTAAGGAATGGGGAATCCGGCATGGCTCGGCTGCTTTTACGGGGATTTGAGATCAGGAAAGGCTATCTGGACAACGCCGCCCAGAGCCGGCTGATCGATGCGCTGCGCCCGATTCTGAAATCTGCGCCCCTGTTCCGCCCCGTGACACCATCGGGCAAAGAGATGTCGGTGCGCATGACCTCTGCCGGGGATTTGGGATGGGTGACGGACAAGGCGGGCTACCGCTATCAGGACCAGCATCCCGGGGGCATGAACTGGCCCAAAATCCCCGAACGTGTCCTTGCGATCTGGCAGGATCTGGTGGGCCCAGAGCGCGCACCGGATTGCTGCCTGATCAACTACTACGGCGAAGACGCGAAGATGGGCCTGCACCAGGACAAGGATGAGGCCGATTTTTCGTGGCCTGTGTTGTCGGTCTCGCTCGGCGATGATGCGCTGTTCCGCATCGGCAACACAACACGCGGAGGCAAAACGGAATCCATCTGGCTGAACTCGGGCGATGTGGTGATCATGGGGGGTCCGGCGCGGTTGACCTATCACGGTGTAGATCGCATCCGGTTCAAATCATCCAAACTGCTGCCCAAGGGCGGGCGGATCAACCTAACCCTGCGCGTTGCGCTCTAGCGGCGCGCACCCCAGCTTTGTGAGACGTGTTTTTTGGTAAAGAAGACGCCCAACAGACCGATCATCACCAGCGCGACGCCAACCCAGACCGCATATTCCCAGCTTGTGTTGCGCGGGTAATAATTGCGGAAAACATAACCGCGACACTGGTCAATCAAATGAAAAAGCGGGTTCCAGGCGAACAGCATCAACATGTAACCGCCCAGCGCATTGGCCAGAAACATCTTGCCCGAGAAGATCATTTGCAACCGTCGGTACACCGTGGTCAGAATGCCTGCCGTCATTGGAAACCAAGGCCGCAGCGCCATCAAAACCAGCCCCACCGCACATCCGGTGAACCATGACAAAAGGACCATAGCAAAGGCAGGCCCGGGCTGTTCGATTACCAATGGATTTACCGCGGCATGGTAGATGAACAGGATGACAAACATCGTCACCATCATGGTGTAGAGCGTCCCAAAAGCCGTGGCCAAAATCGTGATCACCATATTCATAGGTGAATGCAGCATCATTGGGTTGTTACCCGCCCCGACACCCGCGACCTTTTTTACCGATTTGATGTGCAACATGAACAGGAACACACCCGACAAGAGGTACAAAACAATGTCGCCTCGCACCTTGGCCACCCGTGTGCCCATAAAGGACATGATCAGGTAGAACACGAGAACCATCGCAAGGACTTGAACAACACTTCGGATAATCGCGACCACCGCGTTTGCGTGTTGGGTCCGGATGTCACGCACAACCGCATGAAAGATCAGCTCCGCCGTGGTGAATGCACCACCCAGCAGGGTCTTGTTATTCCTGAAATAGAACACGTGTCGGGTCTTTCCTGCTCTGTTGACCTCAGTCTTTCACGAATACCTTGCCGTTCGGTAACCAGCACATCATAAGTCCGTCACCACATTCGATCAACAAACCACCAAATCGGAGCTTTTTTGTGACCTACGACGCCCTTATCCCCGTCATCCGACGTCTGGCACTAGAAGCCGGTGACAAGATTATGGAGATCTACAACTCGGATACGTTCGATGTGAAGGTCAAATCAGATGAAAGCCCCGTGACCGAGGCTGATGAGGCCGCCGATGCGTTGATCTCAGAAGGGCTGCGCGCCGCCTTCCCCGACATCCTGCTGGTGACCGAAGAACAGGCCGCCTCGCATTCCGAAAAGGGCGAAACATTCCTGATCGTTGATCCGTTGGATGGCACCAAGGAATTCATCAATCGGCGCGGAGACTTCACCGTCAATATCGCACTGGTCGAAAACGGTGCCCCTACGCGCGGTGTCGTCTATGCTCCTGCGCGCGGCCGCATTTTCTACACCAAAGCCGATGGGCAATCGGTCGAGGAAACCGGCGCATTGGACAAGGCCCATGCGGGGGAGATCACGCCGATTTCAGTCTCTAATCCGGACAATTCCGCCCTTTTGATCGTCGCCTCCAAATCGCACCGGGATCAGGCAACCGAGGATTACATCAACAAGTACCAGGTGCAGGACAGCAAGAACGCGGGCTCGTCCCTCAAGTTCTGTCTGGTCGCAACGGGTGAGGCGGATCTCTACCCACGGGTCGGACGCACGATGGAGTGGGACACCGCCGCCGGGCACGCTGTACTGGCAGGGGCTGGTGGTCAGGTGGTCCGGTTCGACAACCACACACCGTTGACCTATGGCAAGGATGGCTATGCAAACCCGTTCTTCATCGCCTACGCTCCGGGTGTTGAGTTGAAGGAAGCCTGATGTCCGTTCTGATCGCCATTCCCGCCCGCTATGCCTCATCCCGCTATCCGGGCAAACCCTTGGTGCCGCTGACCGGCGCAACGGGCAAAGCCATGACACTGATCGAGCGCTCATGGCGAGCGGCCAAGTCTGTGTCAGGCGTGGACAAGGTCGTTGTCGCCACAGATGACGACCGCATCCGGGACGCCGCCGAGGGGTTCGGGGCCGAGGTCGTGATGACCTCGGAAACCTGCCAGAACGGCACCGAACGCTGTGCCGAGGCACATGAGGTTTTGGGTGGTAGCTACGAGATCATCGTAAACTTGCAAGGCGACGCGCCGCTGACACCGCATTGGTTTGTCGAGGACCTGATCTCCGGCCTGCGCGACGCGCCCGAGGCCGGTGTCGCGACGCCCGTTCTGCGCTGCGACGGAGAGGCGCTGAATAGCCTGCTCAATGATCGCAAACACGGGCGCGTCGGCGGCACGACCGCCGTTTTTGCCAGCGATAACAGTGCGATGTATTTCTCGAAAGAAGTGGTGCCTTTCGCCTCCAACAGCTATACGGGCACGGATCCAACCCCGGTGTTTCACCATGTAGGTGTATATGCCTACCGCCCAGATGCGTTGTCTGCCTACCCCAGCTGGCCTACCGGCCCGCTAGAGCAGTTGGAAGGTCTGGAACAGCTGCGCTTCATGGAAAACGGCCGCAAGGTTCTATGCGTCGAGGTCGAAGCCAAGGGCCGTCAGTTTTGGGAGCTGAACAACCCTCAGGACGTGCCCAAGATCGAAGCGATGATGGCAGATATGGGGTTGGAGTGATCCCTTTTCCCCCTGACCAAACCTGCGAATCTGGCGTAGAAGCGCCCAAATATGACCAATGGACCTGATATGAAAACGATCCTTGTCACGGGTGGCGCAGGCTACATCGGCTCTCACGCTTGCAAGGCGTTGGCGCAAGCGGGCTTTGTACCGGTGACCTACGACAATCTCGTCACCGGCTGGCAGGATGCGGTCAAGTTTGGCCCTTTTGAACAGGGCGACCTGCTTGACCGCGCGCGGCTGGACGAGGTTTTTGCCAAGTATCAGCCTCAGGCCGTGATGCATTTCGCCGCGCTCAGCCAGGTTGGCGAGGCCATGAAAGAGCCCGCGCGTTATTGGTCGAACAATGTGACTGGCTCGCTGACTCTGATCGAAGCTGCAGTGGCCGCAGGCTGTCTGGATTTCGTATTTTCCTCAACCTGCGCGACCTATGGCGATCAGGACAATGTTGTGCTGGATGAGAGTACACCTCAGCACCCGATAAACGCTTATGGCGCCTCGAAACGGGCGATTGAGGATATCTTGCGGGATTTCGAGGCCGCTCATGGCCTGCGCCATGTGATCTTCCGCTATTTCAACGTGGCCGGTGCCGATCCCGAAGGCCAGGTTGGAGAGTTCCACCGGCCTGAGACCCATCTGATCCCGCTGATGCTGGATGCGATTGATGGCAAGCGGGATGGCCTGACTGTGTTTGGCACCGACTACGACACGCCGGACGGTACCTGCATCCGCGACTATGTGCATGTCTGCGATCTGGTTGATGCGCATGTTCTGGGCCTGAACTGGCTGCGGCAGGGTAAAGACAGCCGTGTGTTCAATCTGGGCACCGGGTCGGGGTTCTCGGTTCTTGAGGTTATCAAGCAGTCCAAAACCGTCACCAATCGCGCCGTTCCCTACACCGTCGGACCGCGCCGCGCAGGGGATTGTACCAAACTGGTGTCAGGCTCACTCCGCGCCGAAGATGAGCTGGGCTGGAAGCCAAAACGCTCAACGTTAGAGACGATGATCACCGACGCGTGGCGCTGGCATCAAACCGGCGCCTACGAGAAATGAGCCGCCGTTGACCCCTGTCAGCGCCCAGCTCCCTCGCATAAGCCCGGCCCAGAAATACCGGCTGCGTTGGAAACGGCGCAGGCTGCTGTGGCAATCCTGGCGCAGTCGCCACCAGTTGATCTGTTTGCAGAACAGGACCGCGGATATTCAACTCGGAGGTATTCTGGCCTTCATCACCCTGCGCAACGAACTGGAACGTCTGCCGTGGTTCTTCCGGCACTACCGCGGCTTGGGTGTCGATCATTTTCTGATCGTGGATAACGGCAGCGACGACGGATCGACCGAGTTTTTGGCGCAGCAATCTGACGTATCGCTCTGGCAAACTCAGGCCAGCTACCGCGCCGCGCGTTTTGGGCTGGATTGGCTGACCTCGCTGCAAATCCGGTACGGCCACAGTCA
The DNA here is from genome assembly GCF_056536505.1 of Ruegeria sp. CL3. Lineage (NCBI taxonomy): Bacteria > Pseudomonadati > Pseudomonadota > Alphaproteobacteria > Rhodobacterales > Roseobacteraceae > Ruegeria > Ruegeria sp. CL3. The sequence continues at coordinate 111,342 of NZ_JBQFPT010000012.1, read as the reverse complement.
CTGGTGCCTGACAGTCGATGCGGATGAGCTGCTGATCTACGCGCATCACGACACCCGAGGTTTGCAGGACCTGACCCGCTGGCTGGAGAGGCAAGGCCGTGCCGGGTTTGGTGCTTTGATGCTGGATCTCTACCCGAAAGGCCCACTAGGGTCGCAAACCCATGACCCGGAAAGTGATCCGACCAAAACCCTGAACTGGTTCGATGCCAGCCCCTACCGCGCGCAGCGGCAGACCCAGATGGGCAATCTATGGGTCCAGGGCGGCGCGCGCGAGCGGGTGTTTTTCGCCAATACACGCCAGCGCTCACCGACTTTGAACAAGATCCCACTGGTTAAATGGTCCCGTCGCTATGCCTATGTAAACTCGACCCATTCCGCGCTGCCACGTCGCCTGAATGCGCTCTATGATGGGCCAAACGGAGACACGCCTTCCGGGGTGCTTTTGCACACGAAGTTTTTGCCCGAGATCACCACAAAGTCGCAAATCGAGAAACAGCGCCGCCAGCATTTTCATGATCCCGACCAATTCCAGACATACTATGATGGGATCATCGCGCAGCCGGATATGTGGACCAACCAGTCCGAGGCATATACCGGTTGGTTAAAACTACAGCAACTGGGGCTGATGAATGCGGGGGATTGGCTGGATCAGTAGGGTTAGGGTCACTAACCTGTTGTAAATGCATTGCCCCTCAAGATGAAAAAATGGCATAGTCGGCGGAACCCGGGTGTTTGACACTCAGCAATCAATCCGGGGAAGCTCGCGTCAATAACAAGGGTTGGGCAGTCGCGTGGGCCTTTTGGAATCTTATCGCATGAGGTTGCGGCGCAAGCGCCGTCTCGTGCGCTGCGTCAAAAGACGGCGTGAGCTGAAGCCCATCAGCGCGAATACCGCCGCCATCCGCCCGTACGATGTGTTGCTGATGAGCGTTGTCCGTAACGAGAAGATCCGCCTGCCCTTCTTTCTGGAATACTACCGCAAGCTGGGCGTGAACCATTTTCTGATTGTTGACAATGACAGCGATGACGGCAGTCTCGAGTTTCTGCGCGCGCAGCCCGATGTCTCGGTCTGGCAGACGAAAACCAGCTACAAAAAGGCGGGTTTTGGGTTGGATTGGTCCAACTATCTGCTGCGCAAATACGCGCATGGGCATTGGGTTCTGACCGTCGATCCTGATGAGTTCTTCATCTATCCGTTCTGCGACACTCGCCCGATCAGCGCGCTGACGGATTGGCTGGACAGCTGTGCGGTGCGCAGTTTCGGCACAATGCTGATCGACATGTATCCCGAAGGTCCTGTAGACGACGAACCCTATCACGAGGGTCAGGACCCGTTTGAAATCGCGCGTTGGTTCGATGCCGGGAATTACATGATTTCAAAGAACCCCGAATATAAGAACCTGTGGATTCAGGGTGGCCCAAGGGCCCGTGTTTTCTTTCAGGACAACCCCTCGAAGGCCCCGGCGCTGAACAAGATACCCTTAGTGAAGTGGGATCGGCGCTATGTCTATATCAGCTCGACCCATTCATTGCTGCCGAGGGGTTTGAACCAGGTTTATGACGAATGGGGCGGGGAAAAGACCAGTGGCGCGTTGTTGCATGCCAAACTGATCAACACCCTAGGCGAAAAGGCACGCGAAGAGATGCAGCGCAATCAGCACTATCGTGGGTCCGGTGAGTACAAGGCCTACGCCAAACAGCTAGAGGAGCAGCCCGTTTTCCGCTGTGATTGGTCCGAGCAATACATCAACTGGCGACAGCTTGAGATTCTGGGCCTCATGTCGAAAGGCAACTGGGCATGAGTTCGCTGGGCATCGTCATGCTTGTCCACACAGCTCTGGACCGGGCCGAGCAGGTCGCCCGCCACTGGACCGCCGCGGGCTGCCCGGTTGTAATCCATGTGGACGGCAAGGTCGCCGAAAAGACGTATTCAAACTTTGTCGCCTCATGCGCGGACAACCCCCTAATCAGTTTCTCGGAGCGTCATACGTGCGATTGGGGCCGTTGGGGTATCGTGGCGGCCTCGCAATCCGCATCCGAGCAGATGCTGGAGAGCTTCCCGGACGTGCGGCATGTCTTCCTATCGTCCGGCGCGTGTCTGCCTCTGCGCCCGGTGCAAGAGCTGATCGACTACCTGTCCGACCGTCCCCGCGTCGATTTCATCGAAAGCGCTACAACCGCTGATGTCAGCTGGACAATCGGTGGGCTGGACCATGAACGCTTTTCCCTGCGGTTCCCGTTTTCCTGGCGCAATCAGCGCAAACTGTTTGACGCCTATGTAAAACTGCAACGGGCGACCGGCATGCGCCGCCGCATCCCAGACGGTTTGACTCCGCATATGGGTAGCCAATGGTGGTGCCTGACGCGGCAGACCCTCTCGGCCATTTTGCAAGACCCCAGGCGTAAGGTCTATGACCGCTATTTCCGCCATGTCTGGATACCGGATGAAAGCTATTTTCAGACACTTGCGCGGCTCTATTCCACGCATATCGAAAGCCGGTCACTGACCCTGTCGAAATTCGACTACCAGGGGCGGCCCCACATCTTCTACGATGATCACCTGCAATTGCTGCGCCGATCGGACTGCTTTGTTGCCCGTAAAATCTGGCCCCGGGCCGAGAGACTTTATCACTCTTTCCTGACCGACCAGACCAGCGCGATGCGGCCGGCCGAACCTAACCCGGGCAAGATCGACCGTGTCTTCTCAAAGGCGGTCGAACGGCGCACTCATGGGCGCGATGGCCTCTATATGCAAAGCCGCTTTCCCCGCCACGGCAGCGAGAACGGTCTGACGGCTGCGGCTTATTCGGTGTTTCAGGGGTTCTCGGACCTGTTTGAAGAGTTCGAAACCTGGCTGGAAACTGCAACCAACACGCGGGTTCACGGGCACCTCTTTGCCGTAAACCGCGCCGAATTCGCGCAGGGTGAGACGATCACCAATGGCGCGCTCAGCGACAGTGCCACGTTGCGCGACTATAACCCCAAGGCGTTCCTGTCGAACCTGATCTGGAACACACGCGGCCAACGCCAATGTTTCCAGTTCGGCCCGCGAGACACGCAGGACATCAACTGGTTTCTGGCGCGGGACAAGAACGCGCAGATCTCGGTGATTACCGGGGCGTGGGCGATCCCGCTGTTCCGGTCAAACATGAACTTCGCCGATATCCGGTGCGAAGCTGCCCGCTTGCAACAGATCGAGAGCAAACAGCTTGAGGTGCTGAGCTCGGTTTGGACAAAAGCGCGTGTACGAAGCTGGACGTTGGCTGAGTTCATTGAGGCCCCGATGGAGCCTCTGCAAACCATACTGGACGAGATCGCGCCACAGACTGCCCGTCATCTGACCGAGGCCCCGCTGATGGTCGATCTGGCGGGTTTTGGGCAGTTCCTCCAGAACCTCAAGAACCAGGGCATGCATCCGCAACTGATGGGCGACTTCCCAGTCGACGATGTGTTTGGAACCCGCACCAAGCCTTTCCGCAAACCTTATCTGGTGCAGTGATCCCCGATGACCGGTCCCTTTGAATCCTTCGTGATCCTGGGTGCGATGCGCACCGGATCAAACCTGTTAGAGTCCAACCTGAACCGGATCGACGGGCTCACCTGCCATGGCGAGGCCTTCAACCCGCATTTCATCGGGCGGGTGAAATCCGAACAAATTCTGGGTCTAACACTGGATGAAAGAGACGAAGATCCGGACAGACTTCTGGCAGCCATACGCGCAGCCCCGAACGGGTTGCACGGGTTTCGGTATTTTCAGGAACACGACCCTCGTGTCTTGCCTGAGGTCCTGAACGATCCGCTCTGCGCCAAGATCATCCTCAGCCGCAATCCGCTGGACAGCTATCTGTCGCTGAAGATCGTCCGAAAAACCAAGCAATGGCAGTTGAAGAATATCAAGCGCCGGTTGGAGGAAACAGTCGAATTCGACGCGGCTGAGTTCTCGGACTATGTCGACAAACTCGCCTCGTTCCAGACGTCTTTGCTTAACCACCTGCAAAGATCGGGCCAGACCGCCTTTTACATCAACTATGATGACCTGGACGATCTTGAGGTTTTGAACGGTCTCGCCAAGTGGCTCGGAGCGGTCGGGCGGTTGGCTGCGCTGGACGATGCGCTCAAGCCGCAGAACCCGTCAGCCGCGGTGACCAAGGTTACCAACCCGGACGAGATGGCGCGTGCAGTGTCAGGGATGGACCGTTTCGCCCTGCACCGCACGCCAGATCTGGAACCACGACGCGCGCCAAAGCTGCAAAGACAAATAGCGGCTCCAACAACACCACTGCTATTTTTACCTGTTCCTGGCGGGTTAGAGCCTGTTGTTACCCAGTGGCTGGCGCGGATGGATGGATGCGACGAGGATGCTTTGCACGACACCCCGGACGCAGTCGAAAGCTGGATGCGAACCCATCCCGGGCACCGCAAATTCACTATTCTGCAACATCCGATCGCCCGCGCGCATACTGCGTTTTGCGACTATGTTCTGGCCAAGGACCATGACGACTATGCCGATATCCGCCACATGCTGCGCAATCGGTTTAAACTGCCGATCCCCGGACAGTTGCGTGAAAAGAACTACTCGAAGAACCAGCATCATGCGGCGTTTGCAGCTTTCTTGACCTTCCTGCATCACAATATGAACGGCCAGACCCCGATCAGGGTCGATGCGATGTGGTGCAGCCAGTCGAAGGTGATCGAGGCGATGGCGCCGATCGCCCCGCCCGACCTGATTCTGCGAGAGGATGACCTGCAGACCGCTCTGCCCGATCTCGCCACAAGCTTGGGGCACACAAATCCGCCAACGCCGGACAGCCGCACAGCGGATAAGCCCTACGAATTGGAAGAGATCTACGACGCACAACTCGAGGCGCTGGCAGCAAAAGCCTACCAGCGCGACTATGCGAAATTCGGGTTTGGGCCCTGGCGCTAGGGACGCAGAGTGATTAGCGTACCTTTGTTGACCATCGCATAGATCTCTTCGATCTCGTTATTCTTGACGGCGATGCATCCGGCGGTCCAGTCCGGGGTCTTCTTGGCGCGCTTCAGCTCGGACCGCAGACTGGGCTGACCGTGGATAAAGATATCACCACCCGGATCAACGCCCGCCGCCTTGGCCTGAGCTACATCCTGTGAGTTGGGATAGGAAATACCCAAAGACAGATGATAGCGGCTTCTCGGGTTGCGCCGATCGATAAGATAGCTCCCCTCGGGGGTCCGACCATCACCACGCTTGGTTTTGGTGCCATTGGGCGCAAAGCCCAGATCAACATCATATTCCCGCAAAACATGCTCATGATGCAAAAGGTACATCTTGCGCGCGCTCTTGTTGACGACCAGAGAGGTCACCTCGGGTCCATCATATGTCAGAAATCTGGGGCCGGCTGAGGCACAAGCCGAAAGGCTCAGCGTTGCCATTGCACCCAATCCAAATGCTCGACGATCCATGATTCACTGCCTGCTGCTTTTTTTTGGGTATTATGCCAAAAACTGAAAAAACTGAAATCACTTTTTGATGTTTGATTGCTCAATTAGTCGGCGCTCTATGGCTTCCAGCCGCTCTAGCACCTCATCTCGGTAGGCATCGGTCTTCACTTCGTCCTCGGCGTGGTGCGCATCCTGCATCGAATTCACGATCAGACCGACCAGCAAGTTCACAACTGCGAAGGTGGTGACCATGATGAAGGGCACAAAGAACAGCCAGGCGTAGGGGTAGACCTCCATCACAGGACGCACGATGCCCATGGACCAGCTTTCCAGCGTCATGATCTGGAACAGCGTATAAGCTGACAGGCCCAGATCCCCAAACCAAGCCGGGAAGGAATAAGAGAACAGCTTGGTCGAAATCACCGCGCCGATATAGAACAGGATCGCCATCAGAAGGAACACGCTGGCCATGCCCGGAAGGGCCGAGATAAAGCCCTCGACCACGCGGCGCAGGCGCGGGGCAACCGAGATCACGCGCAAGACTCGCAGGATTCGTAGGGCCCGCAGCACCGACAAACCGCCCGCGCTTGGGACCAGAGCGATGCCAACGATCGTGAAATCGAATAGATTCCAACCACTCTTGAAGAAGTTGCGACCTGAGACGATCAGTTTCATCGCGATCTCAAGCACAAAAACCGCAAGACATAGCTTGTCGAGAATGACGATCAGTGGCCCCGCTGCATCCATCAGCGTCGGTGAGGTCTCCATCCCCAGCAAGATCGCGTTGAAAATGATCACAGCCGTGATGAACTGCCCGAAGAGGGGGGCTTCGATAATGCTCTGCAAGCGTTGTTTGAACGCCATGGGTTGCTGTCTCCTTAACGTGCGGGGTTCAGCACAAACCGCGCGGCCAGTTCCGTATGGGACGACCACCGAAATTGGTCAACGACCTGTACCCATTCAAGGGCGTAACCTGCATCAACCAGCGTTTTTGCATCCCGCGCAAAGGTAACCGGGTTGCACGAAACATAAGCGATCACCGGGGGCTGCGCCTGCGCCAGTTCTGCCACCTGCGCTTCGGCCCCCGCACGGGGTGGGTCAAGGACCACAGCATCAAAGCCCTTGAACTCATCCGGCATCAGAGGGTGCCGGAACAGATCGCGGGCCTCACATGTGACGCGTTTCAGCCCTGAGGTCTTGCGCCATCCCTGATCCAGCGCCTGCGTCATCGCAGATTCACCTTCCACCGCGTGAACTTCGGCCTCCTGCGCGAGCGGGAGAGAGAAGGTTCCACTCCCGGCAAACAAGTCCACAACCCGCTTTGCACCTTGCGCGGCTTCCAAAACAGCCTGTGTTAGAGCCTGTTCTCCGTCCTTTGTCGCCTGCAGAAAGGCCCCCGGTGGCGGGATTACCCCGGCGGTTCCAAAACGCTGGACTGGCGGTTGCCGCATCGCGATCACCTCACCATCCCAGCTGAGGCGCGCAAGCCCGTGTTTCTCGGTCGCTTGCGCCAAGGCCAGCTCCAGCGGGCCGTCCAAGGGCTTGCCTCCAGACACCGCAATATCCAGACCACCCTCGGACAGGGTCAGCGTAACCGCAAGTACACCTTTGCGGCTGCCACCCAGCAGCGCCAACGCCTCGGCGACCGGGATCGCTTCGATCAAAGCCGGATCCAGAAGATGGCAATCCGGGATTTCGGTGATCGTGTCGGACGCGCGACCGTGAAATCCGGCCAGCGTGCCTTTCTTCGTCCGCCGCACGGCAATTGTTGCCCGCCGACGAGACCGCTCGGGCGAGGTGTGGATCGGTCGCATCGGGGCCTCGAGGCCCTGTGCTGACAAAGCTGTGCGGACGATTTCCACTTTCCAATCCGCTACAAAGGCGTCCGAGGCGTGCTGCAGCTGGCAGCCTCCGCACGCTTTGTAGTGGCGGCATGGGGCTTTAACCCGTTGATCCGACGGGGTTTCCACTCGCATGTCTTCCAGTAGCTGGCCGACCAAAGTTCCGCTGACCACTTCGCCCGGCAAAGTCCGGGGAATATAGACAGGGCCGTCTGCGATGCCGTCGCCCTGATGACCAAGACGATTTATGGTGAATTGCTGCGTCATGGGGGCCTGATAGCCGGGCTTTGCCATCAACAAAACCCTTATTCTGCGGCCTCGGCCTGAATGAAACCACCCGATTGGCGATGCCAGAACCGCGCATACAGCCCGCCCTGATCCAAAAGCGCCTCATGCGTGCCGGCCTCAACAATCCGCCCCTGATCCAGCACGACAATCCGGTCCATCTCGCTGAGGGTCGACAGGCGATGCGCGATGGCCAGCACGGTTTTACCCTCCATCACCCGATGCAGCGCAGTCTGGATTGAGGCCTCGACCTCGGAATCGAGCGCCGAGGTCGCCTCGTCCAGCACAAGGATAGGGGCATCTTTCAGAATGGCGCGCGCCAGGGCGATCCGCTGCCGTTGTCCGCCGCTGAGCTTCACGCCACGCTCACCCAGATGCGCGTCGTAGCCCTTCCGGCCTTGCGCGTCTTCGAGGCTCAGGATGAACTCATGCGCTTCGGCCTTCTCGGCGGCCTCGATCATCTCGGCCTCGGACGCATCAGGGCGGCCATACAGAATGTTCTCACGCGCCGAGCGGTTGAACATGGCGGTTTCCTGCGTGACCATCCCGATCTGACGGCGCAGGCTGTCTTGCGTCACTTGCGACACATCCTGCCCATCAATCAAAATCGCGCCTTTTTCCCCGTCATAGAGCCGCAATAGAAGCGAAACGAGGGTGGATTTGCCTGCACCAGAGGCTCCGACGATGCCCAGTTTTTGGCCCGGAGCGATCGTCAGGTTCAGATCAGAAACGCCGCCAATATCCCGACCATAGGCAAAGCTGACCGCCTCAAAAGCGATGCTGCCTTGAGACACGGCAAGGTCTTTGGCTGCTTCGGCATCCTCAACACGATCGCGCTTTGCCAGCGTTTTCATGCCGTTTTCGATCTCGCCAACATTGGCGTAGAGACCCATCAGCGTAAAGCTAACCCAGCCCGTCATCTGGGAAATGCGGATCGCAACCGCACCTGCCGCCACAATATCCCCAGCCGTTGCCATCCCCAGCTGCCACAGCCAAAGCGTTGCACCCAGCAGCATAACGGGCAGAACCCCTGCCAGAACCATCAGAATGAACCGGAAGGTGGCGGAGAGTTTGCCAAAATCCAGAGACCTTTCGCGCAGGTCGACCATCGCGTTTCGCGCTGTCTCGTCTTCATATGCGGAGTGGGCGAAAAGCTTGACGGTCTTAATATTGGTGATCGTATCCACCACCTGCCCCGACACCATCGCCCGTGCGCCCGCCCGTGCGGCCGAGCGTTTGCGAATGCGGGGAAGATACCAGCGGACTAGCATGAAGTAGACCACCAGCCAACCGGCAAACGGCAGCATCACCAACGGATGAATAGACCCTAACAAAAGCAAAGACCCCACAAGGGAAGCTAGCGCAAAGACAATCGCACTGATCGTTTCTGATACAACCGAGGCCATCGCATTCGAGGTTTGCATCTGCTTCTGGGCAATCCGACCGGCAAAATCGTCGTCGAAATACGTGACTGACTGGCCCAAGGTCCAACGGTTCAGCTTGGCTAGAACCAATGGCGGGATGTTCGGCATGACGATGTAGTTGTTCGACACCGAGGACAGGCCAAACAGGATCGGACGGATCACAATAAAGAACGCCGCCGCGCCGACAATCATCCAGATATTCTCAGCGGTCAGAAAATGCTCGGGCCCGCCCGAGGTCGCGACGTCGATGACTCGGCCTAGAATCCAGGCGGTGGCGGCCTCCATCGCGCCAGCGATCGCCGAGAACGCCGCCGCGACAAACAGCATGGGCCAGGCGCCTGACAGACTCCAGCGAATGAACGCCCCCAGCGTTTGTGGTGGGGGCGTCTCGATGTTCTTGAACGGGTTGATGAGGTCGGCAACCCTCATTCAGCGGCCTCCGGATTCATGAAGCCGCCAGATTGCCGCGCCCAGAACTGCGCGTAAAGGCCACCCTGCGCCAAAAGATCGGCATGCGCGCCCTCTTCCACGATCCGGCCCGCATCCATCACCAGAATACGGTCCATCTGAGCGATAGTGCTGAGCCTGTGGGCAATGGCGATCACGGTTTTTCCCTGCATCATCCCGTAAAGGGTTTCCTGAATGGACGCTTCAACCTCGGAATCTAGGGCGGATGTCGCCTCATCCAACAGCAAAATCGGCGCGTCCTTCAGAATGACTCGCGCAAGCGTCACTCGCTGCCGCTGACCTCCTGATAGCTTCACGCCACGCTCGCCCACATGCGCGTCATACCCGGTTCTGCCCTGAGGGTCCTGCAGGTCGAGGATGAACTCATGCGCTTCGGCCTTTTTGGCGGCGGCGATCATCTGATCCTCGGTCGCGTCCGGACGGCCATAGAGAATATTGTCGCGCACCGACCTGTGCAGCAAGGCGCTGTCCTGCTGGACCATGCCGATACGGCTGCGCAAACTGTCCTGCGTGACCTGCGCAATGTTCTGTTCGTCGATCAGAATGGCCCCTCGTTCAACGTCGTAAAACCGCAAAAGAAGCTTTACTAGGGTCGATTTTCCGGCCCCGGAGCGCCCGATCAGGCCAATCTTCTCGCCTGGTTGAATGGTCAGTTCGATATGGTCCAAACCTCCAGCCTCGCGGCCATAGTGGTGCGACAGATCGTTGATTTCGATCTTCCCCTTGCTCAGCTGCAAAGGCTTCGCCGTAGGTGCATCCAGCAGGTCGATGGGCTGGGCGATGGTCTCCATCCCTTCAGCGACAATGCCAAGCTGGCGGAAGAAGCTGGTCAGCGCCCACATGATCCACCCGGTCATCGCGTTCAGGCGCAGGGTCAAGGCCGTCGCCGCCGCAACAACACCAACCGAGGCCGTGCCCTGCATCCACAGGGAAATCGCCCAACCCACGACGCCCACGATCAGCAGGCCGTTCAGAGTGACCAGAACCGCGTCCATGATGGTGAAGATCCGCATTTCGATCTGGAATGTGCGGCGCGTCTCTTCGATGGCTTCGCGGGCATAGTCCATCTCTTGCCGACCATGGGCGAACATCTTGACCGAGTGGATATTGGTGTAGCTGTCCACCACACGCCCCGTCACGGTGGAACGCGCATCGGACGCCGCCTTGGATGCCGGGCCAACGCGCTGGATCGTCCAGCGCACCAACAGCGCATAAAGCGCAAACCAGATCAGCAGCGGGATCAGCAATCGTGGGTCTGCAGCATACAACAGAATGGCAGCGCCAATCAGATAGGCCAACGAGAACGAGATCGCGTCAAAGACCTGGAACACCACCTCGCCGGCAGCAGGAGGGGTCTGCATGATCCGGTTGGCAATCCGCCCGGCAAAGTCATTCTCGAACCAGCCAACCGACTGGCGCAAAACATGTTTATGCGCCCGCCAGCGGATCAGCGTGCCAAAATTCGGCAGGATCGTGTTGTTGAGCAGCAGCACGTCGATCAAATGCAGCAACGGACGCAGCAGTAGGACAAACGCAGCCATCAGCAACAGCTCAGTCCCGTGGTTATGCCAGACTTCGGCCGGAGTTCCACCCAGTAGATCGACCACGCGACCCATATAGGCGATCAACCCGATCTCAACCCCGGCAACGATGATCGATATCAGCGCCGCCCAGGCAAACACCCGATAGAACGGGCGCGAGTAGTCCAGCATGAACGGCCACAGCTTGGTTGGTGGCGCGTCGGCTTCTTTATAGGGGCCAAAAGGGTCAACGAGGTTTTCGAAATAGCGAAACATAGAGGAGTGCTCCGATTGAGCAGAAAATTAGACATGCGAAGAAGAATGGTGCCTGAACACCACCCTATACGGGGTAAGCGTCCCGGCTTTAGCCGAACCAGATCCCGTAATACATTCGCAGTCCTCCATCCATGTGACAGCCGCACGTAAGCACAAACGTTCTGATTTGTCATCCCCTTTTGAGACTTCGCGCTACCCGGCCAGCAAATCCTCGCGCGTCAGGGTAAAGTCAGATGCGATCCAGCTTGCTTCCAGATCGGCCAGTTTCTTGCCCAGCGCAGGGCCAGAAAAGCTGGGGATGAGGTCCGTCGCCTTGATCGGGAACTGCGCGGTGGCCCCGGAATGCAGCGCTGTGCGCAGATCCTCTGACCAGGGGCGCTCCAGAAACGCGCATCGCAGTAGTGTTTCGTGCAAGCCGCCCTCGTCGCCGTAGCGGTAGCCCAGTTCGGCCACACTGGTCGAGGCCTGCGCCTCATCCCGCATCCGGGTCAGGCGTTGCAATTGATTGCGGCTCAGGCGCAGCGTCTCCGCGTCCTCGGGCGTAGCAATGGCGGCCAACCGGCGCACTGCGTCCGGTTCGGCACCTGCGGCCTGCTCGATCGCAACCAAAGGCGCAAGGGCGCGATCATCCGCGCCCGGCAGAAGCTGCGCCAACACCCCTGTGCTGCGCATTGCGGCAACGGAAGGGGCCGGGTCGGGCGCACCCAAAAGCTTCAACAGCTCGGCCCCGACACGTTCCCGCGACAAGATGGACAAACCGTTCAGATTCGCTGCTATCGCGGCTAGAGCATCCGGATCGAACCCGGCCTCGACATCTCCGTACCAGGCATGAAACCGAAAATAGCGCAGGGATCGCAGGTAGTCTTCGCGGATGCGGTTTTCTGCAGTTCCGATGAACCGAACGCGGCGCGCCTGAAGGTCCGGCAGGCCCAAAAGCGGATCTAACACGGTACCATCTGGCTTTGCGTAGATCGCGTTCATGGTAAAATCGCGCCGGGCTGCATCCTCTTCCACCTTGTCCGAGAAGGCCACGACCGCGCGGCGGCCATCGGTTTCCACGTCACGGCGAAAGGTGGTGATCTCATGCGGGATGTGATTGCAGACCACAGTTATCGTTCCGTGATCAATCCCAGTAGGAATCGCCTTGAGCCCCGCGCTCTGCGCCAGCTCCAGCACCCTTTTGGGATGCGCATCCGTTGCGATATCAATGTCCGACACCGGCGCGCCCAAAAGCGCGTTGCGCACACATCCCCCCACAAACAGCGCTTGCGCACCGCCATCCGTGAGGGCCGCGCATACCTTTTGTGTCGCAGGGTTCGAAACCCAAGCCGCGCTGATTTGCTTCATTCACTCACCCGTGCTGCAAGCCCGCGCAATATGCGGGCGGTCGCGCCCCATATGTAATAAGGGCCATAGGGCACGGCAAAATACTTCCGTCTTGTCCCCTGCCAACGGCGCGACTCGATCACATAATTCGCAGGGTTCAGCACATGTGCAAGAGGAACCGAGAAAATTTCGTCGACTTCGCCGGGTTCGGGCACCGGGTCGAAGCCCTGCCGAATGATCGCCACCACCGGGGTGACCGAGAAGGAAGTGACGGTTTCATGCGTGGGCAGAAAACCCACAACCTCGGGCAGGTCAGTGGGCAGACCGACCTCTTCGCGCGCCTCGCGCAGGGCAGCGGCGGTGACATTCGCGTCACCTTCATCCTGCTTGCCGCCGGGAAAGGCGATCTGGCCGGGGTGATGCTTCAACGCCGAGGAGCGTTTGGTCAGGATCAGCCGTGGCATACCGTCCGCGACCGTGATCGGCACCAGCACCCCCGCCGGGCGCAGTTTGCGCCCCGGCGGCAACACGGTGTCTGGGTTCAAGTCAAAATCACTGGACCCATGGCCCGGACGACCCAAAGCCGTCCGGAGTTGTGTCTCTAACTCAGACACTTTTGCTGTCTTCGGCGTCAAACCCTACGGTGGCAGGGTCCAGCACGTAATGCGCACCGCAGAACTGACAATCGGCCGTGACCTGACCCTCAGAAGTGGTCATCTTTTCGATGTCCTTGGCCGAATAGATCGACAGGCTTTGGCGCACACGCTCTTCTGAGCAGGTACAGCCAAACTGTACCTGCTGCGCGTCATAGACCCGTGGGTTTTCCTCATGGAACAGACGCACCAGCAGATCTGTTGGCGCAATCGAAGGGCCGATCAGCTCAAGATCCTCGACCGTGTCCAGCAGGATATTGACGCGACCCCAGTTCTCACCCTCTTCACCATCGACGAGATCAGTGGCGGTCAGGATCTCTCCGGTACCTTCGCTGGACGCCGCAAAAGGCGAGGCTTTGGGCATATGCTGCAACATGATGCCGCCTGCGCGCCAATGCTCACCCACACCTGGCTCGGTCGATTTGCCGAAGCTCAGCGAGAACCGGGTCGGCAACTGCTCGGACTGCGCAAAATAGGCTTCGGCGCAGGCACTGATCGAGCCTCCGGCCAGCGGAGTGATGCCCTGATAAGGCTGCGTGCCTTCGCCCTGGTCGATCATGATCGCGAAATAACCCTCGCCCACTTGATCGAACGGCGCGCCATCGGTCAGACGATCGCGGTCGAAACTGGCGTAAGCGCGGATGCGGGCCGGCTCGCCCTCTTTCTGTGGCGCGTAGTAGTCGGTGGCAATCATACGCACCGGACCCTTGGACTGCACCTGCAACGACAGCTTCCAGCGAAGCGAGACCGTCTGGCCGATCAACGCGGTCAGCAGGGCCATCTCGGCCACCAGGGCCTCAACCTTTTCCGGATAGTCATGCTGTTTCAGGATACCGTCCAACACGCCATCCAGACGGGCCACGCGCCCGCGCATGTCCGATACATCGAGTTGAAAGGGCAGGACGGTATCGTCCCACGCGATTTTTGTTCCAAGAGACATGGGGTTTCCTTACACGCCAAGGGTTGGCATACCGGCACCATATAGGTCGCAGAGATTGGGTTGTAAGGGGCCATACATGATCAGACGGTTCGGCGAAAGCCCTGAACCCGGGCGCAAGTACACCCGGCGGGTCGGAGTCTACGCTTTGCTGCCCCGCTCAGGGCACCTTCTTCTGACCTGCCAGACCGAACCGGGGCCGGATCTGCAATTGCCCGGCGGCGGAATAGATCCGGGCGAATCACCCGCAACCGCTCTGCACCGCGAAGTGTTTGAGGAAACGGGCTGGCTGATCGCGGCACCCCGTCGTGTCGGCGCGTTCCGGCGATTTACCTATATGCCGGAATATGACCTCTGGGCCGAGAAGGTCTGCCTGATCTATAACGCGCGCCCGGTACGGCGACTGGGGCCACCGAGCGAACCGTTCCACGAAGCGCTCTGGATGCATACCCCCGACGCGGTTGAAACGCTGGGCAACGATGGCGATCGCCATTTCGCGATGCTGCATCTTCGCGGACTTTAGATCGTTTCGGGTTTAGCCTGCGACGCGAATACCCTGCCACGCTTTCAGCGTTTTCGGGACATTTGTTTCACTTGATGATTCAGGTAAATCCAAAACGCTTTAGGCCCCATTATATTCGAAGAACACGGCCGAGACATCGTCGCCCATACCGCTTTCAGGTGACATCACCTGTGTCAGGCGCCAGAACAGATCGTCCAAAAACTCAGGCCCACCGCGACCCGCGGCACAGTCGAGCGCCATGTCCCGCAAGCCGTCGTCATCCAGCATTCCGCCTTCAGCCAAAGCGCATTCCGTGAACCCGTCTGAATGCAGTAACAAACGGTCCCCCGGCTCCATCTTCGTCTCAATCTGCTGAAACTTCACATCCGGGATCAACCCGATGGGTAGCCCACCTTCGCCCAGAAACTCGGTCGTGCCATCGCGTCGCAGCATCAACGGATGTGGATGCCCGGCCTGAACCATCCTGATATGCCCGTTGCGCAGATCGACAATCGCATAGACCATCGTAAAATATTCTTCGATCCCGGCATCCGCCAGCAATCGGCAATTCAGCATTCCTGCGACCTCGTCCGGAGGAAGCAGGGCGTAGAATTTATCAAACCGCTTTTCCATGGCGACGTTCTGTTCGAAATGTTTGCTGGACAGATACCCGCCCAACCGTGCCGTCATCATCGCCGAGGTGATGCCATGCCCGGACACATCAATGCTGTAGAACCCAAGGCGGTTCGGACCGGGTGAGAACATCCCCACCAGATCGCCCCCGATATGCCCGCAGGGTTTCAACAACAGGCTGACACGCGATTTTCCGAACTCTTGCGTGAGGTCGGGCACCAGCGATTCCTGTATCTTGCGGGCTTGGATCAGGTCCTTGTCGATGGCCTCATGCGCCAGTTTCAGCTCTTGCAAGGCGGATTCAATCAGTCGGTTCTTCTGCGACAACTCACGCTGCATATCCAGAATACGCGCACCGGCCGAGATACGCGCGCGCAGCTCATCCGCCTCAAGCGGTTTGATCAGGAAGTCATCCGCGCCCGCGTCCAGACCCCGCGCAACCTCCTGCTTTTCGCTTTTGGAGGTGAGCAGGATGAAATAGCTGTAATGCTCCGCTTCAAGCGCACGGAAAGC
The DNA here is from genome assembly GCF_056536505.1 of Ruegeria sp. CL3. NCBI lineage: Bacteria > Pseudomonadati > Pseudomonadota > Alphaproteobacteria > Rhodobacterales > Roseobacteraceae > Ruegeria > Ruegeria sp. CL3. The sequence goes on along the minus strand of NZ_JBQFPT010000012.1, from coordinate 95,543 downwards.
GCGGCAGAACTCAAGCCCGCTCATCCCCGGCATGACCCAATCGCTGAGAACAAGGTCTGGCACGGCTTCGGTGCAGATATCTATCGCCGCCTCGCCATTGTCGGCCTCAAGAACCTCAAAACCCCATTTCTTGAGCGAAGCCACCAGAATGCGCCGTTGCAGGCGGCTGTCATCCACAACCAGCACCCTCCGGATTGCACCGAAGTCCAGATCGGGTCTGGTTTCATCAAGACTTGCCGCTGGCACTCTGCAACCCCACACGCTTCCTTTTCTCGGGATGGTGCGACCCTACGCGTCTGGGGTTTAACATCGAGTGAAGGCCAATTGAGGCCGACGCTTAACCCGACATTTACTCAAGCCGGGCTACCTAGGATCCATTCAATTCCGACGCAGGACAAGACTCATGATCCACTGGCCCCGAGTTCGACAGCTACGTGACGAAGTTGGCGCTGATGAATTCGATGAGGTTGTCGAGATCTTTCTGGACGAAGTGCAAGAGGTCATCGCCCGCGTGCATGCAGACACCGCGCGGCAGGATCTTGAACAAAACCTGCATTTCCTGAAAGGCAGCGCCCTGAGCCTTGGGTTCGAGGTGTTCTCGAAGCTCTGTCAGGATGGCGAAAGGCTGGCGGCCTCGGGTGAGGCGGCAAAAGTCGATCTATCCGAAATCCTCGCCGTATTTGCTGCGTCGAAATCAGTGTTTCAAGCCGAACTTAAAGACAATCTGCACTAGATCACAAACTGTGCCAGCGTCTCATCCTCGGTGATGTCGGTATAGGTGAACCCGGCCTCATCCAGATGCGCAAAGAGGCGGGCGAAGTTCTCAGGCTTGCGAGTCTCGATCCCGATCAATACCGAGCCGAAATTGCGCGCCGATTTCTTCATGTATTCGAACCGGGCGATATCGTCTTCGGGTCCGAGGATGTTCAAGAACTCTTTCAACGCGCCGGGGCGCTGCGGCAGGCGCAAGATGAAGTATTTCTTGACCCCGGAATAGCGCTGCGCGCGCTCCTTGACCTCGGGCAGACGCTCAAAATCGAAATTGCCGCCAGAGGTGACGCAGACAACCGTCTTGCCACGGATAAAGCTCTGCACATCGGCAACCGCCTCAATCGCCAATGCGCCAGCGGGTTCCAGCACGATGCCTTCCACATTCAGCATCTCGATCATTGTGGTGCAGATGCGATCCTCAGACAGGACCAGCACATCTGACAGGTGGCGGTCTTTTAACAGCTCAAAGGGTTTTGCGCCGATCTTGCCGACCGCCGCGCCATCGACGAAATTATCTACGTGATCCAAGGCAACCGGATGTCCTGCAGCCATCGCCGCGTGCAAACAGGCCCCGCCCTGGGGTTCGACAAACAGACAATGGGTCCGATCGCCGAACCAGGTTGCCACGCCGGACGACATGCCACCTCCACCGACCGGCAAAATGACATGATCGGGTACGCGGCCAAGCTGTTCCTCGATCTCGACCGCAAGCGAAGCCTGCCCCTCGATCACATCCTCATCATCGAAGGGCGATAGGAAATGCCCGCCTTCCTTTGCGCACCAGGCTTGTGCTGCGGCAAGTGTGTCGTCAAAATAGTCACCGCTGAGGTGAACCTCGATATTGTCGCCACCGAAAATACGAGTCTTCTGGATCTTCTGCTGAGGCGTGGTGACCGGCATGAAGATCACCCCCTTCACACCCAGATGCTTGCACATGAAGGCTACGCCCTGCGCGTGGTTGCCGGCGCTGGCACAGACGAACAGATCCTGCCCCTGCTGCTTGCGCATGGCATTGAAGGCGCCTCGGATCTTGTAGGAGCGTACCGGGCTGAGGTCCTCTCGCTTGAGCCAGATATCAGCACCGTAGCGGTCAGACAGATGGGCATTCCGCTGCAAAGGCGTTGCCGGAAACACAGAGCGCATCGCCTGTTCGGCAGCGCGGGCACGGGTCATGAAATCGCTCATGCCGGTTTCAGTGGCTTATCCTAAGCAAAAGGGCAAGGAATACATGTGTGTACGAATTAGGACAGCGCGCGTTTTTCGATGAAGACGCCATAGAACGTTGTCAGGATGCTGACATTAATCAACGGCACGATCAGCATGCTGGCGAAAACCACCACCAAAGCGCCAATCACTGGGATGATCAGAAGCGCAGCGAACAGAAGCTGAAGCCCCATCTGGAACAACACCAGCAACACAACCAGCGCCACTATGGTTCCGTTCGCCCCGTCAGTTGCCCGCCACGCGTCCGACAGTTTCAACGGTTCGCCTATTGCTGCGGCTGGCATGATCGGGGCCACCCGGTAAAAGGCCACGGATAGGCCCACAACAACCAAAAGCCACGCCAAAATGCCCATCACGGCCGAGGCTTGCGTCAAAAATCCGATGACAAGCATTGCCGGGATCAGGACGACCACACCCAGCAAGGCCAGCATCACCATCCGCCCAATGTAAGCGAGCATTCGATCCGATCTGAACGCGGGCAGAAAACCGGCCGGGTATTCTTCGAGCAGCACAAAGCGGTGCCAGGACACGATAATCCAAACCATGATCGCAAACAGGGATGCCAGCACGCAGAACAGGAACGCTGTGACCGCGCCTGGCGATGCTGCATCCGGCAGACCGTTTGGCTCGGTCGAGATATCTTCGAACGAAATACCAAAAAGAAGGCTGAATGCGATGATGGCCAAACCGCCGATCAGTGCGGGGATCAGCGTGATCTGAATCGCCTGTTTCAGGTTCCGCAAAACCATCTTGATCGAATGCATGAAAATCTCGAACGCCAACATATGGAAATGCCCCTGCTCAACCATCTCTTGTTCTTTGTCCGGCCGTTTCACCGCAATTCCCGGCCTGCGTCAATCCACACAGCTTGCCCCCGCCCACAAAACCCGTTAGGGGCCAATCGTCTTGCGAATAAGGGGAAGTCAGATGTCCGCGCCCAAGAAAGTTGTTCTGGCCTATTCCGGTGGCCTTGATACCTCGATCATTCTGAAGTGGTTGCAGACCGAGTATGGTTGTGAGGTCGTCACCTTCACTGCCGATCTGGGTCAGGGTGAGGAACTGGAGCCCGCCCGCCAAAAGGCTGAGATGCTGGGGATTAAACCCGAAAACATCTATATCGAGGACATCCGCGAAGAGTTCGTGCGCGACTTCGTTTTCCCGATGTTCCGTGCAAATGCACAGTATGAAGGCCTGTACTTGCTGGGCACTTCGATTGCGCGGCCCCTGATCTCGAAACGTCTGGTAGAGATCGCTCAGGAAACCGGTGCTGATGCCGTAGCACATGGCGCGACCGGCAAGGGCAACGATCAGGTTCGCTTTGAATTGGCCGCCTACGCACTGAACCCCGAAATCAAGGTCATCGCCCCGTGGCGCGAGTGGGATTTGACCAGCCGTACTCGACTGATCGAATGGGCCGAAGCGCATCAGATCCCGATCGCCAAGGACAAGCGCGGCGAGGCGCCCTTCTCGGTAGATGCCAACCTGCTGCACACCTCCTCCGAGGGAAAGGTTCTGGAAGACCCCGCCGATATGGCACCCGACTATGTCTATCAGCGCACCGTCCACCCCGAGGACGCGCCCGATCAGCCCGAGTTCATCGAGATCGGTTTCGAAAAAGGCGACGCGGTCAGCATCAATGGCGAGGCGATGAGCCCAGCCACCATCCTGACCAAGCTGAACGAATATGGCGGCAAGCACGGCATTGGTCGTCTGGACCTTGTCGAAGGCCGGTTCGTAGGCATGAAGTCGCGCGGCATCTACGAAACTCCGGGCGGCACCATCCTGCTGGAAGCACACCGTGGTATCGAATCCATCACCATGGACCGTGGCGCGATGCACCTGAAAGACCAGCTGATGCCGCAATATGCCGAGCTGATTTACAACGGTTTCTGGTACTCGCCCGAACGCGAGATGCTGCAGGCCGCCATCGACAAAAGCCAAGAGCATGTCACCGGCACCGTGCGCGTGAAACTGTATAAAGGTCTGGCCTCGACCGTTGGCCGCTGGTCCGATCACTCGCTGTATTCCGAGGCGCATGTGACCTTCGAGGAAGACGCTGGTGCCTATGATCAAACCGACGCGGCGGGCTTTATCCAGCTGAATGCACTGCGTTTGAAACTGCTGGCGGCGCGCGACAAACGTCTGTCCAAGTAACCTGACAATCAGTCTAGAATTCAAAACCCCGGCAATCACTCGGTTGCCGTGGTTTTCTTTTGCCCACCGGACCCAGCGTCATGCTTGCCGGATGTGGGGCAATGTCTTTACGCATACGTCAAGTTTGAAAGGACTGACCATGCTGCAAGAGATCGCCGACGGAATTCAAAAAGGGCTGAATGGCAAAAGCTTTGACGGATCGCTCAAGTTCGATTGCGGCGACGCGGGTGTGATCGTGCTGGCCGACAATCAGGCGACCACGCAGGATCAGGATACCGATTGCACCATCCGCATCTCGCAGGACAACCTGACCAAACTGCTGACCGGCAAGCTGAACCCAATGACAGGCGTTGCGTTGGGCAAGCTCAAGATCTCGGGCAATATGGGTGTGGCGATGAAGCTGGGGCAGCTTCTGGGTTAATCGCCTTCCGAGAACACATCAAACGCCTTCAGCGCCTTTGCGCTGTAGGCAAAAGACGGGCCTCCGCCCATATAGGTCGCCATTGAGAGCGCCTCGCACAGTTCCTCGCGGGTGGCACCGAGACGCACCAGTGATTTCACGTGAAACCCGATGCAGCTGTCGCAACGTGTGGCGATGGCAATGCCCAGCGCGATGAACTCTTTGGTTTTTTCGCTCAGGGCGCCGTCGGTTTTGGCCGCCTTGCCCATCATCCCGAAGCCGCGCACCGTTTCGGGGACCTCTTTCGAGAGGGTGCCGATATTGGCCTCGGTCTCGGCCATGAAGTCTTTCCAGTCCATACTGTGCCTCCTTATCCGCGTTCGTCTGCGCCCATGCGGCGTTCCAGCCAGCGTACCCCGGCGCTGATGATCAGAACCAGGATCAGGTATTCAAATATCAGCAAGGTGTAGATTTCCAGCGGGCGGTATTCCGTCACCACCAGCTCATTCGCGCGGCGGGTCAGTTCCTGCATGCCGATGACGCTGGCAAAGGCGCTCATCTTAACGATGTAGATGAACTGGTTGGCCAAGGGCGGCAGGATACGTCGGATTGCTTGCGGCAGGATCACGTAGCGCATGGTTTGCACATAGTTCAGCCCGATGGTCTGCGCCGCCTCGCGCTGACCGCGTGCGATGGATTGGATGCCGGCGCGGTAGATCTCGGCCGTGAAGGCACTGTCGGAAATCGCCAGGGTGATGATCGCGCCCCAGAATGGGTCAATCGGGATGTTCAGACCCATCGACTGGAACACGATCGGCAGTCCGTAGAACACCCAGAACAGCATAGGCAACAGCGGAATGGCGCGAATGAACTCGACATAGACCCTGTTCAGCAGCCGCCAGCCGCGTTTCTCGGACAGTCCGGGCAAGGCAACCAACAGGCCGATCACAATCGACAGCGCCGCCGCGATCAGAGAGATCAGGATCGTCGCGCCCATGCCCGAGATCAGGAATTTCACATTGGTCCAGCCCGAGTCAGTCCTCGGGTCGATAACATACCAGCCCCATGTCTGGGATGAGGAACAGCCTGCCAGCAGCAGAAGCGGTATGAGGAGAAGTGCTTTTTTCATCGTACCCACTCAGTGCTGCAATATCTGGCTGAGGAACTTGCGGCACCGCTCCGAGGTCGGATTGGTGAAGAAATGCTCTGGCTTGCCCTGCTCCACGATCTCGCCCTCATCCATGAAGATCATCTTGTCGGCGACCTTGCGGGCAAACCCCATCTCGTGAGTGACCACGACCATGGTCATGCCTTCATTCGCCAGCTCAACCATCACGTCCAGCACCTCGGCGATCATTTCCGGATCAAGGGCCGAGGTCGGCTCATCAAACAACAGAACTTTCGGCTCCATGCACAGGGATCGGGCGATGGCGACGCGCTGTTGTTGGCCGCCGGACAGTTGGATCGGGCGTTTATCGGCCTGATCTGGGATGTGAACACGCTCAAGATAATGGCGCGCGCGCTCTTCGGCCTGCGCTCGGCTCAGGCCCCTCGCCTTGATGGGGCCAAGCGTCAGGTTGTCTAGAACGCTCAGATGCGGGAACAGGTTGAACTGCTGAAACACCATGCCGACCTCGGACCGGATCGTGGCTGCGGATCTGGCGTCATCCTTCAGCTCGACGCCGTCAATGCGGATGGTGCCTTTCTGGTGTTTCTCCAATTGGTTGATACAGCGCACGACCGTGGACTTACCCGAGCCTGACGGCCCGCAGATCACAACCTTTTCACCACTATTAACCGTGAGGTTGATATTCTTGAGGACATGGAACGTATCGAACCACTTGTTCACATCGACAAGCTCGATGGCGGGGTCTGGCATTGGTCGATCTGTCCCTAGTTTGCGCGGGTGGATTGATTTATTGGGCCTGCGCCCCCTATCCCGCTTAAAACAACGAACTATATATGGCAGCAAGTCCCAGCTGCCACCAACAGGAGAATTAAATGAACACAATCTGGAGAGCAGCCGCTGCCGCTGCGCTTGGTCTGGTCTTGTCAGGCGCAGCCCAGGCGCAATCGGCACTGAACGAAATCCTGGATTCCGGTGTGTTGAAGGTCGGCACGACCGGTGACTGGAACCCGATGTCCCTTCGGGATCCGGCCACCAACAGCTACAAAGGCTACGACATCGACATCATGAACGAACTCGCCGCCGATTTGGGAGTTGAGGTCGAATACGTCCCGACCGATTGGAAAACACTGGTGAACGGCGTTGTGGCGAAGAAATACCACCTGACCGGCTCGGCCTCGATCTCGCCGCCGCGGATGAAGGTTGCCGGATTCTCGGACAGCTATATCTCGGTTGAGCTGTTCCCATACACGACCAAGGACAAGGCCGACAAATTCGACGGCTATGAGTCGATCAACCAGCCGGGTGTGACGGTCGCAACAACGCTGGGCACAACCTTTGAGAAGCGCGTCCGCGAGTGGTTTCCGAATGCCGAGATCAAAGTGGTCGAAGCCCCCGCACGTGGTTTTCAAGAAGTGATCGCCGGACGGGCCGATGTGTTCATCACATCGAACATCGAAGGCTCCACCTTGGAAGAGAAGTTCCCGATCGAGCGTGTTAAGAACGCCGGACCACGTTCCCCTTCACCCATCGCGATGATCCTGCCGCAGGATGATCAGGTCTGGATCAACTACGTGAACAACTGGATTGAGGTGAAGAAAGCCCAGGGCTTCTTTGAGGAAAACCAAAAGAAATGGGGTCTGTGAACCTGCCAACGCCCGGCCCCACGGCCGGGCGTTTTCTTGCCGGTCGCGTGGGTAAACAGGTCAGTCAATAAACTCAGGTCACCAGCGCGTGACATTCCATGTCAGGCAATTGCAACTTGTTAGAACACCGGTCACCTTGAGTCTCGGAAGGAGACATACCATGACCCGGACTGCATATCTCGACTACCTAAAACCCGCCCTGTTGTTCACCTTGATTGCACTGGCCGCAACCTTGCGCGCCGTTCCGGCCCCGGCTGCAGGGACCGAGACCCTGACGGTTGCCGGCGGATGTTTCTGGTGTGTTGAATCCGATTTCGAATCCGTACCCGGCGTCATAGGCGCCGTGTCCGGGTTCACGGGTGGTTCTGTCTCGAACCCGACATATGATCAGGTGACCAAAGGCGGCACGGGCCACTACGAGGCGGTTCAGATCACGTTTGATCCCGCGCGCGTCTCACGTGAAACGCTTCTGAACATGTTCTTCCGCTCGGTCGACCCCACAGATGCAGGCGGTCAGTTTTGCGACCGTGGAGAGAGCTACCGAACGGCAATTTTCGTGTCTAACGCAGGGGAAAAAGCGCTTGCGCAACAGGCAAAGACCAACGCGCAACGAGCGCTTGGCCAAACGGTCGTCACCCCGATCCTGCAGGAGGGCGCGTTTTATCCGGCCGAGGCATACCATCAGGACTACTACAAAGGCGACAAGCTGGTGTTCACCCGCTTTGGCCCCAAACGCCAGAAGAACGCCTATAAAGCCTACCGCAATGCCTGCGGTCGGGATGCACGGGTGAAGCAGCTTTGGGGAAGTGATGCGCCCTTTGCCGGATCTTAATCCAACTGCGCGTCACGGACTTCCCTCAGATCCGGAATGACATCTGCAGTGCCGTGCCGCGTGACCATCAGGGCCGCGGCGCGGTTCGCTTGTAGAATGGCCTGCTCCATCGGCATGCCACGGTCCATCCCGGCCAGAACGTAGCCGGTAAACGTATCCCCTGCGCCCGTTGTATCCACCGCCTGCACCTTATGCGCGGCGAAATCCACGGGATCACAACCCTGCTGCAGATACCGCGCGCCCCTCGACCCAAGCGTAACGATCACATGGCGCACCGGCAGTTCCGCTGCATCCAACCCGGTTTCCTGCCGCAATTGCTCGGCCTCGACCTCGTTGAGGATCAGGAAATCCAGATAAGGCAGAACCTCTTGTACCGATTGCGCCTGAAACGGCGCGGCGGCGTAGCAGACGGTCAGGCCAAGCTCATGCCCCAGACGGGCCGCTTCGACCTGAGCGTTGGTTTCGTTCTGCAAAACCAGAATATCTCCGGTATTGGCCGAGGCCAGCGCCTGCCCGATCTGCGCGCTGTCCAACGCGTGGTTAGCGCCGGGGTAGAGGATGATAAGGTTCTCGCCCTGCGCGTCCACAGCAATGATCGCGTGACCGGTCGGCACATCCACCTCAGCGATGAACCGCGTGTCGACACCATATTCCGTCAGCCGATCCTTGGCCCAGCGCCCATCCGGACCGACAGCACCGATATGGCTGACACGGGATCCCGCGCGCGATCCGGCAACGGACATATTGGCCCCTTTGCCGCCCAGAAAACGCTCAAGACCGTCTGCCGCCAAGGTCTCACCCGCCGCAGGCAGGTGCGGCAGGCCGTAAACCATGTCGGCATTGATCGAGCCCAGGTTCCAGATCGTCATGACTTGCCAATATCGCAGGAGGCCAGAATGGCCATGTTGAGGATATCATTGGCCGTCGACACGGTCGAGCAGATCTGGATTGGCTTGTCGACGCCAGACAGGATCGGGCCGATCACTGTGGCGCCGCCCATTTCCTGCATCAGTTTGGTCGAGATCGAGGCCGAGTGCCGGGCGGGCACGATCAGGATATTGGCCGGCCCGGTCAGGCGCTGGAACGGGTATCCGGCCTGCTGATCCACGTTCAGGGCAACATCGACGGTCATCTCGCCTTCGTATTCGAAATCTACGCCACGCTGGTCCAGAACCGCTGGCGCACGGTGCATCTTTTCGGCCCGCTCTGAAACCGGGTAGCCAAAGGTCGAGAAGCTGACAAAAGCCACGCGAGGTTCAAGCCCCATATGGCGGGCCACGTCGGCCGATCGTTCAGCGATATTGGCCAGATCGTTCTCATCCGGCCATTCATGCACCAGAGTATCACCGATCAGAACAATGCGCCCCTTGTGCAGCAACGCCGTTACGCCCGCCGCGCCATGGGCGGCATCGGCGTCGAACACATGGTTGATCCGGTCCAACACATGGGCCGATTTGCGTGTCGCCCCCGTCACAAGGCCGTCGCCATGCCCATGCGCCAGCATGAGGGATGAGAACACATGCCGATCCCGGGCCGCCAGACGGTGGATATCCTTGGGGTCAAAACCTTTGCGTTGCAAACGGTTGTACAGGAAATTCGAATAGGTCTCGAGATGCGCGGTGTTGGCGGCGTTCACCACCTCAAGCTCGCGCACGGCGTCGCCCAGACCAGCCTCTTCCAGCTTGGTTTTCACGTCATCTGGACGGCCCACAACCAGCGCCTTGCCAAAGCCCGAGCGCTGATAGGTCACCGCAGCGCGCAACACGCGCGGATCGTCGCCCTCGGCAAAGATCATGCGGCTTTGTGCCTGGCGGGCACGGGCGTTCAGGCCGCGCAGGATGCTGGCGGTCGGGTCCATGCGGGACTTGAGGCTCAGCTCATAAGCCTCCATGTCGATGATCGGACGGCGGGCCGCTCCGGTATCCATCCCGGCCTTTGCGACCGCCGGAGGGATGCGGTGGATCAGGCGCGGGTCAAACGGCGTCGGGATGATGTAGTCGCGGCCAAAGGTCAGCGATTTGCCATAGGCCATGGCGACCTCATCCGGCACATCCTCACGCGCCAGACGGGCCAGAGCATGGGCGCAGGCAATCTTCATCTCGTCATTGATGGCGCGCGCATGGATATCCAGCGCACCGCGGAACAGGTAGGGGAAGCCCAGAACGTTGTTCACCTGGTTCGGATAGTCGCTGCGGCCTGTGGCAACGATCGCGTCAACGCGAACTTCATGCGCCTCTTCCGGAGTAATCTCAGGATCCGGGTTCGCCATCGCGAAAATCACCGGATTATCGGCCATGCTTGCAACCATATCCTGCGTCACAGCCCCCTTGACCGACACGCCCAGGAATACATCCGCACCCTTCATGGCATCTTCAAGCGACCGCAATTCGGTTGAGATCGCATGGGCCGATTTCCACTGATTCATGCCCTCAGTCCGGCCCTGATAGATCACGCCCTTTGTGTCACAGACGATGCAGTTCTCATGCCGTGCGCCCATCGACTTGAGCAGTTCGATACAGGCAATGCCCGCAGCACCCGCACCGTTCAGAACGATCTTAACGTCCTCAATTTTCTTGCCCGAAATATGAAGCGCGTTCAGCAGACCCGCCGCACAGATCACCGCCGTGCCGTGCTGGTCATCGTGGAAGACCGGGATGTCCATCTCTTCTTTCAGGCGCTGTTCGATGATGAAACATTCTGGCGCCTTGATGTCTTCGAGGTTGATGCCACCAAAAGTCGGCCCCATCAGACGCACCGCGCGGCAGAACTCATCCGGGTCTTCGGTGTCCAACTCGATATCGATCGAGTTCACGTCGGCGAACCGTTTGAACAGAACGGATTTCCCCTCCATCACAGGTTTCGAGCCGAGCGCGCCAAGATTGCCAAGACCCAAAACAGCCGTCCCGTTCGAGATCACAGCAACAAGATTGCCCTTGTTGGTATAGTCATAGGCGGTCTCGGGCGCTTCGGCGATTGCTTCACATGGAACGGCGACGCCGGGGCTGTAGGCCAGCGAAAGATCGCGCTGCGTGGTCATGGGAACAGTGGCCTGCACCTCCCACTTGCCGGGGGTCGGGTCGAGGTGAAAGGCCAGCGCCTCTTCTTTGGTGATCTTCGCTTTGGGCATCTTAAATGTCGTTTCCATGACTTCGGGGCTGATGCGTCATAGCGCAGCCACGCGCGGGCCTCAACGAGAATGAGTTTTCGGCTTTTACAGAAGATGGGGGATTTGTAAGGTCACGTCCGGAACACGCCAGAAGGGGGCCGCTTTTGTCCACAGTCACGCCGATGATGGCGCAGTATCTCGAGATCAAAGAGGCCCATGCCGACGCCCTGCTGTTCTACCGCATGGGCGATTTCTACGAGATGTTTTTTGAGGACGCCGTCAACGCCGCCGAAGCGCTGGACATCGCCCTGACCAAGCGCGGCAAACACAATGGTAACGATATCCCGATGTGTGGTGTTCCGGTGCATGCGGCCGAGGGCTATTTGCTGACCCTCATCCGCAAAGGGTTTCGCGTGGCCGTCTGCGAACAGATGGAAAGCCCAGCTGAAGCGAAGAAAAGAGGCTCTAAATCGGTGGTAAGGCGCGATGTCGTGCGTCTGGTAACGCCCGGCACGCTGACCGAAGACGCCCTGCTGGAAGCCCGCCGCCACAACTTTCTGGCCACATATGCCGAGGTCCGTGATGAGGCCGCACTCGCCTGGGCCGATATCTCGACCGGGGCGTTTCACGTGATGCCTTTGACCTCCGTGCGCCTCAGCCCAGAGTTGGCACGTTTGGCGCCATCCGAGTTGATCGTTGCCGATGGGATGGAGCAATCGCTAAACGAAACCGTCCGCGATCTGGGAATCTCGCTGACGCCTGTTGGACGGGCCAGTTTCGACAGTACCGCGGCGGAAAAACGCATCTGCGGGCTGTTTCACGTGGGCGCGCTGGAGGCGTTCGGCTCCTTTGGACGGGCCGAAGTGTCGGCCATGGGTGCCCTGATCGACTATCTTGAGATCACGCAGAAGGGCAAACTGCCCCTGCTGCAAACACCCTTGAAGGAATCCGAAGACCGCGTGGTGCAGATCGACGCCGCCACGCGGCGTAATCTGGAGTTGACCCGATCCCTGTCGGGCGGTCGCGCCGGATCGTTGTTGTCGGTTGTTGACCGCACAGTCACGCCGGGCGGGGCACGGTTGCTGGAACAGCGCCTCTCAAGCCCGTCCCGCAATTTGGATGTGATCCATGCCCGTCTCGACGCGGTCGGCTTTACCGCCGAAGACAGCCTGATCGCCTCGGACCTGCGCGAGGCCCTGCGCAAAACCCCCGATCTGGACCGCGCCCTGTCTCGCCTGTCGCTTGAACGTGGCGGGCCTCGCGATCTGGCCGCCATCCGCAACGGCCTGACCCAAGCCGCTGCAATTGCAGGCATTTGCGAAGGGCAGAATCTTCCGGTCCTGCTGGCAACTGCCTTGCAAAACCTTGTTGGCTTCGACGACCTCCTGAACCTGCTGGATGAGGCTTTGGTGGCCGAACCGCCCCTGCTGGCCCGCGACGGAGGTTTCATCGCCCCCAGCTTTGACCCCGAACTGGACGAAGCACGCACCCTGCGCGACGAAGGACGATCCGTCATCGCCGGGTTTCAGCAGAAATATGCGGAACACACCGGCATCACCTCGCTGAAGATCAAGCACAACAACGTGCTGGGCTATTTCATCGAAACCACGGCCACCCATGCCGAGAAGATGCTGAACCCGCCATTCTCCGAGACCTATATCCATCGTCAAACCACCGCCAACCAGGTGCGGTTTACCACCGTCGAACTCTCGGAAATCGAAAGCCGTATCTTGAATGCTGGAAACTTGGCGCTTGAGATTGAAAAGAGGCTTTATAAAAGGCTTTCTGACGAAATTTTGGCCCTCGCCGCCCGCCTCAACCAAGCCGCCAGAGGACTGGCCGAGCTGGATCTAACCACCGCGCTGGCCGATCTTGCGCGCGGTGAGAATTGGTGTCGCCCACAGGTCGACACCTCGCGCGCCTTTGAGGTTCAGGGCGGACGTCACCCGGTGGTCGAACACGCGCTGCGCCAGCAAAGCGGCGACGCATTCGTCGCAAATGACTGCGATCTCAGTGCCGAAGACGGAGCCGCCATTTGGTTGTTGACCGGTCCCAACATGGCCGGTAAATCAACCTTCCTCCGCCAGAACGCTCTGATCGCCCTACTGGCCCAAATGGGCAGCTACGTCCCTGCGGAACAGGCCCATATCGGCCTTATCAGCCAGCTTTTCAGCCGCGTCGGAGCCTCTGACGATCTGGCCCGAGGTCGCTCGACCTTCATGGTCGAAATGGTCGAAACTGCCGCCATTCTGAACCAGGCCGACGACCGCGCCCTGGTCATTCTGGATGAAATCGGTCGCGGCACCGCCACCTATGACGGCCTCTCCATCGCCTGGGCCACATTAGAGCACCTGCACGCCGCCAACCAATGCCGCGCCTTGTTTGCCACGCATTACCACGAACTCACCGCGCTTGCTGGAAAGCTTAAAGGCGTCGAAAACGCCACCGTCGCCGTGAAGGAATGGGAAGGTGAGGTCATCTTCCTGCACGAGGTCCACAAAGGCGCCGCCGACCGGTCCTATGGCGTACAAGTCGCCCAGCTGGCGGGTCTGCCCGCCTCAGTCGTCGAACGTGCCCGCATCGTATTGGATCAACTGGAAAAAACCGAGCGTGAGGGCGGTAAACAAAAAACCCTAATCGACGACCTGCCCTTGTTCTCAGCCGCGCCACCGCCTCCGCCAGCCCCCAAAACATCACCGGTCGCAGACATGCTAAACGACATCCTGCCAGACGAGCTGACCCCCCGCGAAGCACTAGACCTGATCTACAAACTGAAAGAGGCGGCCAAATCCTGACCGCCCCTTCATCTTTTCAAAAATACTCTCGCCGAAGGCTTGGCCTCGCAGAGGCCAATCAGCTCGCAGGTGTCGACGACACCCCAACCTGCGCCGGGCGCAGCAAGCGATCATGCAACATAAACCCTTCAGCAGACACCTGAATAATGTCCCCAGCGCGCGTTCCCGGTACTGGCGCTTCAAACATCGCCTCATGCACATTCGGATCGAACCGATCCCCAACCTCAGGCGTGATCACTTCGATCCCGTGCTTCTGGAATACGTCCTTAAGTGCGCGCATGGTCAGCTCGACACCTTCCAGTAGACCGGCGGCAACCTCTTTCTGCTCATCGGTCGCGGCCTCAAGCGCGCGTTTCATGTTGTCATAAACCGGCAGCATGTCGCGGGCCAGCTTCGACCCACCATATTGTTCCGCGTCCCGGCGGGCCTTGTCGCCACGCTTGCGCGCGTTCTCTGCATCAGCCAAAGCGCGCATGAACTTGTCTTTGTAGTCATCCCGCTCGGCGCGCAGTTCATCCAGTTCCAGCGCCTCGTCGCTGATCTCAGCGAACTCTTCGGCCAGTTCTTCCGCTTCAGCCGCCATGATGTCGTCCAGAAATTCTTCGTTCTTGGGCTCTGCCATCTCTTACCCTCTAGCTCCGGTCGGATATCAGCTTGCCGACCAGTTGCGCCGTATAATCCACGATCGGTACGATCCGTCCATAATTCAAACGTGTGGGCCCGATGACCCCAACCGCACCAATTATCTTACGATCAGCGTTCATATAAGGAGACACCACCAAAGAGGAACCCGAAAGTGAGAAAAGTTTGTTCTCGGAGCCAATAAAAATGCGTACACCCTCGCCTTCCTCGGTCAATTCAAGGAATTCGGCAATGTCGCGCTTGCGTTCCAGATCATCGAACAAGGTGCGAATGCGGTCCAACTCCTCAGCCTCACCCGAATCTGCAAGAAGATTCGCCCGACCACGCACGATCAGACGGGCCGAGTCGCTTCCATCCCCGTCCCAGGCCGCAATCCCGCTTTCCACCATCTCTCGGGCCAGAATGTCGATCTCTTGTTTGCGGGCATCAATCTGCGACAGCATCTGACGGCGCACTTCGCTGAGCGTTCGCCCCTCGATCAGCGCATTCAGGAAATTCGCGGCCTCTCGCATCGAACTGGGCGTCTGACCCGGTGGCGGCGTGAACAGCCGATTTTCGACATGCCCATCCGAGAAAACTAGAACCACCAGCGCCCGATCATGCGCCAATGAGACAAACTCGATATGCTTGATCTCGGCCTCGTGTTTTGGCGTCAAAACCAGTGATGCGCCATGTGTCACGTGTGACAAGGCCGAGCCCACGCGATCCAGCATTCCGCCTACATCACCCGCGTTAGAGCCTAAAGTCTCATCCAGTTTCTGCCGATCATCGGCGCCCAGATCTCCAATCTCAAGCAAACCGTCCACGAACATCCTTAGCCCCTGCTGCGTCGGAATTCGTCCTGCAGACACATGAGGGCTGTCGAGCAGACCCAGAAACTCAAGATCCTGCATCACATTGCGCACGGTCGCTGCGCTGACTTTTTCTGAGAGAGTCCGCGTCAAGGTGCGGCTTCCCACCGGCTCACCGCTTTCCAGATAGCTTTCGACGATCAGCCGAAACACCTCACGCGACCGGTCGTTCATCTCTGACAGAATTCTGCTGGCTTCGCTCATTCTCGGTCCCCTGCTGGACTGCCATTAAATCGCAGGTAAATGAAAGGTCAATCGGGGTTGCATCGTAATGCCGCAGGACGTTATCCCCAACCCAGCAAACAAAGGAATTCCCATGCGACCCTCAGGACGTGATCTAAACGAAATGCGCGCCGTTTCAATCGAGACAGGCTTCACCAAACATGCCGAAGGGTCTTGCCTGATCAAGATGGGCGACACCCACGTGCTGTGTACTGCCACGATTGAGGATCGCGTGCCGCCCTTCATCAAGGGTTCGGGCCTTGGTTGGGTCACTGCCGAATACGGCATGCTGCCCCGCGCAACCAACACCCGGATGCGGCGTGAGGCAGCCTCGGGCAAGCAAGGCGGTCGTACCGTAGAAATCCAGCGCCTGATCGGCCGCGCCCTGCGCGCCGGCGTCGACCGGGTTGCATTGGGTGAGCGCCAGATCACCGTCGATTGCGATGTCATCCAGGCGGATGGCGGCACCCGCTGCGCTTCGATCACCGGCGGCTGGGTCGCGCTGCGGCTGGCCGTGAACAAGTTGATGAAAGCGGGTGACGTGATCTCAGACCCCTTGGTAGACCCTGTTGCAGCCGTTTCTTGCGGCATCTACGCGGGTCAGCCGGTTCTGGACCTCGACTACCCCGAAGACAGCGAGGCGGGCGTGGATGGCAACTTCATCATGACCGGCTCGGGCAAACTAATCGAAGTACAGATGAGCGCCGAAGGCTCGGTCTTCAGCCGCGCGCAGATGGATCAACTGATGGATCTGGCCGAAAAAGGTGTGGGTGAGCTGGCAGCCGCCCAAAAGGCCGCCACAGCATGACCCGCAAGTTCGACGGCGACAGGCTACTGGTCGCCACACACAACAAAGGCAAGCTTGAGGAGATGGCGCATCTCCTCAACCCCTTTGGCGTGACCGTGGTTGGCGCGGCAGAAATGAACCTGCCCGAACCGGACGAGACTGAAGATACCTTTGTCGGCAATGCCCGGATCAAAGCGCATGCTGCCGCCAAGGCCACCGGTCTGCCCGCCCTGTCGGACGATTCCGGGATCACCATCGACGCGCTGGACGGTGCGCCGGGCGTCTATACGGCCGATTGGGCCGAAACCGACAATGGCCGCGATTTCATGATGGCCATGACCCGTGCACATGACGAACTGGAGGCCAAGAACGCAGCGCATCCGCGCACCGCGCAATTTCGCTGCACGCTGGTTCTGGCCTGGCCCGACGGTCATGACGAAGTGTTCGAAGGCATCGCACCCGGTCATCTCGTCTGGCCAATCCGAGGTAAGGACGGCTTCGGGTATGACCCTATGTTTGTCCCCGAAGGTCACGACATTACCTTTGCCGAGATGGATCGTTGGGAAAAGAACAAGATCAGCCATCGCGGCCGCGCGGTGGAGATGTTCGTGAAGGGCTGCTTTGGCGGATGATTGGCGCAATGGGGGCTTTGGCCTGTATGTGCATTGGCCCTTTTGCGAGGCCAAGTGTCCCTATTGCGATTTCAACAGCCATGTTTCTAAAAGTATTGATCAAAAACAATGGCTTGATGCTTATCTAGCCGAACTGCGCCGATCAGCCGGTGAAACGCCCGACAGGGTTCTCAATACGATCTTCTTTGGCGGTGGCACCCCGTCACTGATGAACCCCGACACCGTTGTTGCCGTCATTGACGAAGCCCGCAGCCTCTGGCGGCCCGCCAACGACATGGAAATATCGCTCGAGGCCAACCCCGGCTCGGTCGAGGCCGGGCGCTTTGCCGCCTATCGTGACGCGGGCGTCAATCGGTTATCGATGGGTTTGCAGGCACTGAACGATGAAGACCTTCGACGCTTGGGTCGCATCCATACGGTCGCCGAAGCACGCGCCGCTTTCGACATCGCCCGCGCCTGTTTCGACCGCGTCAGTTTTGACCTGATCTACGCGCGCCAACATCAAACCCTTGAATCTTGGCAAGCCGAGTTGATCGAGGCCCTGTCGATGGCTGTCGATCACCTGTCGCTCTATCAACTGACCATCGAAGAAGGCACCGCCTTTGGGGATCGCTATGCGGTCGGTAAATTACGCGGTTTGCCCGAGGATGACCGCGCCGCCGATATGTATCTGGCCACGCAAGAGATCTGCGAGGCGCACGGACTGCCAGCCTATGAAGTCTCCAACCATGCCCGCCCCGGGTCCGAGTCTCAGCACAACCAGATCTATTGGCGCTACGGCGACTATGTTGGCATCGGACCCGGCGCGCATGGCCGTGTCACTTTGAACGGACGTAAATTCGCGACGGAGACTCATTTGTCGCCAAATACCTGGCTAAATGCGGTTTCAAACGGATCCGGAGAAAGTGATCGAACCGAGGTTTTTCCGCTGGAACAGGCAGCTGAATACCTTATGATGTGTTTGCGATTAACTGAAGGTCTAGATATGGAGAGGTTTAGCACTCTCTCCGGTTATCCTCTCCCCAAAGGCAAGCTCGAATCTCTCACCGACCTTGGCATGGTAGAGCTGTCAGACACGCATCTGAAGGCAACCAAAGACGGGCGTGCCGTTCTGAATGCAGTCATCCGCGAGTTGTTGGAGTAACCGATGCAGTACCTTTGGGCCGGTCTTGGTTTGCTCTGCGTCGCGCTTGCCATGGTCGGAGTGGTTTTGCCCCTACTCCCAACCGTTCCCTTTCTGCTGCTGGCGGCGTTTTTCTTTGCCCGCTCATCGTCCCGGCTTCACAATTGGCTTCTAACACATCAGGTGTTTGGTCCGATGATTATCGATTGGCAAAGCTCCGGTGCGATCCGCCCGAGCGCAAAAAAGGCGGCCACCGTGTCGGTCGCCGCCGTATTTGGCATCTCGGTTCTGCTGTCTTTACCGTCCTACGTCCTGATTATTCAGGCCGTGGTTCTGAGCGGCGTCATGATCTTTATCTGGACCCGCCCTAACGGCTGAGCTTAGCGCAAAGATCGTCCAACTGATCCAGGTTTTCATAGGTCAATACAACTTGGCCCGATTCTGTCCCGGCCTTGTGATTGATCGAAACCTTCATCGCCAAGATGGCTGAGAGGTCTTTCTCCAACGCGCGGGTATCTGCATCTTTACCTGCGTTCAGATCCCGTGTCCTCGGTGCGGGCCGATCTCCTGTATCCTGCTGTTGCTTTTTCACCAGGGCTTCTGTGGCTCGCACCGAAAGCCCCTCTTTCACGACCTGCTTGGCCAGCTCGGATGGATTCTCGGCTGTGATCAAAGCTCGTGCATGGCCCGCGGACAATTTCCCTTCGATCACAAGGGCTTGCACATCCATCGGTAGAGATAAAAGCCGCAAGAGGTTAGCGATATGGCTGCGACTTTTACCCAAAGCCTCGGCCAGTTTCTCCTGCGTGTGGCCGAAACGATCCATGAGCTGCTTGTAACCAGCCGCTTCTTCGACGGAATTGAGGTCCGCCCGTTGGATATTCTCGATAATCGCGACTTCCAGAACTTCGGTATCATCAAAGTCACGAATAATAACTGGAATATCATGCAGTTGCGCCATTTGCGCAGCGCGCCAACGACGTTCCCCCGCGACGATTTCATACTCTCCAGCACCGATCGACCGCACGATCAACGGCTGAATGATTCCCTTTTCCTTGACCGAGGACGCCAACTCGTCCAACTGCTCAGGCTGGAATGTCCGGCGAGGCTGGTTCGGGTTCGCCTTCAGCTTTTCGATGGGAACCGTCATGTCCGGCCGGCGCGGCTCGGCCGGTGAGCGCCCATCGGTTTCCTGCGTGACATCCGCCATAAGGGCCGAAAGACCGCGGCCAAGACCCCTGGGTTTCGCTTTTTTGGCGCTCATGTCGCCCTCCTCATTGTCGCTTAAGCGGCGACTTTGTTGTTCTTGTGCATGACTTCGCGGGCCAGATGACGATATGCCATCGCCCCAAGCGAGCCCGAGTCATATTGCAAAACTGGCAACGCGTAAGACGGTGCCTCACTGACCCGCACATTTCTGGGTATCTTGGTCTTAAAAACCATCTCACCCAAATTGTCACGTGCGTCTTTCTCGACCTGACGGGACAAGTTGTTGCGGTTATCATACATAGTCAACACAATACCTTCGATTCTCAGATCTGGATTCGCAGTTTGGCGAACCTCTCGGATCGTCAGCATCAATTGAGATAAACCCTCCAGAGCAAAGAATTCACTCTGCAATGGAACGAGAACCGAATGCGAGGCTACCATCGCGTTCACCGTCAGCAGGTTCAAGGACGGTGGGCAGTCAATCAAGACGAAATCCAGCTCGAATCCATCTATTGAGGTTTGTCGCAACGCGTCATGCAATAAGTAGCTGCGTTTTTCGTTTGAAATGAGTTCGATATCCGCCGAACTCAGATCGACAGTGGCCGGAATGACGAAAAGACCACCTATCTCTGTCTCTTGTATGACCGCCTCTAGCGGTGCGTCGTCCAAAATAAGATCATAAGTGGTCCAATCTCGGTCTTCGACACCCAATCCAGTCGACGCGTTGCCCTGCGGATCGAGATCAACAACCAGAACCCGGCAGCCAGCTTCGGCCAAACCCGCAGCCAGATTTATCGCCGTCGTAGTTTTCCCAACTCCGCCCTTCTGATTGGCAACCGCAATTATCCGGGGCCCTGAAGGACGAGAAAGATCAACCACGAGATACTCCTTTGATTTTAAGGATTACGGCTTGGGGCTCTGTTAAACTTGTAATCGGCTCAACATCGAATTTCCATTCTTCCTGAGCCTCTGACAGTTCTTTTTTCCAGTTCGCGCCTTTCGGCAACAAAGCAGTACCGTTCTCGCTTAAATGCCTGTCACAAAAGGACAATAATGTGCGCAGATCTGCCAAAGCACGGGCCGATAGAATATCAGCTTCAAGTGGATCAACGGATTCGATTCGTTTTGAAATAACCTGACACGTCACCCCACATTCACGTGCAACGTTCCTCAGGAATGCTGATTTTCTCTGATCACTTTCGACGAATTGGAAACGGGTGTTTGGCGACTCTTCCAGTGCCATAATCGCACACACCATCCCCGGAAATCCGCCTCCGGCTCCGATATCAACCCATGTGTTTGCGGTGGTTGCACATCGGAATACCTGGACGGAATCCAGAATATGTCGATCCCAGATATCCTCCAGACTGTTTCTTGAAACCAAGTTGATCTTGGCATTCCAGCGTTTCACCAGCTCTACATACGTATCCAGCCGGTCGAATGTTTCACGTGAAACATCAAACTTGGAAAATTCAGGCTTCATGCTTGTTTAACTTTTTGATCACGCCGAAGTTTTGCCAAAACCAAGGTCAAGGCCGCGGGTGTAACACCTTCTACCCTACTGGCCTGAGCAATATTTCCGGGTTTTGCCTGAGACAGCTTTTGCTTCATTTCAGATGAAAGCCCATCCAAAGCAAAATAGTCGAAATCCCTGGGAATCTGATAGGCTTCGTCCCTCTTCATCGCTTCGACATCCCGCTGCTGCCGTGCGATGTAGTTTGCGTATAACGCATCCCTAGCGACCTGAAGCCGGATTTCTGGCGTCACCGTGTCCAGTTCGGGTATCAAGGGGAGCAGGTCCTCAAAAGCCACATCCGGAAAAGCCAAAATCGCCATTCCATCACGCCTATTCCCATCCTGATTGACATTGATACCGGCGGCCAAAACCTCTTTTGGCGTATAGGTTCTATCGCTCAGAAGAGATTTCGCGTCGCTCAATTGATCCATCTTTTTTGTGAAAGCGTGTCGGCGCCTGCTTCCAACGCAACCCAACTGCAATCCAATAGGCGTCAAACGCTGATCTGCATTATCTGCTCGAAGTGACAATCTGAACTCTGCACGAGAGGTGAACATCCGATACGGTTCTGCAACGCCACGGGTGGTAAGATCATCTATCATAACACCGATATAGCTATCGGCGCGGGTGAAATGGATCGGTTCCCGACCCTGAACAGCCAAAGCCGCATTGAGGCCAGCAACCATACCCTGGGCGGCAGCCTCCTCATATCCTGTGGTTCCGTTTATCTGACCCGCTAGATATAGGCCTGGAATCTCGGGCAAGGCCAAAGAAGCTGATAAGACACGGGGGTCTACATAGTCGTACTCGATGGCATAACCGGGTTGCAGAATATCAGCATTCTCCAGACCTTTGATCGAACGAACATATTGCAGCTGCACATCCTGCGGCAGAGACGTTGAAATACCGTTGGGGTATATAGTGTGATCATTCACCCCTTCGGGCTCAAGGAAGATCTGATGCGAATCTTTCTCTGCAAACCGAACAATCTTGTCTTCGATTGAAGGGCAATATCTTGGGCCGACTCCATCTATGTGGCCGCCATACATTGCTGACTTGCTTAGGTTTTTTTCAATAATTTCATGTGTCCGAGCGTTCGTATGCGTAATCCCACACGAAATCTGAGGCGCAACAACCGACGTCGACAGGAAGGAAAACAAGGTTGGTTCGTCGTCGCCGTCCTGACGTTCCAACCCTGACCAGTCTATTGTGCGCCCATTCAGCCTCGGTGGGGTTCCCGTTTTCAAACGTCCAGTCGGAAGGTCATGCGAGTCCAAGCGCTCCGCCAATTTGACGGAAGGGCGATCTCCCATGCGACCTCCGGGTCGTGAGACATCTCCGATGTGAATCACACCTCGAAGGAACGTACCTGATGTAAGAATGACTGACTTTGCCGAGATTTCTGACCCGTCGCCCAACCTAACGCCGGCTACTCGATCCTGATTCATCAGAAAGTCTACGACTTCGCCAACAATAACAGATAGGTTTTCTTGCCTATCCGTTTCCTTTTGCATCGCTGCTCGGTAAAGCGCCCTGTCCGCTTGCGTCCTTGGGCCTTGAACCGCTGGCCCTTTTCGGCGGTTTAGCAGCCGGAACTGGATCCCTGCTTGGTCTGCAACACGTCCCATGACGCCGTCCAAAGCATCTATCTCGCGAACCAAGTGGCCTTTACCCAATCCTCCGATTGCAGGATTACAGGACATTACACCGATATCTGCGGCAGATAGCGTGACCAATGCTGTCGAAACACCCATTCGGGCTGCAGCATGCGCAGCCTCGGTGCCCGCGTGCCCCGCGCCAATGACGACTACATCGAAGTCTGAATGTTTCACGTGAAACACTCCCTATTTTCCCAAACAGAAGCTCGAGAATATTTCATCTAACAGATCCTCAACGCCTATTCTGCCCACCAAAGATTCAAGTGCACGGATCGCAGTGCGCATCTCTTCTGCTGCTATATCATACAGGTCTGGACCCGATTCCAGAACCGACATTGCCGCAGTCAGAGCTTCCAAAGCTTTAATCAAAGCAGTACGATGACGTTCTCGTGTCGCAATACCATGACTAGTGGTACGATCACTTAGTACACGCGATATGTTGAAGATAAGTTGATCAATCCCCTGACCCGTTTTCCCGGAAACCCCACCGTCTTCTGAGTTTCGAAGGTCCGCTTTCGGTGCCACCTGAATATCATCTGGCTGAATATCAACACCAAGATTCAACGGGTCGTCAGAAAGAAAAACACGCAAATCAGCAGATTCAGCGCGTTTCTTAGCCAATGCGATACCAAGGCTTTCAACGTGGTCGTCCGTATCACGCAGCCCGGCAGTGTCCAGTAGTGTCACTGGGAGTCCTGCCAGATCCATACGAACCTCGATGACATCACGCGTTGTCCCGGCATATTCTGATGTTATCGCGGCATCTCGACCTGCCAGAGCATTCAGCAAGGTGGACTTGCCCGCGTTGGGAAGGCCGACGATTGCAACTTCAAAGCCGGTTCTGATGCGTTCCGCGATCTGAACGCCATCTGCTTCGCGCTTCAAATCAGCCATAACGCCCGAGATCAGGTCGCGCACCTCAGGGGTAACGTCGGTTGGAACCTCTTCATCAGCAAAGTCGATCACTGCCTCCAACAGAGAGGCAGCGCGGATCAGGTCCCTCCTCCATCGCTCGGCCAGGTTTCCCAACTCACCAGCGAGAATCGTTTGCGCCTGTTTGCGTTGGGCTTCCGTCTCGGCGTCGATCAAATCGGCAAGGCCTTCGACCTGGGCCAAATCCATCTTGCCGTTTTCCAACGCTCGGCGGGTGAACTCTCCGGGTTCGGCAAGGCGCAGACCGTTCGTGTCCGACAAGCAGCGCATGACGGCATTGACCGAGGCCGTACTTCCGTGAATCTGCAGCTCAGCCACATCTTCACCGGTGAAGCTGGCGGGAGCCTTGAAAGTCAACACCAACCCATCATCGAGACGAGCCCCGTCAGCATCCCGCAAAGTCCGCAAAGACATCCCACGCGCCGGAAGGACGCGGCCGCTCATCCCAGCCGCCGCACGATGCGCGTCAGGACCAGAGAGGCGGATGACCGCCACACCGGCTTTGCCTTGCGCGCTGGCCAAGGCGAATATCGTATCCATTCGAAGGCCTCGCTTGGATTAAGACCTGTGTCAGGTGTTCATCGAATCGAAGAACTCGCCGTTGGTCTTCGTCTGTTTCAACTTGGACAACAGGAACTCGATTGCGTCGGTGGTGCCCATCGGGTTGAGGATGCGGCGCAGAACAAAGGTCTTCGCCAGATCGCCCTTGTCGACCAGAAGGTCCTCTTTCCGCGTACCGGACTTAAGGATGTCAATCGCCGGAAATACGCGCTTGTCTGCGATCTTCCGATCCAGAACGATTTCCGAGTTACCCGTGCCTTTGAATTCTTCGAAGATGACTTCGTCCATCCGGCTGCCGGTATCGATCAGCGCGGTGGCGATGATGGTCAGCGAGCCACCCTCTTCGATGTTCCGCGCCGCACCAAAGAACCGCTTGGGCCGTTGCAGAGCATTCGCGTCCACACCACCGGTTAGAACTTTACCCGAGGATGGGACCACAGTGTTAAATGCTCTACCAAGTCTTGTGATCGAGTCGAGGAGAATAACAACATCTCGTTTATGTTCAACCAAACGCTTGGCTTTTTCGATCACCATCTCGGACACGGCGACGTGGCGCGTTGCAGGTTCATCGAAGGTCGAGGACACGACCTCACCCTTCACCGAGCGCTGCATGTCGGTCACCTCTTCCGGGCGTTCGTCGATCAGCAGGACGATCAAGTAGCACTCCGGGTGGTTCTGTTCGATCGAGTGCGCGATATTCTGCAGGATCACCGTCTTACCGGTCCGCGGAGGTGCCACGATCAGCGACCGCTGGCCTTTACCGATGGGTGAGACCAGGTCGATCACACGGGCCGACTTGTCCTTGATGGTTGGGTCCTCGATCTCCATCTTCAGGCGCTCATCCGGATAGAGCGGCGTCAGGTTGTCGAACAGGATTTTGTGCTTGGCCTTCTCAGGATCTTCAAAGTTGATCTTGGTGACCTTCGTCAGCGCAAAGTAGCGCTCGCTATCGTCGGGCGCTTTGATTTCGCCTTCAACGGTGTCACCGGTCCGCAGCGAATGCTGGCGGATCATGTCAGGCGAGACATAGATGTCGTCCGGACCCGGCAGATAGTTCGCCTCAGGCGAGCGCAGGAAGCCGAAGCCGTCTTGCAGGACTTCCAGAACGCCATCACCGCCAACGGTCCAGCCCTCATCCGCGCGTTCGCGCAGAATCTGGAACATCATCTCGCCTTTACGCATGGTCGAGGCGTTTTCGATCTCCAGCTCTTCGGCCATTGCCAGAAGGTCTTTGGGGCTTTTGGCTTTCAGGTCGGCCAGATTCAGGGATTCATTGGACATGATGCATACCTTCACCGCGGATTGCGGTTCGAAGTGGAATTTCAGTACGGAAAAGACGCCGCCCGGACGGGCGTGTTGACTCCTACATAGTTGTGTCAATCTGCGGAGTCAAACAGGCCCTTGCTGGAACGGCCCTCAGAACTTCAGAATGACCGCGAGAACGATGATAACCATCAGAACGGTCGGAACCTCGTTCATCATGCGATACTGCCGCCCAGTGAGCTTATTTCGCCCCTCAGCGAAATCTTTGCGGCGGGCCATCAGCCAATGATGAAACCAGGTCATGCCAATCACGGCTGCGCCTTTGAGCCAGGGCCATGCAAAATCCCAGCCGACGATACCCGGCGTGAACACCATGATCAGACCACAAACCCAGGCCACGATCATCGCGGGGCGCATGATCACGCGCAGCAGCTTCTCTTCCATTTCAAAGAAGATAGTCTCGGCCCCGTTAACCGCTTGCGCTTTTTCTACGTGATAGACGAACAGACGAGGAAGGTAGAACAGTCCTGCCATCCACGAAATCACCGCCATGATATGAAGGGACTTCACCCACGGGTAAATCGTGAAAAGAAGATCAGTCATCTTGGCTCCGGGTGCTTCTCGGAACTCTCCCTAATAAAAAAATAAGAAAGAAGAAAGGAAGATGGTTTTGTAGGGTAGGTAAAATCCGTGGATTACTTTTTTACCCATTGGTTTTCCCCAAGTGGACAGTTTTGCACGAGATTTGAGCGATTCTGTGAATTTCAAAAATAATCAAATTAAAACATATAGTTAGTTCTGAATTCCGAGGATGTATCTGGGGATAACACCTTGAATAAATCCAGATTTCCCGGTTATCCGCTGTTTCGAAGTTATCCTTACCCCGGCTGGATGATGTTTGAGCGACTCAGGGAAGTTTCTCGCGAAATTCCCGGGCTTGCGTGTCAATCTGAAAACCATACAAAGCGTCCAAGACCGCTCAACGATTTGCCCACGGGGTTGTCCACATGTCTGTCCCCATCGTCCTGGCCTCAGGATCCTCCATTCGCGCGCAGTTGCTGGAAAATGCAGGCGTGCCTTTCTCTGTTCAGATCGCCCGCGTGGACGAGGATAGCATAAAGCGCGCCTTGCTGACTGAGGGCGCCTCGCCGCGTGATATTGCCGATGCGCTGGCGGAAATGAAAGCGCGCAAGGTGAGTGACAAAACACCCGGAGCGATGGTGCTGGGCTGCGATCAGGTGCTGGATTTCGATGGGCAGCTGTTGTCGAAACCTCAGACGCCCGAGGATGCCTTTGCCCAGTTGAAGATGATGCGGGGCAAGCGGCACATGCTGCTCTCCGCAGCGGTGATTTATCAGGACGGAGAGCCGATCTGGCGCCATGTCGGTCAGGTGCGCCTGCGGATGCGGATGAGCTCGGATGCCTACCTGCGAGACTATGTCGACCGCAACTGGGACAGCATCCGCCACGCGGTGGGTGCATATAAGCTCGAGGAAGAAGGCGTCCGCCTGTTCGCCACCATTGACGGTGATTACTTTAACGTTTTGGGTATGCCACTGTTGGAGCTGCTCAACTATCTGGCTGTCAAAGGGGTGATTGATCAATGACGGACCACAAGATTCCTCTGGCCGGAGTGATCGGGCACCCGGTGGGCCATTCCCGCTCGCCCAAATTGCATGGGCACTGGCTGAAGACCTACGGGCTAGAGGGGCACTACGTCCCCATGGACGTCGCCCCGGCTGATCTGGAGACCGTCCTGCGCACCCTGCCCAAGGCCGGTTTTGTGGGAACAAACGTGACGGTACCGCATAAAGAGGCTGCCTTGCGTATTGCAGACCACGTCTCAGACCGGGCGACCGTGATCGGGGCCGCGAATACGCTGGTATTCCGCGAGGATGGCTCGATCCATGCGGACAACACCGATGGGTATGGGTTCATGGAGAACCTGCGTGCCGGCGCACCGGATTGGAACGCCAAGGATGGCCCCGCCGTGGTCTTTGGTGCAGGCGGAGCGGCACGCGCGGTGTTGCAAGCGCTGGCGGATGCAGGTGTGCCCGAGATTCTGCTGACCAACCGCACCCGCGCCCGTGCCGATCATCTGAAAGAAGAATTTGGCCAGCGCATCACAGTTGTGGATTGGGTGCAGGCCGGCAACGTGATCGAGAACGCGGAACTTGTTGTGAACACGACATCTCTAGGCATGCAGGGCCAGCCTGAGCTGCGGGTGCCATTGGATGGGTTGCAGCCGGGCGTGGTGGTGACCGATCTTGTCTACGCGCCGCTCAAGACCAACCTGTTGGAAACGGCGGAAGAAGCCGGATGCACCGTGGTCGATGGGCTGGGCATGTTGCTGCATCAGGCAGTTCCGGGCTTTGAACGTTGGTTCGGCCTGCGCCCGGAGGTCAATGACGATTTGCGCGCGGCCGTTCTGGCATGAGGTTTGCGCTTGGTCTGACAGGCTCGATCGGGATGGGCAAAAGCACCACGGCGCAGATGTTCGTCGATGAAGGCTGCGCGCTTTGGGATGCGGATGCGGCGGTGCATCGTCTCTATGCCAAAGGTGGCGCGGCAGTTGGGCCGATGGGTGAGGGTTTTCCGTCGGCTGTCGTGGAAGGCGCAGTTAGCCGCGACGCTTTAAAACGGATTATTTCCGAAGACAGTTCTGCGTTGAAACAGATTGAGGCGATCGTTCATCCTCTGGTCGCCGCAGATCGCGCCGCGTTTCGCGAAAGTGCCGCGGCCGATATTCTGGTGTTCGACATCCCCCTTCTGTTCGAAACGGGCGGTGATGCCGCGATGGATGCGGTCGCCTGCGTTCGGGTATCGGCTGACGAACAAAAACGCCGGGTGATGGAACGCGGCACGATGTCCGAGGCGCAGTTTGAGCAAATCCGCGCCAAGCAGATGCCGAATGACGAGAAATGTGCGCGCTCGGACTATGTGATAGACACCGACACACTGGACCATGCCCGCGCGCAGGTGCAGGATGTGGTCAGACAGATACGGGCGGGGATGGCTGATGCGTGAGATTGTACTCGATACCGAAACCACGGGCTTTGATCCTGAAAGCGGTGACCGGATTGTCGAGATCGGCGCGGTTGAGCTGTGGAACCATGTGGCCACGGGCGAGACCTATCATGTCTATATCAACCCGGAACGCGGTATGCCGGAAGAGGCGTTTGGCGTACATGGCATCGGTCCCGACCTGCTGGAAACCCCGCGCCCACCCGAAAAGGGCGAGGTTACGCTGAAAGACAAACCGGTTTTTGCCAAGGTCGGTCAAGGGTTTCGCGAGTTTGTCGGCGACGCGAAACTGGTGATCCACAACGCTTCCTTCGACATGAAGTTCCTGAACGCCGAGCTGAAATGGATGGGCCTGCCACCGATTCCGATGGACCAGGCGCTCGATACACTCGCCATCGCGCGCAAACGGTTTCCGGGCTCTCCGGCATCGTTGGATGCGCTGTGCCGGCGGTTCAATATCGACAACTTGAACCGGGTGCTGCACGGCGCGCTTTTGGACTCGGAGATCCTGGCCGAGGTCTATCTTGAGCTGATCGGAGGACGCCAACCGGATTTCGGCCTGTCCACTTCCGCCGCGTCCGGCGCGGGGGGTGCAGATGACTGGCGTCCGACACCGCGCACAACGCCTCTGCCATCCCGGATCACCGAGGATGAGCGCGCAGCGCATGAGGCATTTGTCGAGAAACTGGGCGCAAGCGCCCTGTGGACCCGCGCCTGATCCGGTCAGGCACGGGTCAAGGGATTTAGGCGTCGGTCTGCTCGGCCTGTTCCGCCTGAGCGGCCTGACGGCGCATCAGCTCGTTGCGGTAAAGTGCAACGAAATCAATGTTGTCCAGATTCACCGGCGGATAGCCACCGTCACGAGTGACGTCGCTTACGATACGGCGCAGGAACGGGAACAGCATGCGCGGGCATTCGATCATCAGGAACGGGTGCAGCTGATCTTCTGGCACGCCTTCCACGTGGAACAGCCCGCAATAGTCCAGCTCGCACAGGAACAGGACATCGTCCATGCCTTTGGCTTTCGAGGTCAGCTTCAGCTTGATTGAAACTTCGTACTGATGCTCGACCTGACGCTTTTTCGCGTCCAGGTTCACCTGAACCTGAATCTCGGGCTGTACGTCACCGGACACGCCTTTTTGCGCCATGACGTTTTCAAAGGACATATCGCGAATGAACTGTCCCAGAACGCGCATCTGAACCTGAGGGGCGGCTTGGGCCGCAGTGTTTTCTGCAGCGTTTTCTTCGGCCATGGATCTACTCCAAAAATGAAATTCGACACTGCTTAGCAAGTTGCGCGCGGCACCTCAATGCTGGTGGGGGCCTTCCACCCATTTAGACGGTTTCGAGGGGTCCTTGCGCGGGCGAACCTCGGTAAACTCGCCGTCAATCACGTCGCCCTGATCAAACGGTTCGCGCGGTTGTTGAAAGCCCGCGCCGGGCCCCATCTGGAACTGGGTCACGGTCACCTTGGACTTCAGATAGCGGAAAACCGCGATCCGCACGCCGGGGATTAACAGTGCAAACCCAACGGCATCGGTGAAAAAACCAGGTGTCAGCAGCAACGCGCCGGACAAAAGGATCATTGCGCCATGTGCCAAGGGCTCGGTCGGGTCGTCCAGAGTGGCGAAGGATTGCTGCAATTGCCCAAGCGCCATGCGACCTTGTGTCCGTACCAATGTGGTGCCCAAAACTGCCGTCAGAACCACGATGGCAAGGGTTGGCCACAGGCCGATAAGACCGCCAACCTGAATGAACAGGGCGATCTCGAGGATCGGAACCAATAAAAATGCCAAGAACAGGTACATTTGCGTTATCCTTTACCTATGGCCGAACTGTGGACTTGCCACCAACTGTCACCTACATAGTGGCAGGAGGCCGCGTACACAAAGTCTCGGTTCTGAAAAGAGGATGAAATGAACGAACCCATGATCCAGTTGCTGGTACTGGCCGGAATTGCCGTTTTCCTGATCCTGCGTTTGAAAAGCGTGCTGGGAACGCGTGAAGGTTTCGAAAAACCCCCTGTTCCGCATCAGCCCGATGCGGGCGCGTCCCGTCGTGATTTCGAGGTGATCGAAGGCGGTCCGGATCATGACATCACCGATCACGTCCCCGAAGACAGCGAGCAAGCGCAGACCCTGGCCGCGATGAAGCGGGTTGAGCCCAGTTTCTCGGTCAGTGAATTTGTTCAGGGTGCCCGTGGCGCCTATGAGATGATCGTGATGGGTTTTGAGAAGGGCAACCTGGATGAGATCCAGCCCTTCCTTGCCGAAGATGTGTTCGAGACCTTCGTCTCGGTTGTATCCGCCCGCGAAGATCAAGGCCTGACAATCGAGGCCGAGTTTATCGGCGTGCGTGAAACTACCCTGACCGATGTATCCTTTGACAAGGATACGAATGAGGCCGAAATCACAATGAAATTCATTGGTGAGCTGACCTCGGTCGTGCGGGATCGTGGTGGTGACATCATCGAAGGCAACCCGAATACCGTGAAACGCCAAAAGGACAGCTGGACCTTTGCCCGCGTGATGGGCAAGGACGATCCAAACTGGCTGCTTGTTGCCACGGACGCATGATTGCCACGCTCCGGTCGCTTATTCTGGTGGGTGCGATGACCACTGCCAGCGCCGCCGGAGCCGAGGCGACGCGATCCGTTCTGTCGTTTGACGACTTGCAGGGCTGGGCCGAGGATGACCACGGCGCGGCCCTTTCCGTTTTTCTGAACACTTGCGGCGATCTGAACGACCCGGATTGGCGTGCGCTTTGCGGTGTCGCCCGGACCTATGAGGGGGATGCCGCGCGGTCTTTCTTTGAACTCTTCTTCCGGCCCGTTTTGGTCGAAGATGGTAAGGACGGTCTTTTTACCGGGTATTTTGAGCCAGAGCTTGACGGCTCCAGAACCCGGACGGATCGTTTCAAGTATCCGATCTACAAGATGCCGCCCGAGGCGCGGGACGGGCCGTGGCTCAGCCGGCGCGAGATCCTGACCAGCGACGTGATGCAGGGCCGCGGGCTTGAGATCGCCTGGGTCGATGACCCGGTTGAGCTGTTCTTTCTGCAAATTCAGGGCTCTGGCCGGGTGCGACTGCCGGACGGCGGTGCCTTGCGTGTGGGATATGGTGGCGCGAACGGGCAGCCCTACCGTTCCATCGGGGTTGAGCTGGTCCGGCGCGGCGCTTTGGGTGCCCATGCGGTCAGCGCGCAGATGATCCAGGCTTGGGTACGCAAGAACCCCGAAGCCGGGGCAGAGCTTTTGTTCCACAACCCATCATACGTGTTCTTTCGCGAGGTCAGCCGGGTTGCACCGGAACTGGGACCTTTGGGTGCCATGAACCGGTCGATCACGACTATGCGCAGCATCGCGGCCGATCCGGCCTATACGCCGCTCGGTGCCCCGGTTTGGGTTGAGAAAGACGGCAAGAAGCCCTTGCGCCGCCTGATGATCGCGCAGGATACTGGCGCTGCGATCAAGGGTGCGCAGCGGGCCGATATCTTCTTTGGAACGGGCGACGAGGCCGGGCAAGCTGCTGGCCGGTTGAAAGACCCCGGTCGCATGGTCGTGCTGTTGCCTATCCAACGCGCCTTTGCCATGGCGACGGATGACTACTGATGACCCGGCGCAAACTGACCAGCGATGAGATCGAGCTGTGGCGCAAGGTCGCCAAACAGGCTGAGCGGCTGCACCCCGAGATCCCTCAGACCGTGCATCCGACAACTCTGCCCAAACCCACGCCCAAGAAACTGCCAAAAGCCCGGATCGAGGCGTTCGAGTTAGGGCAGAACCAACCTTCCAAGCCTTCTTCCAATCGCTTGAAGCCGTCGATCACCGAGACGCTGCGCGCCGCCCCCGTTCAGATGGACACAAAGGCCTTTGGCCGCATGAAGCGTGGTAAGCTAAAGCCCGAGGGCAAGCTTGACCTGCACGGGATGCGGATAGACACCGCGCATCCGGCACTTGTGCGATTTGTGCTTACAGCGCAGGCGCAGGGCAAACGCCTGGTTCTGGTGATCACCGGCAAGGGAAAAGACCGCGATGAGCCAGGGCCGATCCCGACCCCGCGCGGTGTGTTGCGCAATCAGGTGCCACATTGGCTGTCCATCCCGCCTCTGGCGCAGGCGGTGATGCAGGTGACACCTGCGCATATCAGTCACGGTGGGGATGGTGCCTACTACGTCTATCTGAGACGGGTCCGCTAGGCTCAGCCCGCCGACCGAAATAGTTAGAGACCCTCTGGCAAACCCTTGAATCCTACTGAGTAGCGACCTGCGCCTGTCCGGTCTCAGACAGAACAACCTCGGTCGCACCCGAGGGGTTGCGTTGACTGTTGGGGATCAAATAGTCGATGCCCCGGCGTCGGTTTCCAAGGGTGTTTCCAACACGCCGGGCCGAACTGAGCAGCGACAGCAAGGCGGGTGAAGTTGCAGCAACGAAATGCGAGGACTCGGCATCGCTGTTGAACGCGGTCGCGTCGATCACCTCGATCGGATACTCGGCCAACGCCTCGATGGTGCTGATATTGCCCAGCCGTTCACTCCCCGGTGTACCGCGAATCCGGGCCGAGATATTCAGGATTTTGTCCTTTTGCGATATCATCACGACAAAGGGATCGGGCGGAGTTTTTATGCTGTCCATTTGCGAACGAAACACGTCAATATCTAGATCGGGCGAGATCAGGAACACGCCATCAAGGTTGCGCCGTGAC
Organism: Ruegeria sp. CL3; assembly: GCF_056536505.1. Taxonomy (NCBI): domain Bacteria; kingdom Pseudomonadati; phylum Pseudomonadota; class Alphaproteobacteria; order Rhodobacterales; family Roseobacteraceae; genus Ruegeria; species Ruegeria sp. CL3. The sequence continues at coordinate 62,365 of NZ_JBQFPT010000012.1, read as the reverse complement.
CAGCCGGGGGAGCGAAGCTCGGCCTGACGCATCATCTCCATCGACAGGGCACCGCCCATAGAGTGGGCGACCAGCACAACCCGTTTCACGCCGATGGATTTCAGATCCCGGATTGTCTTCTCCAACCCGTCGCGGGCAAACAGCATGCTGTCCAGATCATAGGCATACCCTGCCCCGCGCGCCTGACTGGGCCAGGAGTAAATCAGGACCGATCCGGGAATATCCAGATCATGCGCCAACTGCGCCGCGCGAAACGCGGTCTCGGTATGGGTCGAGTTATACCCGTGCACAAAGATCGACACATCGTCCTCTCCGCGCAGCTGGTTTGCCAGCTCACGCGGTCCGGACAGGTCCGTTGTGTTGGCCAGAACAAACTGCTTTTCCGGTTTCGGATTTGCGTAAGAAAACTCCAGCGTGCCCGGCGTGCGGTTTGGCGGGATCGAGACCGTCATTTTGTGGTACTGAACCCGCTCGCCGCGATCGGCGTTGAACGTCCCGTCGGGGTTCCGCCCCCGGGTTGTGGCCGCATAGACGGTTTCTGCGGACCCCACATTCAACGCGGATGGCACTGTCACCTGCGCAGTTCTGTCGACGCAAGCGCTCAGTGTAGCAACAGCAAGAAAGGCAATACTCAAACGCAACACGGCTCAACCCTCAAAGAAACAGAGTTTGAGTCACGGTTACCAGTTTCTGGTGCAAGGTCCAGCCGGAACGGAAATTCGCCGCCAAATCGGCGGCGAAATACAGCTAGATTTGTTACAATACGTAACGGCTGAGGTCAGCTGATTTCGTCAACTCACCCAGATTGTCATCTACGAATTGCGCGTTCACCGTGATCTCGGTTCCGGCCTGATCGGGCGCGGTGAACGAGAGTTCTTCGAACACACGCTCCATCACCGTGTAAAGCCGCCGCGCGCCGATGTTTTCTACGGTTTGGTTCACATCCGCTGCAATCTTGGCCAGCGCCGCGATGCCGTCATCGGTGAAGCTGACGGTGACCTCTTCGGTGCCCATAAGGGCGGTGTATTGGAGGGTCAGCGCGTTGTCCGTCTCGGTCAGGATGCGGACGAAATCCTCTTCTGTCAGCGCGCGCAACTCCACCCGGATCGGTAGACGACCCTGAAGCTCGGGCAACAGGTCCGAGGGTTTGGCGATATGGAACGCGCCCGAGGCAATGAACAGGATATGGTCGGTTTTCACCGGGCCATGTTTTGTGGACACGGTCGTGCCCTCGATCAGAGGCAGCAGATCGCGCTGCACCCCTTCGCGACTGACATCGCCGCCGCGCGCTTCTGCGCGCGCGCAAACCTTGTCGATCTCGTCCAGAAACACGATGCCGTTCTGTTCGACCGACTCCAGTGCCACGCGGTTGACGGTTTCGTCGTCCAGCAGCTTGTCGGCCTCTTCCCCGATCAACAGGTCATAGCTTTCGGCCACTGTTACTTTCTTTTTAACCGTGCGGCCGCCAAACGCCTTGCCGAAGATATCGCCTAGATTCATCATGCCCATCTGGCTGCCGGGCTGGCCGGGTACGTCGAACATCGGCATCGGGTTTGAGGTGTCCGAGACTTCAAGTTCGATCTCTGTGTCGTCCAGCTCACCCGATTTCAGCTTTTTGCGGAACATTTCACGGGTCGCTTCGCGGGCATCGGTGCCAGCAATCGCTTCGATCACGCGATCCTCGGCGGCCTGATGGGCGCGGGCTTTCACGTCTTCACGCATGTATTCGCGGGTCTGGATGATCGCGGCATCGGCCAGATCGCGCACGATCTGTTCCACGTCGCGACCGACATAGCCGACTTCAGTGAACTTGGTGGCCTCGACCTTGATGAAGGGCGCGCGGGCCAGTTTGGCCAAACGGCGGCTGATTTCGGTTTTTCCGACGCCGGTGGGGCCGATCATCAGGATGTTCTTGGGGTAGACCTCATCCCGGATATCATCGGCCAACTGCTTGCGTCGCCAGCGGTTGCGCAGAGCCACGGCCACGGCGCGTTTGGCGTCTTTTTGCCCGATGATGAAGCGGTCCAGTTCCGAGACAATCTCGCGCGGGGTCAGGTCGGTCATATGTGTTTTATCCGTCTGTTTCGAAGCGGAACCTAATCATACGTCGCGAAAACACAAGCCGATCACGAAAACATCACGACAACTCACAGAAGACACACGGATATTCGTAGTGATGTGAATCGCCATGCGAGGGTCGCGTGCGGCATAAAAAATGGCGACGGGCACACAGGCCCGCATCTATCTTATGGAGATACCGCATCATGATGACTCGTCGTTCTCTTTTTGTGAAAGCTGCTGCCACCGGCGCGGCCCTTACCTTGGCTAGCACCACCAGTGCTGTGGCCGGTGGAGCCAAAAAGAAAGGCACGTTCGAGGGCCGTTCGAACCACATCACCACCGGTTCGGTAAAACTGGTCAAGGATGGCGACCGCTACATCGTTGAACTGGGCGAGGACTTTTCGCTGGACAACGGCCCCGACCCGCGCGTCGCATTTGGGAAAGACGGCACTTACGCCCCTGACAGCAAACTCGGCGCGCTGCTGCACCTTGCAGGTAAGCAATCCTATGCAGTCCCGCCGACCATGGATGTGTCGGGATACAACGAAGTATACATCTGGTGCGAGGTCGCCGGAGTACCTCTGGGCGTAGCATCGCTGAAGTAATCGCGCCGTCAGAGGTCGGGTTCTCCGGCCTCTGACACATCGTTAGGTAACGGCACAACTGTCTGTTACACTCGCCCCAAGTTATTGGAACCGGGGGCGTTTTTCATGACCAAGATTGCCAAGATCACCCTGCTGTTTGTGGTGTTTGTGGACCTGATCGGACAGGGGCTTGTCTTTCCGATCATCAACTCTCTGATTATGGAGACGAAATCCGGTTTTCTGCCTGAAGGCACACCCGACGGCCGTCGCCATTTCTACTATGGGCTGGTGATTGGGTGTTTCTTCCTGTCGTGGTTTCTGGGGGTCGTTTACGTCTCGAAAGTCTCGGATTCCATTGGGCGCAAGAACGCGCTTCTGGTCTGTCTGGGCGGAGCGTTGGCAGGCTACGCGATTACGATCGCCTCGCTCTACCTCGATAGTCTGTTGCTGCTGATCCTGGGCCGGTCGATCACTGGTTTTACGGCTGGCAATCAGCCCATCGCTCAAGCGGCGATGATTGACGGTAGCACCGATGCTGCCGATCGTGACCGCAATATGGGGTATATCGTGACCGGCGTCAGCTTTGGCCTTGTCGGAGGGCCGATCATCGGCGCCGTCCTGTCGGACTCTGCCCTACTGGGCAGCTTTGCCACGCTGAGAACACCCTTCTACGGTGCCTTCGTTCTGGTGCTGATCGCCATTTTCCTCGTGCTGGCCTTCTTCAAGGACACCCGCAGCGAACGCGCGCCCTTTGTCTTTCGTCCGCGCGATATCACCGACAGCCTGATCGCTGTGCGCGGTCACCCGATGGTCCTGAAAATTCTGCCGGTCTACTCGTTCTTCATGATCGCCAACGTCACCTTTTATGTGTTCGTCGACAATTTCCTGACCAGCCGTTTCGGCTATGGCGTAATCGGAGGCAGCATGGCTATGGTCGTCATCGGCTTTGCGCTGGCCTTTTCCAGCACCTTCCTTGTGAAACCCGCGCAAGAGAGGTTCAGCAAGCACAAGATCATCTATGTCTCACTGATCACAATGGTGATCTGCGGCTTTGCGTTCGCCTTCAGCCCCAGCGGCGCGCTGAGTTACGTTCCGGTCTTCTTCTTCTACTTCTTTTTCGGTGTTTCATACCCGACCCTTCTGGGCCTGTTTTCGTCCAGCGTCAGTGAGGCGGATCAGGGTTGGGTCATGGGTGTGACCACCGCAGTCTTCTGCCTGGCCGGAGGGATCATGTCCCTGATCGGCGGCGGGCTGATGAGCATTGACATCCGCGTGCCCTACTACATCGTGATCATCGCCGCGATCTTCGGCCTGATCGGAATGCACCGTCGCTGGAAAGGCAAAGAGATCAAGGCACTACTGACCTGAGATCTCCTCGACCGTCAGGTTGCCGTTGGTATAGACGCAAATATCTGCGGCAATCGCCATGGCTTCGCGTGCAACTGTTTCGGCGGGCTTGTCGCTGTCCATCATCGCGCGCGCAGCGGCGAGGGCGAAGTTGCCGCCCGATCCGATGGCGGCCACGTTGTGCTCCGGCTCCAGCACGTCCCCTGCCCCGGTGATCACCAGCAAGTCCTTGCCATCGGTGACGATCAGCATCGCTTCCAGCTTTTGCAGGTATTTGTCGGTGCGCCAGTCCTTTGCCAGCTCGACTGAGGCGCGCGCCAGTTGGCCCGGGGTGGCCTCAAGCTTGGCCTCCAGCCGCTCGAGCAGAGTGAACGCATCCGCCGTCGATCCGGCAAAGCCTGCCACAACCTCGAATCCACCGGGTGACAGGCGGCGGACCTTGCGGGCGGTGCCCTTGATCACGGTCTGACCCAGGCTGACCTGTCCGTCCCCGGCAATCACCACCTGGCCGTCTTTCTTGACGCCAATGATCGTTGTGCCATGCCAACCGGGAAAATCGCTGTCTGCCATCAGGGCCTCCGTTCATCACTGGGACCCTATATGGGCCGGAGCCAGCGCCAACGCAACTGTTCACAAACTGCCCAAAAGATATGCAAGAAACGCAGATCGGGTCTACCAGACTGGCAATTGTGAGACTCAGACCCCTGCACTACATGAGGCTTACAACCGACATTGGGTCGGCTGTTTCAGTTTGAAGGACTGCGCAAATGGCAAATACTGCACAAAACACTGCGCCGCTCGGAGCAGCTACCATCCTGCACGTAGTGGACGCGTTCACTGTGGCTTTCGAAAAAGCGGTTGAGTGGAACGAAACTCGTAAGACACGCAAGGCGTTGTCGCAACTGAGCGACGCTCAGCTGGAAGATATCGGTCTGACCCGCAAAGACATCATCACCATCTGATCCGTTTCAGATCAGCCGTAGTAAAGATGAGCCGCTCGTCCGAGCGGCTTTTTCTTTTTCATACTAGCCTGTATTTCCCCGACATATCAGGCAAATAGGCCTCAACCGCTGCGGTTGCGATAACGTGACGGGTGCCTGCATCGCTATCCTCGACGTCCAGCCCACCAAACACAGCCCGCACCTCGGCCCTGCCCCGCGGCAAATCCAGCGCGACCAGATCGCAATCCACGGCCTCGGGCTCTTGCACGCCAATTGTCACCACGACGCGCATCTCTTTGTGGTCCACGCCCAAGCGCGAAAACAGAGTGATCGAGGAATGATGCAGCGCATCCTGTACTGCCCGCCGCGCGGCCTTGGTATAGTCCTGCCCATAGAGGTCGTTGCCGGTGCCCATCTCAAGAATGATACGTTTCTCACTCATTGCACGGGCTCCATGTCGAATGAAACGATGATGGCGGCGCTTGCGATCACCGTGTGGCCATCGGCATGCGGTTTGTCGATGTCCAGCCCACCTCGGGTGACCGTGATGTTCGGTTGACCATAAGGGAACACGGCCTTCAGCGCCTCACGGTCCACTTTATCGGGTTGCTGCACGCCGATTTCGGCATCAATGATCATCGCCTCTTTGGGAAAATCGAACAGCTCAGCCATATTGACCGAGTTGTGCCACAGCGCATCCTTGATCGCGCGCAAGGCGGCCTCGGTATAATCCTCACGCCGCAGGGACGTGCCCATACCAAACTCCACAAGTACTCGTGTTTTTGCCATCAAAACCTCAGGGTCAAAAAAGGGTCATAAAAAAGGCGCCCGGTTCGGGGCGCCTTTGAATATTCGCATTCCAATCCTGATCAGATGGATTCGTCGATCCAGCTTTGCAGCGCCGCTTTGGGTGCTGCGCCCGCGCGGTTCGAGACAACCTGACCGTCCTTGAAGATGAACAGCGCGGGGATGCCGCGCACGCCCATCGCAGCGGCTGCGTTCGGGTTGCTGTCCACGTCCACCTTGGCGATTTTCACCTTGTCGCCATACTCAGCGGCCAGTTCTTCCAGTGCGGGGCCGATCTGTTTGCAAGGACCACACCATTCCGCCCAGAAGTCCACAACCACGGGAACGGTCGAGTTCTTGACTTCGGCATCAAAGGTATCGTCGGTAACGGCTACGGTCGACATATTCTGTCTCCTGAATGGGGTAAACTCGGGAAAGGAACGTAGGTGCCGCGTCGGGTAAGGTCAAGATATCTGGGCGCGGGTCAGCGATTGCGTCACAAGATCGTGTGGCAGCCACATCAACGCGGCCGTCCGCGTCCACAGGATGGCGGTACGGATGGTTTTGTCCGGGTAAATCTGGCTTAACGCCTGCGCGTAGGCCCCCATCTGTCGCAACAGGCCTTCGGGGCAGGCTTCAGTCTCGTCGGGCACCGTGGTATTTGTTTTAAAATCAACCACATGCACCTCGGTATCCGTTATGATCAGCCGGTCGATGACACCATGCATCCGCCTTCCGTTCAGTTCGGCTGAAACGGGAACCTCGGTCAGCGCATCCGACGCGAAGACTGGTTGCAGGTGATCCGCTGTCAGTACCTTAGTGACCTCAGACAACAACTCGGCCCTAGTCTGTTCTTGCATATCGGGTAGAACCCGCGCGCACAGCATGGGCCAGTCATCCTGGGGCGCGGCGGGAAGATGTTCCAGCAGCAGGTGCAATCGGGTGCCGCGCAGCTTTGCGGCCTCTTCATCCTGCCCCGCATCACCGGGCAGCGCTTTTGCCCCGCCAAGATCTGAGGGGCTGAGGGTTTCTGGTTCCGAGGGTGGATCCTCGGCGGGATGCTTGAAGTACGCAGGCAGGTCCTGACTTGGCTCGGCGTGTTCGCTGCGTTCGACCAGCGGCAACCCCTGCCAATCGCCATGGGCCAGTCGCCGTGTCAGCGACCCCTCTATCTGTGTCGCGCCTGCGCGCTCCATCGCGGCGTCGACCATCTGATACCAGCTGGTTCCATCCTTCCCGACATCCCCAGCAGCGGCCACGATTAACCACTTTTCTGCCCGTGTTAGAGCCACATAGAGCAATCGAAGGCGCTCATTTTCCTCACGGTTTCGGGCCTCCTCGCGGGCGCTGGAGATCAACTTGGGCGAGACATCGGCAGATACTTTCCACAGGGGCGTTCCATCCGCCACCATGATCTCGGCATCGCGCGGGGCCTGCCGTTTGCCGGTATCCGGCAGGATCACGATGGGCGCTTCCAACCCTTTTGAGCCATGCACGGTCATCACGCGGATCATGTTACCTACGCCGCTCATCTGGCGTTTGATCTCCAGATCGTCGGTCTGCATCCAGACCAGAAAGCCGGTCAGGCTGGGAATATCGGTTCGCTCATAAGCCAAAGCCTGCGAGAGTAGCGCGTTGATCCCATCCTCGGCTTCGGCACCCAGCCGACCCAGCAGCTTTCGCCGTCCGTCATGGCGGGTCAGGATGCGTTCGATCAGGTCATAAGGCCGCAGAAAGTCGATCTGTCCGCGCAGATCGTTGAGGATCGCAAGCGTTTCGGGAAACTCGTCCGAGCGATTGCGCAGCGCGGCCCACAGGAATTTCTCTTGCCGGCGATGGGCCAGATCGAACAGAGCCTGCTCGGACCAGCCGAACAGAGGGGATTTCAGGACCGTCGCCAGCGACAGGCTGTCTTCGGGCGTGGCCAGAAAGCTCAGCAATGCCGCCAAATCCTTCACCGCCAGCTCGGCGCCGACTTTCAAACGGTCGGCCCCGGCGATGGGCAGATGCAGGGCTTTGCAGGCGCGGATGATCTCGGCAAACAGGTCCGAGCGGCGCTGGACCAGGATCAGGAAATCCCCCGGCTGAACCTTACGGCGCACGAATGTGCCGGGCGTTTCGCCATCCTCGGGGATTGTGGCCCCAGTGTCGATCATGTGCTTGATAGACTGCGCCACCTGCTCGGCCAAAATGACGGTATGATGGCGCGACCCGGGCCGATCCACCGGATCGGTCCAATCGCCATCCTCCTCATCCTCGACCTTTTCCACCACGGGCCAGAGGTCTACGCGTCCCGGCAGGTCTGACTTGAACGCACGGTGCTGGCTTTCCTTGTGAAACCCGGCCTCGGCCTGATTTTCGAACAGAAGGTCAACCAATGACAGGATCGCACTGGAGGATCGGAATGAGTATTCAAGCGTCGAATCCCAAAGTTTAGAGCCTGATTCTTCCAGCTTTCGCCCAAACTCGGCCTGCATACGGTCAAAGGCTTGCGGGTCGGCGCCCTGAAAGGAATAGATCGACTGTTTCTTGTCGCCGACCACAAAGATCGTGCGTTCAACCTCGGATCGGGCCCCTTCCCCGCTGGTGAATTCCTGCGCTAGCTTCTCGACCACGTCCCATTGATCCGGGCTGGTGTCTTGCGCTTCGTCCACCAGAATGTGGTCGATGCCGCCGTCCAACCGGTACAGAACCCATTCCGCGACCGCCGGATCGTTCAAAACCTGTCGCGCGCGCAGGATCAGGTCGTCAAAGTCCAGCCACCCGCGCAGCTGCTTACGGCGTTCATATTCCGGCAGGAAAGCTGCAGCGAAGCGATGTAAAACGGTGGTTTTTTGCGCAGCAACCAGAGCCAGCCGTTGTTCGCGCGCAGTCTCAACCCGCAACATCAGCGATTCCAGCTGTGGCATGCGGTCCGCCAGAGCGCCTTCGCGCAGGGCTTTGGTTGGGAAACCGTTGATCTTGGCGGTGAACGGCTCCTTCGCGCCCTTGCCCGTAAGCAAGACGCCTTCCAGCGTTGGCAGATGGGTCAGTTTTGCCTCGGTGAATGCTGCGAGTTTTGCGGCGGCCTTGGCATTGTTGCCGCCGCTTTCGATCAGTGCAGGCAACATGGATTGGATCAGATCAACCTCACCACCCAGAAACACCTGCCCCGCAAGGGTGTCGTCGTCAAAGCCCTCCGGTAGGCCAAACCGCTGAAGTAGATCCGCACGCTGCAAGGGCTGCGCGAACAGGTTCCGCTTTTGCGTCACCGCCGCGGTCAGCCTGTCAAACCCGGTATCGGTGACGAACCGTGCGATATCCTCGATCAAACCGCCCTGAGGGCCCTCGGCGAAATCCTCGATGATCTCTTCGCGTAACAAGGCGGCGGCACGGTCCTCCATCTCGGCAAATTGCGGGCTAACACCGGCCTCAAGCGGGAAGCGACGCAGCAGTGAAGCGCAGAAAGAGTGGATGGTCTGGATTTTCAACCCACCCGGCGTTTCAATCGCGCGGGCAAAAAGGGTGCGCGCCTGCGCCAGTCGGTCCGAGTCGATTGCGCCTTCGACGCCCAGATCTGTCAGTTGCGCCAACAGCGGCGCGTCCCCCAGCATCGCCCATTCCCCAAGCCGCTTGAAGAGCCGGTTCTGCATCTCGCTGGCGGCGGCCTTGGTGTAGGTCAGGCAGAGGATGTGCTGCGGTTGCACCCCGCTCAGCAGAAGACGCGCCACGCGGTCGGTCAGAACGCGGGTCTTGCCCGACCCGGCATTCGCTGCCAACCAGGTCGAGGCATCGGGGTGTGCGGCCTGCACTTGCCGCTCGGTGGCGTCGTTCCGGGCGCTCATGTCAGGTCCTCAGGGAGGGTTTCGGCGGTGCGGTCCCATTCCCCGAACCGGGCCAGATGATCGTAGTCGCCGATATCGGTGTCCTTGTGCAGCATGCGGCGCGATGAGAAGCCTTGATCAGGCTCTAAATAAGAGGAAATCAGCTCTTTCAGCTCAGCCAACACCTTGTCGGTGGGTTCTTTGGCAAGCGGAGCCGCGACCTCTTTGTAGCTGCCGCCCATACCGATGAAGATCGCCTCGGCCACGTCTGTGGGGTCGATCCCTTCGATTGCACCTTGCTCGGCCACGGCGGCTTCGATCAGCAGCTGTTTGTCGAACTTTGCCTGCTGGCTTTCGGTCGGAGGCGCGCCGGTTTTGTAATCCACAATCCGCAACGCACCTCGGCTGTTGCAATCGATCCGGTCGGCCCGTCCAGCGATGGTGAAATCCAGAGGCTCCAACACCAGTTTCATCACGGCCTCAAACGCGACCGGGCCACCGTCGCCCCGGCGATTGACCTCGGCACTCAGAAAGTCGTCTGCAATCCGTTCCAGCCGCGCCAGCCACAGTTTACGGGCGGTTGGCCAGGCGACGTGTGTTTCTAGCAGATCATGGGCGCGTTTCAGGAAGTTCTCGCGGGTCAGCAAAGCGGTATCCAGCACGCTGTCCTTGACGAAATGCTCCAGGATTTCATGAATCACGATCCCGCGTAGCAAGGCATCGGGGGCCTGCACCAGCGGATCGAGCGGTTTCAGACGCAGCACATGTTTGGCGTAAATCGCATAAGGGTCGCGGATCAGGCGCTTGATCTCGGTGACTGAAAGGCGTCGTGGTCGGGCGGCAACCGGAGGTTTGGGCGAGGGGCGATGCGCTGCCTCTATCCGAGGGGCTTGCTCCAGTGTTTTAGCCCAGTTCAGATAGGTCCGACCCCGCGCGCGCATATCCGATAGCGCCGCTTGGCCGCCTTGGTCAGGCAGGCCCTGCAAGAGGTTGGTCAACCGGTTCAGCCAACGCGAGGGCACGGTTTCCGCATCGTCCGAGCGGGTGGCGCGGGTCAGCCAGACCTCGGGCGCGCCGATGGCCTGTTGGAAGTCATGCGCTGAAAGCCCGATCCGACGTTCGGGCAGCAGCAACCCCGCCTTGTCGCGCATCTGGCGGTTCAGCCATGGGTCCGGCGCTGGGGCTTCAGGCCAGCTGCCCTCGTTCAAACCGCCGAGGATCAACAGATCCGCACCCTGCACGCGGGCCTCGAGCGTGCCCCAGATCATGATATGCGGGTGCGGGGCGTCGCGGTCGCGGACTTCTTCTCCGGCCAGAAGCGCGCCCAGCAGATCGGCGAAGTCATGGGCGGTCATGGGGCCGCCGTGATGCGCCTCATCCCGCAAATTGGTCAATACTGACAGGGCCTTTTGGCCCGCGTTCTTGTCCCACAAAGTGCCTTGATCGCCTGCATGTCCGGCCGAGATCGCCTCGGACAGAGACAGCAATCGGTAGACCCATTCGGTCAGGGGGAGTTCCCCGGCGATTTGCTGATCGCAGAAATGCGCTTTGACCCAGCTTACCCATCCTTCGGGCGCTTCGGCGCGGATCGCGGAAGCGGTAAGGCTGGCTTGGTCCGGGAATGGAGGGCCGTGGCGGCGCAGGTCCAGCTCGAGATCGCGGGTATGCAGCAGATGGGTCCCGCGTTCCCCTCCGTCATGGCACAAGGGGTGTTTCAGCAGCGTCAGTAGCGCCTCACCCTCCAGACGGCGGGCAAACAGGCCCGCGACATGGCGCAGAAACCGGCCGGGCGGAGATAGTTGCAGCGGCAGACCGGCGCTATCATCGGGTAGGATGTTCCAGCGATCCAATGCCGCGCTGACCTGCCGGGTCAGCATCCGGTCAGGCGTGATCAAGGCGGCGGTCTGGCCCGTCTCAGCCGCCTGCCGTAGTCGAAGGGCGATGGCGAGGGCTTCGGACCGGGGCGAGTCTGCCTCGACCAGTGTCAGGTCGCGCGTGGCCCGGTCCAACTCGGTCAGCTGTGGGCCCTCGGACATCCACGCGTCGGTGATGGGGGCAGGTCGCAAAGCCAGCGAAACCAACCGGTTACGCGCGGGTGAGGGCGGTTTTTCATCCGTCCAGGGCAGGATTTGGTCGTGCTCCAACCCCAGCGCTCGCATCAATTTTCGGAACCGATATTGCGGGTGGTCCTCAGAGGTCAGCGCCTCGTCCAGACGGTCCCAAACGGCGCGCGGCTGGTCGAAATCATAGCCCGGCAGGATCAAGGCCCCTTGTGGCAGGCGCGCGACGGCTTGCATCAGCATCAGCGTGGTGCCGCGCGATCCGGTCGAGCCCGCGAGAATGACGGGATGTTGCGGAGGAGCCTCCTGCCAGCGGTCGATCAGATTTTCGACCACACGACGTTGCCGCGCCTGTGCATCCATCGCCTGATCGCTTGCATCGACAAAGTGATCCGCGATGCCGATAAACGCCTGCGCGCGGGCCCAATGGCCGGACATATCGCTGACATCTAGTTGGCGGATCGCGTCGGGGGACACGCCCTCGCCCTGCATCTCATCGATCAAGGCAGCGAGACTGTCGGACAGGTCAAACAGCGAGGCCCGTGCGGCCAGATCAGGCTGCTGGTCCAGCAGTTTTGAGATCAGCTGAGTCAGCTCCAACCGCCGTCTCAGCGGGGGTATGGCGGGTGGAATCTGCGCCAGATCAACGCTTTCGCCCAGATCGGTGACCAGAGAAAGCCGAGGCAACAGGCATGGCGCCCCCTGATTGAACAGGTCGCGCACCCGTCGGGCCATCCGGCGTGTGTTGACCACCAATTGCACACGGGCGAGCGCGTGCGGAGGGCCGGAGGCACGCTGTCGTAGCCCGGCAACAAGCGCTTTGGGAAAATCCGTGCCCGGAGGAACTGCGAACACCCGTGGATGAGCGCTGAGGTCAAACATCCGCCAGCATCCCCTCAGCCAGAACGATCCCTTCGGGGCGTCCGACATCGCACCATCGACCGGGATACTCCAGCGCAAACAGGCGGTTGCGGTCGTGCATCTGGTTCCACAACAGGTTTAGCGAGAAGGCCTGTTCTGCGATGTGCCGCAGTCCGTCGGTTTTCAGAATCTGCACGCCGCCATAGACCAGACCCGGACCTCGCGTGATCCGGCCGTCGGCATCAGCGGTAAAGTCCCCTTCGCCCGCATGCCCGATGGTTTGACCAATCGGGACGCACATCAAAAGCGCATCCATCCGGTCCGGGTCCCATGACTGTTGCAGTAGGCTCAGCGGGTTGGGACCGGCCCAGATCGCATCGGTGTTCATGGTGAAAACCGGGCCTGTGCCAAGCAGAGGCAAAGCCGCCCGCAAGCCGCCGCCGGTTTCCAGAATCTCGGGTGTTTCATGCGAAAGCAAGATACCTTTGGGAGCTAGATGCGCCTGCAACTGATCGGCGTGATAGTGGAGGTTTGCAACCACACGGGACGGATGAACGGCATCCACCAGCGCAAGCGCGTGGTCGATCAGCGGGCGCCCGGCGACCTCAATCAGAGGTTTTGGCCGGTCCTTGGTCAGCGCGCCCATCCGGGTGCCGAACCCGGCGGCAAACAGCATCACGGCATCGGGAGATTGGCTCATGACGCTTTCAGCCTTGCGAGGTTTTCTGCGGTTGGTTCAGGCAGGGCGTCGCGCAGGATACCGGCAACCGGGATCAGCGCGGGATGCTCCAGATCGCGCATCAGATGCGCCCATGTGGCGGGGATCAGCTCGACGTAATGTGGCTTGCCATAATCCGTGGCCAGCCGGGCGAAAACACCCAGAATACGCAGGTTTCGTTGCGCGCCCAGAACGCTGTAAGCGGTCCGGAAATCATGGTCATCCATGCCGGAGGCCGCGATATAGCGATTGACCATTTGCATTTCGATTCCGGTCGGCACGGTCCTGCGCACATCCTGCAAGAGCGAGACCAGATCATAGGCCGGGTGCCCAAGCATCGCCAGTTGGAAGTCAAGAAGCCCGACGCGCTGCACGCCCTCACGTTCTGGCAGCCAGATCAGGTTTTCGGCGTGGTAATCCCGCTGAACGACGACTTTGGTGCTCGAGGTCTCCTGCAGCAGGATATCGGCAAAGCGCAGCTCGAACCTCTCCTGCGCGTCTTCATCATGGTCGCCCAGAATGGCCTGCGCGTATTTCGTGAAGGCCAGAGCGGCCAGCTCAGTCATCAAAGTGGGGTCGTATGAGGGCAGGGGCAGGATCGGGGCCTCATGCAGGTGCAGAAGAACATCAGTCGCTGCCTCATATAAGAGGCGTTCCTGGCTCGGGTCCTTGGTCAGAACGCGTGAAAATAGATCATCGCCCAGATCCTCCAGAACCAGAAACCCGTTCTGATTGTCCTCGGCGTAAATCTCGGGTGCGCTGAGGCCGACCGCGCGCAGATGGTTCGCGATCCGGACGAAGGGCTCGACATCTTCTCCCCGATCCGGCGGGGCGTCCATCAGAACCGCCGTGCGACCAGTCGCCGGATCAGTCAGACGCTCATACCTGCGGTTCGAGGCATCACCGGCCAAAGGTGCGCGCGTGGCATTGGCCCATGGCGTCTGTGCAATCAGGGCCTCGGCCAGCACAGTGCGATCTGTCATAGAGTATTCTCCAGTTTCCCAAGCCATTTCGGATCAGACCAGGACAGGGTCAGATGGCGCGTCTCGGTTTCAATCGGGTCGGTTTGGAAGGCAAGCGTCAATGCGGTGTCGGGGGTCAACGACCCAAGTTTGTCGGGCCATTCCACAAGACAGAGCGCAGTGTCGAAGGCTTCAGTCAGGCCCAGCTCGTCAACCTCATCTACCGAGGTCAGCCGGTAGAGGTCACAATGCCAAATCTCGCCGATCTGCGTGTCATAGGCCTGCACCAGTGTGAAGGTCGGTGAGGGCACATCCTCGGGCGGGTTCATCAGAGACTGGATGAGGCTACGGGCAAAATGGGTCTTGCCGCTGCCGATCTCACCTTGCAGTAGCAATACATCCGCAGGTCTCAAGGTCGCGCCAAGACGCACCGCGAAATCTGCGGTGTCCAGAGGGCTTTTCAGGGTGAGAGAAACAGGTGCCGAAGTCATGGCGCCACAATGGACCTGCGCCCCAGCGGCTGCAACCCGGTTCAGGCGCTGATCTGGGCCATGGGTTCGGTGGTCAGAGAATTGCTTGCCGTCGCAAAGCGCACGATCGTGGCACCGTTCTGCATGGGCATAACGGTACAGTCCAGTGCGGTGCCGTTGCGCATCTGAATCTCGGCGCTCCATTCGGTGCGGTCATCGCGCATGTCCACGAAATCGCGGATCTCTCCCAGGACCGGGGTAGCGACGCAATGATCCTGCCAGATGCGCGTGACCTCGGTTACCGTTTCACTGTGAAATCCGGCCTCTTCCTGCGTTCCCCAAAGCCGCTGGTAGGCGTAGTTGGTTAGGGCCAATGTGCCGTCTTCGGAAAAGACCGCGATCGCGTCGGCCAGCTTGTCGAGGATGGATTGCATCAGGTCCATCTCGGACCGGAACCGCCGGGTCAGGGTGATCTCGGCGGTGATGTCTTCGAACAGAAATGCCACGGCGCCATCGGGATGCGGGCGGCCGCTGACCGAATAGACCGAGCCCGAGGGCAGGGACCATGTTTCCTGATAGTTCCCGTCTTCAGCCGCCTCGAGCAGATCGTTCATCTGATTGCGCCACGACCGGTAGTTCTTGGGCTCGGGCATCATGTGCTGATCTCGCAGCCGGTCAAAAAAGCTAGAGATATTGGGACGGCAGCTGAGGAAATCCGGCGGCAGGGTAGTCAGGTCGATCAGCGCCGGGTTGAACAGGGCCAGTTGACGGTTGCGGTCGAAAATAGCCAAGCCGATCGACAGCTGCGCAAAGGTCTTGGTCATCGTCTGCACGAATTTGCGCTGGGCGGTTTCGGCTTGCACAATCGCATTGATATCAACCGCATAGAACAGGCGACCTTCCGTGTGATCCACCTGAGTAAGGTCGAACCACAATTTGCTGTCGCTTCCGGCCACGTCGATCGAGACGCGGGATTTCCCGCCGCGTAGCGGTTCGGCCCCGATGTCCGGGAACAGCGATAGGGTCAAGTCAGCATCCAGCCCGCGCGCCTTGCGAACAAGGGCGACATAGGCCGCGTTGCACCAGCGCACGCTTGCGTTCTGATCCAGCAGCCAGACCGGATAGGGTGCCTGATCCATCGCTAGCCGGATCGGATCATTCGGATCCCGCAGCTTGGTTTTCTTTTCTCTTGCCGGTTCGTGCAGTTGAATTCGAACGATCCCGTCAATCCATTCGCAAAGAACCTCACGCTCAACCGTGCAGTCGATGGCTGAGACAACCAGATTGCCCTGATCGCGCACGAGGTCAGGCGTTTCCGGGAAGGTCGGAAAGTCGCGCTGCAACAAGCGTCGAAGATCGCTCCAATCTGCAACATGTTCGAAACCGGCCAACGCTATATCAGAGTGGCTGATCAGGCGGTCGCCATCGAACAGAAAAACGGCGTCGAACAGGGAGCTTGCAGTGAACATGCCATAGCTGTTGTCCTGTCGGGCACGACGCGGCAGTAGCCACATGACCGCAAAACAGCACGAGACCAAGCTGATCGCGGCCAGAATGATCCAGTCTGCCATCTTCTCCCCTTACGACTACGGAACCCCGACGCAAACTATGGCGAAAATGGTTAACCGTGTCTTAACTCAGACCTGGATAGGCTGGTTGCGCCCGGATGGTACCGGGGTATCGCCCTGTTGCGCGTCGATGCGATTGCGCGGCCATTCGACCTTGACGATAGCACCCCGGCGGTCAGGCTTGTCGGAGAGGTGCTGATACGGGTCCGAGCCGTTGGCAAATTCCAGATCCGCCCCGCTGCGTTCCAATAGGGTTTTGGCGATGAAAAGGCCCAGACCCATACCCTCATACTCGGGGCGCGCGCGCTGGTCTGTTTCGGCCCGTCTGCGCCGCATCAAGGGGTCACCAATCCGCCCAATCAGATGCGAGGGGTAACCGCGCCCGTCATCCATGATACAGACGGCGATCTTGTCCGAGGTCCATTCCGCCTCGACCCAGACATTCGCGCGGGAGAAATCCACCGCATTCTGGATCAGGTTGCGCAGCCCGTGAATGATCTCGGGTTTGCGCAGGATCGACGGTTGTTGCACATCGCCATCCTGCACTGGGCCTTCGGCGAAATGCACGGTTTTGCCCCGGTCGATATGCGGCTCGGCCGCTTCATGGACCACTGTGGACAAGGGCGCCTGACGCAGATGCAGATCGTCTTTGCCAGCGCGTCCCATATCGCGCAGGATGTCCCGGCATCTGTCCGCCTGCTCACGGATCAAGGCTGCGTCTTCTTTCAGTTCGGGGCGGTCGTCGAGCTCCTCGATCAACTCGGAACTGGCCAGTTTGATCGTCGCCAGAGGGGTCCCCAACTCATGCGCGGCTGCGGCGACAACACCGCCCAGATCGGTGAGCTTCTGTTCGCGCGCCAGCGCCATATGCGTGGCCGCCAGCGCCTCGGACATTGAGCGCGCCTCGGAGCTGACACGGTGCGAGTAGGCCCCGATAAAGACAATAGCGATAATGATCGCGGCCCAGTTGCCGAACAAAAGAATGTCGGGGATCTGCAGGACCAGGCCAATCTCGGTCCGCAGGGGCAGGTGGAATTCAGCCAGAAGTGTGGCCAGCGCAATTGCCACGGCCCCCACGATCAGCGTTGAGCGGGTGCTCATGACATTTGCCGAGATCGTGACCGGACCCAGCAACAGCAGGGCAAATGGATTGTTCAATCCGCCGGTCAGATACAGCAGGATCGCCAGTTGAAACAGGTCGAATAGCACCATCAGGAAGTTCTGAAACTCGGTCAGGCGTTTGTTCTGCGGGAACAGGAAGCTGGCAGTCAGGTTGCCGATTACCGAAACGCCGATCGCCAGATAACACAGGGTGACCTCAAGCTGCACATGATAGCTGTGCTGAGCCACCGTGATGGCCGTGATTTGGCCAAAGATGGCCACCCAGCGCAGCAGGATAAGGGTGCGCAGCCTGATCCAGCTGCTGCGTTCCTGACCGCCCCATAAACTCTGGTTGGATTCCGCCATTGGTCACTTATGTCCTGTTGCATCGGCTGATCATCTTGATAGGTGTCCCGACCGATACGATCAACAACCCCTTGCACACGGAAAACGATCATGACCCGCCTGTATGCTATTCTCGCAGCTGTCGTTCTTGCTATCGGCCTTGGCGCCATGTGGCTTTTGACAATGGGGTCCGGGTCAGATGACAAATACGCCCAATGCCGGTCCAGCCAGATCGCGGGCGGAACGGCGGCGATTGGCGGTCCGTTCGAACTGGTCAATAGCAAGGGCGAGACGGTCACCGACAAAGATGTGATCACCGAGCCAACACTGGTCTATTTCGGCTATACGTTCTGTCCCGATGTCTGCCCGTTTGACATGTCCCGCAACGCTGAGGCAGTAGACATTCTGGCCGAGCGTGGACAATCCGTGACACCGCTGTTCATCTCGATCGACCCCGATCGCGACACGCCTGAAGTGGTCGGAGACTACGCCTTTAACCTGCATGAACGTCTGATCGCTCTGACCGGTTCACCCGAGCAGGTCAAGGCCGCCAGCCAGGCCTACAAGACCTACTACAAGGCCCATGACAAAAGCGACGAATACTATCTGGTCGACCATTCCACCTTCACCTATCTGGTCACACCCGAAGATGGGTTTCTTGAGTTCTTCAAACGCGAAGACACAGCGCAGCAAATGGCAGACAAGGTCGGCTGTTTTTTGGACCAAGCCGGGTCCTGACAAGCCAGTTTGACCTTTGGCCCCGCGCTGCTATTACTTCTAGGTAAAGCCAAAGGCATGAAATAGCGGAAAGACTCAACGATGGCAGACAGTTCTCAGCTTGATATCGGCCCCGATAAATCTCTGCTTCTGGTGGATGATGACGAGCCGTTCCTGAGACGACTTGCCAAAGCTATGGAAAAACGCGGTTTCGAAGTTGAAACAGCAGGTTCTGTCGCCGCAGGCCGCGCCATTTCCACCGCTCGTCCGCCGGCTTATGCGGTTGTCGATCTCCGGCTAGAGGATGGCAACGGTTTGGATGTCGTCGAAGTACTGCGTGAAAAGCGCCCGGACAGTCGAGTCGTGGTGCTGACCGGCTACGGGGCCATCGCCACAGCCGTCGCCGCCGTCAAGATCGGAGCAACCGACTACCTGTCCAAACCCGCCGATGCCACAGACATCACCAACGCGCTGCTGGCCAAAGGCGACGAACTGCCCCCGCCGCCGGAAAACCCGATGAGCGCGGACCGCGTGCGGTGGGAACATATCCAGCGGGTCTATGAGCTGTGCGATCGCAACGTCTCGGAAACCGCACGGCGGCTGAACATGCACCGTCGGACGTTGCAGCGAATTTTGGCGAAGCGAAGCCCGCGGTAAAAAGCAGAGCCTTCAATAGTCTGTTGAGAGGGTAGTCTTTCGGGCTACTCGCCAGACTTCGGATAGATGAACCCGTTCACCGGGTACAAACTGCCGTATTGCCCCGGAACGCTCTCGACCCGGACCAGTGTCCAGTCATTGTTCTTGGAGACATCTTTCACGCCCATTTTCAATGACACTTTGTTGCGGTGCCAATTGGCGTGGTTCACGATGACGACTCGGTCGCTAACAACATCGGACACGACCGCCACATGGCCCAAAGGCATCCCGCGCGTTGCCCGAAACGACATGACCGAGCCGACAGCCGGTTCGTTGCCTCGCTCAAACGCACTGCGCGCTTTGCCCCACCAGTCCTTGGCATTGCCGCGAATGTGGATACCGCTGAGGCTACGTGCGTAGGGCACGCACCAAACCCGTTGCCCTCGAGCCTGCTTTTGCGAGACCTCTTGCAGCGCCATTGACTGACGTTCCGGATCAAGTTGCACATCGGTTGGGCCATGGGCGCACGCAGAGACCAGACTCAGAAGCCCCACCGCAACTGCGGTTCGCGCGCCGCCAGATAAGCGCGGCCAATTGGTGTCCGTTTTGCGTTTGCCCGTATTCAAGAATCTTCACTGCCCATTTTGAAGACACGCAAGTTTTAGGGGCATCTGATGTGTTGTGAAAAGAGGCTTGTCAGTACGTGGCAAGATTTCGCCTGTCCTCAGCTACATCGCTAGGACAATCAATTGAGATTGTAGTCGTATCTGCAACCGAAGTATTGGTCTCTGCGCGTCGCGAGATTGTCCGAATCCGTACGGCGTCTGATCATGAACCGCCGGACATCGCAGCAGAATCTGTTGAGACACTGCCACCGGTAGCCATTAGTCACCCTGCCTTTAGAAAAGCGGCGCGTATTTCCAATTGTCGGCATCCGGGGTCACCTCGTCCAGATCGTAGCCTGCATCCTGAAGACGCTTTGCAATTGCAAGGCCTTCCCTTGCGGCCTGATCGACATACTGACGACCCAAAGCCTCGTTCTGAGTTGCACCATGTCCACGCATTAGGTTCAGCCCGTGATTGAAGCGTCCCACCGGGTCACCCGCTTCTGCCGCCTTGCGGTCCCATTGGGCTGAGGCATCAGGGTTGTATTCGCCGCCCAACCCGTTGTTTTCCAGTTGACTCATCCAGGTCATAGCTTTGGTATAGCCCGCATCCGCGCATTGCTTCGTCAGCCGTCTCGCCAACTCGTGGTTGTCGTTCTTTGTGACATTTATACCGAGCGAGCAGGTAATTGAGTCGATAACGCCCATCTCGATTTTGCGGGTTAGCATCTCACGACCCGTATCCTGTGGGTTGAGAATACCAAGATCGTCTTCAACGGTTTCAGGCGGTTCCGCCAGAACCAAGTTTGCGCAAAATACCAAACATGTCACCAGTGCAAGGTGTCTCATCCCGGGTCCTCCTTTTATGAGGATACCATTTATCTTGATTCCGATCACTACTGTTAAGGTCGTAGGTGGCATGAGCCACACGCCGCGAAAGCCGTGTCGCTACAGCCAATATCGCATCAAAGCTCACCTATCAGTGCTGCATGCCGCTGCGTGTAAGCCGTCCTTACTTCAACTGGCGGCCTTAGCCTGATCTCCAACCCCTCCATCACCGCCCGATCCGGACGACCGAAGAACTTCGTCGCCTCAGCCTCGGAAAAGCCCGCGATCTGGGTGGCCTCCATCCAAGCGCTGATCTTGTCTGCCTTCTTGATCTGCCGTTTTACCGATTTAGGCACCTCGGCGGGAAGTCCAAAGCGAATATGAATCGCTGCCGCCAGACGGTCATCCAGTGCGCCGTAGTCCGGGCCTACGGCGGATTTGACGGGGGAAATCATGTCTCCGATCACGTATTCCGGCGCGTCGTGCAGCAAAGCTGCCAGCCGCCATTTCACGGGCGCTTTGGGTGCAATACGGCCAAAAAGGTCTTCGACCAAAAGTGAATGCTCGGCCACAGAATAGGCGAAATCGCCGGCCGTTTGCCCGTTCCAACGCGCCACAAAGGCCAGGCCATGGGCGATATCCTCGATCTCGATATCGACAGGGGTCGGATCCAGCAGGTCTAGCCTGCGGCCCGACAGCATCCTCTGCCATGCGCGGGGTTGTGTTGCCATTCTGCCATGCCTTGTGAAGTGGGACACAATAAAACCAAATTGTTTCTGCTATGATGTACCTGTCAGGATCACCAGCTGCCAACGTTTTCTTGAGCATTCGTGCTTTGAAACCACACCAACTGATCCCGACATTTAAACCGAGGGGGGCACTGGCTTCTCCCGGTGCGCTCCTCTCACAAAGTGAAACGAAAGGAGTTTGCTATGTTCAAACGTATATTTGCAGTCGCCCTGACCTTTGGCATGGCCGCCACGGCCCCGCCCGCCTTTGCCCAGAATTGTGCAGAGCGCGAGCATGTTGTTGATAAGCTGCAGAAAAGCTACTCGGAAGAGCTGGTTTTTGGGGGTTTGCAGAAAACACGCGGCGCGCAGTCGGTCATGGAGGTCTGGACCTCACGAGAAACGGGTAGCTACACCGTTTTGGTGACCCATGCGAACGGCTTAAGTTGTATTGTCGCTGTTGGCACCGATTTTTTCGAAGCGATTCCGAAGGTCAAGGTTGACGGCACGCCCAGCTGATTTTTGCGGCGCAAAATCCCGTTTTCGGTCATCCACATTGCCACCTGCCCCAAGGGATGTTAGGGGCAGCCGGAACTGTGATTGACCGCAAAAATGGAGCGCCTGATGGCCGGGGACTATATCGTCAAAGACATTTCGCTGGCCGGGTTTGGCCGCAAGGAACTGGATATCGCCGAAACTGAAATGCCGGGCCTGATGGCCCTGCGTTCGGAATATGGTGAAAGCAAGCCTCTGAGCGGTGCGCGGATCGTTGGGTCGTTGCACATGACCATCCAGACCGCCGTTCTGATCGAAACGCTGGTTGCCCTGGGCGCGGATGTGCGCTGGGCGTCGTGCAACATCTTCTCGACCCAGGACCACGCAGCCGCTGCGATTGCCGAGGCGGGTATCCCTGTCTTTGCCATCAAAGGCCAGACGCTGGAAGAGCATTGGGACTACTTGGACAAATCCTTCCTGTTCGAAGATGGCCCTAACATGATCCTGGACGATGGCGGCGACGCGACGCTGTATATCCTGCTGGGCGCCCGTGCCGAAGCGGGTGAAGACATTATCCCTGTTCCGGGTTCGGAAGAGGAAGAGGTGATCAAGAAGCAGATCGCCAAGCGTATGGCGGCTAGCCCGGGTTGGTTCACCAAGATGCGCGACCAGATTCAGGGCGTGTCCGAGGAAACCACCACCGGTGTGAACCGTCTGTATCAGCTGGTAAAAGACGGCCATCTGCCGTTCCCGGCGATCAACGTGAACGACTCTGTCACCAAGTCGAAGTTTGACAACAAATATGGCTGTAAGGAATCCTTGGTTGATGGCATTCGCCGCGCCACCGACACCATGATGGCCGGTAAGGTTGCCGTGGTCTGCGGTTACGGCGACGTAGGCAAAGGCTCGGCTGCCTCGCTGCGCGGTGCCGGTGCCCGCGTGAAAGTGACTGAGGTTGACCCAATCTGCGCCCTTCAGGCCGCGATGGACGGGTTCGAAGTCACCCTACTGGAAGACGAAGTTGCCAGCGCGGATATCTTCATCACCACCACCGGCAACAAGGACGTGATCCGTATCGAGCATATGCGCGCGATGAAGGACATGGCCATCGTCGGCAACATCGGCCACTTCGACAACGAAATTCAGGTGGCCAGCCTGAAGAACCACAAGTGGACCAACATCAAGGAACAGGTGGATATGATCGAGATGCCCTCGGGCAACCGTATCATTCTGCTGTCCGAAGGTCGTCTGCTGAACCTCGGCAATGCCACCGGTCACCCGTCCTTCGTGATGTCGGCCTCCTTCACCAACCAGGTTCTGGCGCAGATCGAGTTGTTCACCAAGGGTGACCAGTACGAAAACAAGGTCTACATCCTGCCCAAGCATCTGGATGAGAAAGTGGCCCGCCTGCATCTGGATCGTATCGGCGTGAAGCTGACCAAGATGGACAACGAACAAGCGGCCTATATCGGTGTTGCGCCGGAAGGCCCCTACAAGCCCGAGCACTACCGCTACTGATCGCGGATCGGGTATGACCAAACATTCAGGACGCCGCCGGATCTTGTATCTGGCGGCGTCTTTCTTTTCGATCATCGTATTTCTATTTCTTGTTGGGTCGGTCGGGTATGTGTTGCTGTCGCATCCCAAGTCACCGCTGCCCGACCACTGGAACCCCCTGCGGGATTTGACCCTGACTGCACCGGTCACACCCGTTACCAAGTATCAGTTGAACCGGGCATTGGCGGATGAGGCGCAATGCCGGGCGACGCTGTCTGAGGCCGGTGTTGCGTTTTCAGAGATAGAGGATCTGGTGATCGACCAGAACTGCAGCATCTCCGGGCGGGGTGAGCTGTCCCGGTTGGTCAGCGCCCGCGTCAGCGGGGTCGAGACCCGCTGTACGACGGCCCTGCGTCTGGCGATGTGGGAGCATCACGTGGTTCAGCCCGCCGCGCAGGAACTGTTGGGTACTCAAGTGCGCGCCTTGCGCCATCTAGGCAGCTACAACTGCCGCCGTATGCGGACCGCGCAGGGTGAGAACAGCGGCTGGAGCAGCCATGCAACAGCGGATTCGATTGATATCATCGGGGTGGAATTGGCGGATGGGCGGACGCTCAGCCTGCTTCAGGATTGGTCCACGCCGGGACCTGAGAGTGCTTTTCTACATCGGATCGGGAAAGGGGCCTGCGACTGGTTCCGCGTGGTATTAGGCCCAAATTTCAACCGACTGCACGCGGATCATTTTCACCTACAAGGCCCCGGTTGGGGCTATTGTCGATAGGTATCCCGGCCCCGCTGAACAGGGCCGGGCCAGGATCAGCGTCCGCTGACCGCGTCGGAAAGCGATTTGAATCGGACGATCTTATAGATCCCCTTCGAGGCATCCTCGCCATTGTTCAAAACGGGTGAGCGGTGCAACTCGTTAATCGTGGCATAGACATACCCATCCGCCCCGATCGAGAACCCGTCTGGCCACGGCAACTCATCATCCGACCGGAACAGAACCTCATAGCTGCCGTCCGGCTTGGTCACACCCAGCGCATTATCCGTCATCGCGGTGATGTAGACATTGCCACCGGTATCCACGGTCGAGCCGTCCGAGATCGGTTTGTCGCCATAGCGTTCGACCTGCGCCTCAAGATCAGCATCCGACAGGCTTTCATCCAGCAATGCCGCCGTAGGGATGCGGTACATCGCGCTCGCTGTCATCGGGGCGAAATAGACCCACGTGTTGGTCGGATCGACGGTGATCGGGTTGATGCCGATCTTGGCCGGATTGCCGCCCAGCGTGATCTCGCGCCCGTCGATCACCATCGGAGTATCCTCGGGGATCGTATATTTGGACCCCTCCAGAACGCGCCGTGCGCGGCCCGTCTCAAGATCAACCACGATGATGGCCGAGTTTTGACCGTCGCCCGTATCCGAAATGTAAATCGCCCCATGATCGCGGTCCACGGCCAGATCGTTCAGGAACGAGGTCGGCCGCGCGACTGGGGCGCCGATATAGTGGATCGCGTGCAGGGTCTCGGTCTTGGTGTCCCAACCGACAATGCGCCCGGTCTGGTTTTCACCCTGACCATCCAGCATCCACAGGATACCATCGCGATCTGCCCGCAGGCCCAAGACGCCGTTCAACCCATCGGCATCGTCTTGCGGGGCACGGGCCCAGTCCTCGGTCGGGTAGGGTTTGGTTGATCCATCGGGCATCACTTCGACCACACGCAGCTCGGGCCCGTAGAATTCATGCACGGACATGAACATGCGCCCATCCGGTCCAATCGCCAGATTGCCCGGAGGCATGGCCTTCTCGAACTCAAGATACGTTTCCAATTCGGCTGCCGCGGCGGGCAAGGCCAGCGCCAAGGCGCATGTAGCTGCATAGAGCGATTTCATCGGGTCCTCCTCTGATGTGCCCGATCAGATACCATTTGAAATTTTCGCGGATAACTGGCTCAATTTCGAAACCAGTGTTAGGAATTTTCGAATGTACCATGTGAACGATCTGCTGACCTTTGTCTCTGTCGCTAAAACCGGAGGGGTCGGATCGGCTGCAAAGGCGCTGGGCATTTCGGCGGCGACGGTCAGCCATCGGATCGGGAAGTTAGAAGAGGTGCTGAACCTCAAACTCTTTCACCGCAACAGCCGCCGGGTGCAGCTGACCAATGAAGGCCTGATCTTTCTGGATCGGATCGAGCCTGTGCTGTCTGATCTGCGTGAAGCCGAGTTGGAGGCTGGAAGCGGCAAGGGTGCGTTGCGGGGCCATCTGCGTGTAACCCTGTCACCGTGGATCCTGTCTCGGTTCATCATGCCGTTGATGGACAGTTTCCAAGAGGATCATCCGGACCTGACCATCGAGTTTCTGGCCGTCGATCGCTATGTCTCTCTGGTGGATGAGGGCGTTGATTGCGCCATTCGTGTCGGGCAATTGCCGGACAGCACGCTGAAGGCGCGCAAGCTTTGCGACAATGACCGGATTATCTGCGCCGCGCCGGGTTTCATTGCACGATACGAGATGCCCAAATCCGTTGAAGACCTGCGCAAGATGCGCTGGGCGTGTTTGCCCTGGCAGACGCGGTTTGACACCCATGAGGGGCAACTGTCCGTCACGAGACGTATTGCCGTTTCCAACTCGGACATGTTGACCGAAGCCGCGGTGCAGGGGCTGGGACTGGTGGTCAAGTCCCGCTTGGCCGTTCAGCGAGAGCTGCAGCAGGATACTCTGGTCGAGGTTTTGCCCGGTGCGTTGAAATCCCCCGCTGCACCAATTGCCTTTGTTCACGCGGGCAGCAGCACGCCGGGGCGCAAGGTGCGCGCGTTTTCGGACCTTGCAGATCGAGCCTTTCAAGGCGCGCGGCAAAGGCGTTCCTCCGCTTAGGGGGAAAGCGCGGAATTTTTCCCTTTGTGAGAAGGGGATGAATGGCTAGGCTTCCGACACCTGTTTTTAGGATTTGAGTAACCGCAGCCTGGACTGCTGATAGGGAGACTATTTTATGGGAAAACGCGACGATCTGATCGCCAAATACGCTGATGATCTGAAAAACAAATGCGGCATGGATGCCGATATGGACCTGCTGACCAAAGTCACCATCGGGTGCGGTCCGGCGATCTATGACGCCGACGCGTCGACCGTGGCGGCCAGCCAGGACGGAGAGCTGGAGACCGTCAAAAACAACTTCCTCATCAAAAAGCTGGGTCTGGCCGACGGTCCTGAGCTGATGGAGGCCATCAACTCGGTGCTGGAAACCTATGGCATGTCCGAGCGCAACAAGTACCGCGCCGTGGTCTACTACATGCTGACCAAACATTTCGGCAAAGAATCCGTTTACGGCTAACCGTATCGTTTTCCACCCAAACGCCCGCCTCCCCATCGGCGGGCGTTATTGTTTTGAGTTATATTTTAAGGACTTGGTGTTTGAAGCGGCCTGAGAAAACAGGCTATAGTCCTTATGTGGCCAGGACGGTCAGAACCAACAGAAACCAATACGCGTGTGGTGAGTAGGGAGCACGTGGGGTAGGGAAGGTTCTGCACGGTGCAGGGCCTTCCCTCAATTTTACTAGGCCTCAGTCGCGCCCAACGCGCAAATCACCTGCCATTCCGCCTCGGTGACCGGCTGCACCGACAGGCGAGAGTTTTTCACCAGCACCATTTCCCCCAGACGTTCATCCGCTTTGATCTGATCCAGCGTGACGTGCGCCTCAAACGGTCTCACCGCTTTGATGTCGACGCAATCCCAACGCTCATCATCGGTGGTGCTGTCGGGATGGGCTTCGGCGCAGACTTCGACGATGCCGACGATCGCCTTGTCCTTTTGCGAGTGATAAAAGAACCCGCGATCACCGATTGCCATTTGCCGCATGAAATTGCGCGCCTGATAGTTGCGCACGCCGTCCCATTCTTCGCCCGCCTCGCCCTTGGCAACCTGCTGGTCCCAGCTCCAGGTCGATGGCTCGGATTTGAACAGCCAAAATGCCATCAGCCAATCACCTTCTTCCACGGGATCAGTTCGACGGATTGGAACAGACCGGCCTTGGCATAGGGGTCATTGTCGGCCCAGCTTTGTGCGGCGGCCAGATCTGCCACATCGAGAATAACCAGCGAGCCGATCATCGCGTCCCCGTCCAGCAGCGGGCCGGCCTGCGATACAACGCCGGTTTCTTCGATATAGGCCAAATGGGCCGCGCGGTTGTCCAGACGGGTTTGCAGCGCGCCGGGTTTGTCACGGGCGATGAGGGCGATTAGCATGTTATTCCTCCTTGAGGGGTCGGTTGAGCAGGGTTTCGATGGCTTGAGCAACACTGTAGGCGCCTTGGCTCAGGTCGGCCACAGTGGCGCTGATGGGCATGTCCAGACCTTCGGCCTTGGCGATATCGGCCATGGCGCGGGCGGTGGCGACGCCTTCGACGGTTGTTTTGGTGTCGAAGGGCTCATTTCGACCCAAACACAGGCCAAAACGATAATTTCGGGACAGCTCGGACGAGCAGGTCAACACCAGATCGCCCAGTCCAGAGAGTCCCATCAGCGTCTCTGGTTGCGCGCCACGCATCAGGGCAAAGCGCTGCATCTCAGCAAAGCCGCGGGTCATCAGGGCAGCACGGGCGCTGTCGCCCAGGCCGGCACCGATGGCAGCGCCACATCCGATGGCCATAACGTTTTTCAATGCGCCGCCGAGTTCCGCTCCGATCACATCGGTGGTGCGGTATAGGCGCAGATTGGCGGTGGTCAGCTCGGATTGCAGTGTTTCGAGCAGATCGGCATCTGCACAGGCCAGGGTCAGCGCAGTCGGCAAGCCACGCGCGATGTCATCCGCAAAGCTGGGGCCAGTCAGAAGCGCTGGTCGTGCGTCCGGAATGGTTTCCCGGATCACGGAAATCGGACCGAGGCCCGAAGACAGTTCAATCCCCTTGCAGCACGCAACCAGCGGTTTCCCGGCCAGCACCGCTGCGTTTTTTTGCAGCGCGCTGCGCAACTGTTGCATGGGCACGGATACCAGGAGGACATCTTTTGCCGTCGCTGCTGCGATATTCGAACTGACGGTGATGGCATCGGGCAAGGTTACATCGGGCAATCGGCTCTTGTTGATCCGATTGTCTTGCATAGCTTTCGCGTGCTCGGCGCTTCGCGACCACAGGGTGACCGGCCCGCTTCCGGCCAGCGAAATCGCCAGAGCCGTGCCGAACGCCCCAGATCCGAGAATCGAAACGCTCATGCCTTTGCGCCCTTCTTTCCGCTTCCCAACATGGCGGGGCTGGTCTGGTCCAAAGGCCAACGGGGTCGCGCTGTAAGATCCAAACCGTCGCGCGCACCTGTGCGAAACCGTTCCATCCCCGCATAGGCGATCATGGCCGCATTGTCGGTGCAAAGCTCAAGGGGTGGGGCGGTGAAACGCGCGCCTTTTTCGGCACAAACAGACTCTAACGCAGTGCGAATAGCGGAGTTTGCAGCCACACCGCCCGCGACTGCGATCACCGGATCCGAGGGGGTCTTGGCCAGATACATATCCATAGCGCGTCGTGTTTTCTCGGCTAAAGTATCCACGACAGCCTGCTGAAACCCGGCACATAGATCGGCGCGATCCTGACGGGTCAGGCCGGTTTTTTCGGCGACGATCTGATCCCGCATCCGCATCAGCGCGGTTTTCAGCCCCGAGAAGGAAAGATCACATCCGGGCCGGTCCAGCAGGGGCCGCGGAAAGCGGAACCGCTTTGGATCGCCCTGGCGCGCCTCGGCCTCAACCGAGGGTCCACCGGGTTGCGGCAGGCCCAGAAGACGGGCGGTTTTGTCAAACGCCTCGCCGGGGGCATCGTCGATAGTGCCGCCCAGACGGGTAAATTCCTCAGGTCCGTAGGCGATAAGATATTGGCAGTGCCCGCCCGAGACCAGCAGCATCAGGTACGGAAAGGCTACTCCATCCGTCAGGCGCGGGGTCAGGGCGTGACCGGCCAGGTGGTTTACCCCGATCAAGGGAAGGCCGGTCGCGGCACTGATCCCCTTGGCGCACATAACGCCGGACATGACCCCTCCGATCAGGCCGGGCCCGGCGGTCACGGCGATGGCGTCCATATCAGCCAGTGTTAGACCCGAATCTTTTAGCGCCTGCGCGACGCAGCTATCCAATTTCTCGGCATGGGCACGTGCAGCGATTTCGGGGACGACGCCCCCATATGCGCTGTGCAGCTCGGTTTGGCCATGGACAATCGACGACAGCACTTCGGCCCCTTCGCCGTCGGTTTGGCGCACGACGGCGGCGGCTGTGTCGTCACAGCTGCTTTCCAATCCAAGGACGGTAAGTGTTTGCACCATTGGCCTGATCCGTTGCATCATGATTGCCAAGCGGGGTACCACCCTGCGCGGACGCAAACAATCCCAAGGCCGAAGGCGCCGATAGTTGTATTTGTTGATGACCCGCCCTCGCGCCGCCTCGGAGAGGTTTGTTGCGCAGCTTCCAACCCGCGTCAGATCGCGTGTTGAGGTCATCCATTCCCCCATTCTGGAAATCAAACCGCTGGCGGTTCCGATTTGCACGGCCGAGACGCAGGGGATGATCTTCACGTCATCCAATGCGGTGAATGCGGCAGCCTCGGCGGGTGTGCGCCGGGATTTGCCTGCCTATTGCGTGGGTCCGACCACGACTGCGACCGCCGAAGGCGCGGGCTGGGATGCGCGTATGGTCGGTGGCACGGCAGAAGAGCTTGTGGCCGGTCTATTGCAGATCAGACCAACAAGCCCGCTGTTGCATCTGCGCGGCGAACACAGCCGGGGCAACATCGCCGAGCGTCTGACCGAGATGGGCGTAACCACGCGCGAACAGGCGGTGTACCAGCAACTTCTGCTGCCGCTCAGCCCCGAGGCAAAGGCCGCATCCGAGGGCGACAGGCCAGTGATCGCGCCTATTTTCTCACCCCGCACCGCGCGACAATTTGCCGACATTTGGGCGGGCACTGCCCCGCTATGGCTGGCCGCAATCAGCGAGGCAACGGCGGAACCCCTTAAATCCTTGGGGTATGAACGTCTGAGGATCGCCAAGGAACCGACGCCCAAGAAGATGCGTAAGGCCGTTAAAAAGCTTGTGAAACACGCGTTGCGGGTTGAGAGAGAGCCGGGTGCAGATTAACTTGGAACAGTCTGTAGTTCTGGTGATTTTAGAATCGATAAGGGGAATTTGACGGTGGCGGGCAAAAAGAAATCCGATCAGGAACCGGTGGAAACCCCGAAATCAGACGATGTGGTCGAAGATGTAAGCGTTGAACCTGGCGGTGAAACTGAAGGGTCGCCTGTTGACGAAGATGCGCCGAATGAGGACCTGATTTCCGAAGCCGAAGCCGAAGCCGAAGCCGAAGCCGAAGCCGAAGCCGAAGCCGAAGCCGAAGCCGAAGCCGAAGCCGAAGCCGAAGCCGAAGCCGAAGCCGAAGCCGAAGCCGAAGCGTCCGTCGAGCCGTCGGAACCTATGCAGGCCGATGAGAAACCCGCTGAACCGACCCAGGAACAACGGGGCGGATTTGTTCCGGCCCTGATAGGTGGTGTGATTGCCGCGGGCCTTGGCTTCGCGGCGGCTCAAACGGGGCTGATCTCGTCTGGTGGGTCGGATAACTCGGACGTGATTGCGGCGCTTGAATCGAAGCTCTCGGAACAATCCGATCAGATCGAAGCGCTGACGAAGCAACTCTCGGATGCGCCAGACGTGTCGGGCCTGACGGATCAGGTTCAGGCGCTATCGCAAAAGCTGGATCCGGTCGATGCCGACCTGTCTGCCATGAAATCCAGCGTCGAATCTCTGACGGGTCAGATCGCGCCTCTGGCCGACCGGCTGACCGAGCTTGAGAAGGCACCGATCTCCGCTAACACCTCGACCGAAGCCACCGCTGCTTTTGAAGCCGAGTTGAAAAAGCTGCAGGACTCTCTGGCGGCGCAGCGCGGTGAGGTCGAAAAGATGGTTGCCGATGCACAGGCGCTTGAGGCGAAAGCAACGGCCGAAGCGCAAGCCGCGACCAATCTCGCCATTCTGTCCCGCCTGCATGGACAGTTGGATGCCGGTCAGCCCTACTCGGACCTTTTGGGCGAACTACAAGCGGGGGGTGTGACGGTGCCTGATGCGCTCTCAACGCCTGCAGATAAAGGGGTTGAGACGCTTTCGTCCTTGCGGGCCTCATTCCCTGCGGCGGCGCGTACCGCTTTGGCGGATGCGCGGGATGCGGACAAAGGCACGGGCGTGATCGCCTTTTTGCAGCGCCAGACCGGCGCGCGATCGGTGACGCCTCAGGATGGGGATGGTCCGGATGCTGTGCTGTCGCGTGCTCAGGCGGCCTTGGCCGATGGTGACGTCGCTACTGCCCTGACTGAATTGAAATCCCTGCCAGAGGCGGCACAAACCGCAATGGCCGATTGGGAACAAGCAGCCCAAACTCGGGTCGCGGCGGTCGAGGCCGCCGATACGCTTGCTTCCGACCTGAACTCGAACTGAAGGACCTGCCATGCTGTGGTCATTGTTTAAGATCCTTGTTTTTGTTGCGATTATCGGCCTTCTGGCTTTGGGTGGTCACTTCCTCATGCAAACCAGCGGCGGAGTTCAGATTACCGTCGCCGGGGTAGAATACACGCTAGGGCCGCTGCAATCGGTGATCGCGCTGGGCGTGCTGGTCTTTGGCGTCTGGTTGTTCTTCAAACTGCTGGGCCTGCTGATCGCGACGCTGAAATTCCTCAACGGTGATGAAACCGCCCTGTCGCGCCATTTCGACCGCAGTCGCGAACGGCGCGGATATGAGGCGCTGTCCGACGGCCTCATGGCTTTGGCATCGGGCGAGGGTCGCATGGCGATGGCCAAGGCCTCCAAGGCCGAGAAACTGTTGAACAAGCCGGAACTGACCAACTTGCTTGTGGCGCAAGCGGCCGAGATGACGGGCGACACCAAAAAGGCCTCGGAAACCTACAAGAAGCTGGTGACCAACAGTGCCACGCGCTTTGTCGGTGTGCGGGGTATCATGAAACAGAAACTGGCCGAGGGTGATGACGAAACCGCGCGCAAACTGGCCGAGAAAGCCCTGGCACTGAAGCCGCGCCATGAGGAAACGCAGGATGTATTGCTCAACCTGCAGACCAAGGCACAGGATTGGGCCGGAGCGCGGTCGACTCTGACGTCGAAGCTGAAAGCCGGATACCTGCCGCGCGATGTGTTCAAACGGCGCGACGCGGTTCTAGCCCTGTCCGAGGCCAAGGGGATTCTGGACGATGGCGCAAGCCTCGAGCAACAGGAACAAGCCATCGAGGCCAACCGCCTGTCGCCCGATCTGGTGCCCGCCGCCGCCATGGCTGCGCGGGCCTATATCGAAAAAGGCAAACCGCGCGCGGCGACAAAGATCCTCAAGAAAGCGTGGGAGGTTCAGCCCCACCCCGACCTCGCCCATGCCTTCGCCGAGATTGCGCCGGACGAGTCGGCTCAGGACCGGATCAAGCGGTTCACCGCGTTGACCCGTATCCACCCTGAGAACATGGAAACCCGCCTGATTCTGGCCGAATTGAACATCGTCGCCGAGGACTTCCCCGAAGCGCGTCGCGCGCTGGGTGATGTGGTCGAAAAACAGGCCGACGCGCGTGGATACACGTTGATGGCGGCCATCGAGCGCGGCGAAGGTGCCTCGGACGCTGTTGTTCAGGGTTGGCTGGCCAAGGCCTTGACCGCACCGCGTGGGCCGCAATGGGTGTGCGAGAACTGTCACGACATTCAGCCCGAATGGGGCCCGGTCTGCCAGAATTGCGGCAGCTTCGATACGCTCAGCTGGCAGGCACCTCAGACGCCCGAGATCGCCACAGCCACAGGTGTGCATATGTTGCCTTTGATTGTGGGCGCACTGGAAGATCAAACCTCGCCTAGCGAGGAGACAGAACAGGAAGCGCCTGCCGAAGTGATCGAGCTGAACGCCGACACGGTGGATGAAACCGTAGAGAAGCAGGCCTGACCCAAACGGCCTGATCTTTTCTGGGCCACAACGGCCTTGCAAAAAAATAGTAGTCTATGGCTCCGCCCGGAAGGGCGCTGCTTTGGTGTGTTTTACGCCAGTGTGACGGGTTTCACTGACGCTCAGGCAGCATTTGCCGCATTCTCTCGATGAATCGACCAAGCGTTTTAGATTGAGGAGAAACACAATGAAAATTGATGAAAAAGGCCTGGATAAATTTGAGAAAGAGGCGGACAAGCTCGCGGCGGCGATTGTCCAGCAGTCCAAAATCATCGATCAGGCGGAAAAGGCGTCTCCTGTCGCGAAGAAAACACTGGCACCGTTGAAAAAGGCAATTGCAGTGGCGATGAAGCAAGGCAAAGCTGCGCAGAAGGCCATTTCGACTGCGAAGAAGAAAAAATGTATGGACGAAAAGGCCAACAAAGACCTTCTGGTTCAGGTGTCGAAAGCTGCCAAGACTGCATCGGCGGCCAAGAAATTGATCGGTCACGAGGCAACGCATGTGGTTCAACAGGCCGTCCCGAAAGCGAAGCCGAAGCAAATGGAAAAGACCTTCGACGAAAAGCTGAAGTTCTGGCAAAACCTAGAAAAGAAAGCCAAGTAAATCTGAGACATAGGCCGGGGCCTGCGCAGAGCACGGCTTTGCGAGGCCCTGACGTCAACGCTCAAGGCATGAAATGCTATGCGTGTGGTTGGATCTGAGACTGAATTCCCCAAACACACGGGCTATTTCCACGCCGCAAATGCGAGTAATCAATAGAATTTAGGGGGATTTGGTGCCCAGGAGAGGACTCGAACCTCCACGTCCATACGGACACTAGCACCTGAAGCTAGCGCGTCTACCAATTCCGCCACCTGGGCAGGTGTCGTGAGGGGGCGTTTAAGCCCAGTGGCGGGGAGGGTCAACCAGATTCGGACAGATTTTTGAAAGTTTTTTGAACCATGCCGCTTGGCCCCTTTTCGCAGCGGGTCTCGATGCAGGATGCGCGGCGATTTGATGCCTTGTTTCTAAGGGGTTCGGGCGCTACTTCTACGTCAGAGCCACGCAGCAGGAGCCATCGAATGTCGAAACTGGTCACGATCTACGGAGGGTCAGGGTTTGTCGGGCGCTACATCGCGCGCCGTATGGCAGCAAAGGGATGGCGTGTCCGAGTCGCCGTGCGACGCCCGAACGAGGCCATGTTCGTGAAACCCTATGGCGTTGTGGGTCAGGTTGAGCCGATTTTTTGCAACATCCGGGATGACGCCTCGGTGCAGTTGGCCATGCAGGGTGCAGAAGCGGTTGTGAATTGCGTGGGTGTTCTGAACGAACTGGGCAAGAACGGGTTTGATGCAGTGCAGGCCGAAGGGGCCGAACGCATCGCGCGTCTTGCGTCCGAGAATGGCGTGGAGCGGATGGTTCATATCTCGGCCATTGGTGCAGATGCCGAGTCGGCCAGCGCTTATTCCCGCACCAAAGCTGCGGGTGAGGCCGGAGTTCTGGCTCATATGCCCGATGCAGTAATCCTGCGCCCTTCGATCATTTTTGGTACCGAGGATCAGTTCTTCAACCGGTTCGCCGCGATGACGCGGTTCGGGCCGTTTTTGCCTCTGGTCGGGGCCGAGACGCGGTTTCAACCGGTCTATGTGGATGATGTGGCGCAGGCGGCCGAGCAGGGTGTCTTGGGGAAAGCGGCCTCGGGCATTTATGAGCTGGGCGGTCCTGAGGTGAAAACCTTCCGGGCTTTGATGCAGCAAATGCTGGAGGTGATTCATCGGCGCCGGGTGATTCTGGGTGTGCCGTTCTTTGCCGCCAAGATCATGGCCGGTGTGTTGGATATTCTGAAATTCGTCAGCTTCCAGCTGTTCTCGAATCCGATCCTGACGCGGGATCAGCTGAAGAACCTTCGACAAGACAATGTAGTCGGTGACAGCGCCAAGGGCTTTGCGGATCTGAGGATTGTGCCCACTACGTTGGATGCTGTTCTGCCCGAATACCTGTGGAAATTCCGCCCCTCAGGTCAGTATGACGACATTCAGAACTCGGCCAAGAATTTGCGGACCTGATCAGCTATAGGCGATCACCAGCAGGATCGCGCCAAGAATGACGCGATAGATGACATAGGGCGTGAAGCTGACACTGCGCAGCAGGCGCATCATCAGGCTGAGTGCTAACAGGGCCGACACAAAGGCAAAGAGGGCGGCGATCGCTCCGTCTTTGGCCAGCTGCGCGTCGGCCTGGTGGGCTACGTCAAGGGATAGCAACACGCCTGAGGCGATGATGGTCGGGATCGACATAAGCATGGCGAGGCGTGCGCCTTCTTCCCGCGTATAACCCAGATGCCGTGCCCCGGTGATGGTGATGCCCGACCGAGATGTTCCAGGAATTAAGGCGATAGCCTGCCAAAGGCCCATGATTGCTGCGTCACGCAGGGTCCAATCGGCGGCGATCTTGGTCTGGGGGCCTTTCTGGTCCATCCAATAGAGCAGCAGCCCGAATAGCAGCATTGTCCAACCGATGACGGCTATGGATCGCAGCGCCTCGGTCAGGCCGGTCAGGAAAAGGACCAGCCCAGCGAGGACTGTCGGAATCGTTGCCACGATCAGGCCTAGCGCCAGCCGGGCCTGTGCTGTGTCAATGCGCCCCGTCAGTGCCGCAGGCAGCCCGCGGATTGCTTGTTTGACGTCGGACCAGAAGTACAAAACAACCGCGCCCAGCGTGCCCACATGAACGGCGACGTCGATGGTTTGGCCCTGATCCTGCATCCCGGTCAGGTTGGGCAGCAAAATCAGATGGCCGGACGAAGAGACAGGCAGAAATTCAGTAAGCCCCTGAATGATCGCCACGAGAATCAAGTGAAAGAGACTCATTTACCCTGCCGCACTGCCATCAAATTGCTTTGAGTTCATGGGTATTCTGGTGGTGTCGAAAAGGAAAGATGATAGATAGGTCCGTATCGGACATAAAAATAGAAGAAAAAAGCAAATATTTTGCGCGCCAGTCGATATTTTTCTCAATTAGGTCAGTATATATGACTTTTCATATCCTGGACGATCTCATAAAGAGATGCTTCCTAGCCAATTCATGGAGTCGGACCCGTGGCAAAGCAACCGATGTTGAAATTTGTGCAGATTGACCGTGTCATGCCTGAAAAGCGTGCCGCCGATGACCGCAAAGAAGACTTTGACGAAATCTACGCGGAATTCGCATCGGCCAAGGCTGCAGAACAAGCCAGTCGATGCAGCCAATGTGGTGTGCCCTATTGCCAATCGCATTGCCCATTGCACAACAACATCCCCGACTGGCTGCGCCTGACGGCGACAGGTCGTCTGGAAGAGGCCTACGCGACCAGTCAGGCCACCAACACATTCCCCGAGATCTGTGGCCGTATCTGCCCTCAGGATCGCTTGTGTGAGGGTAATTGTGTGATTGAACAGTCGGGTCACGGTACGGTCACCATCGGGACGATTGAAAAATACATCACTGACACCGCATGGGACAAAGGCTGGGTGAAGCCCGTCGTTCCGACCGCTGAACGCAGCGAAAGTGTGGGCATCATCGGCGGAGGCCCGGGTGGCCTGGCGGCAGCCGACATGCTGCGCCGTGCCGGTATCCAAGTCACAGTCTATGACCGCTATGACCGTGCGGGCGGCCTGTTGATGTACGGTATCCCTGGCTTCAAGCTCGAGAAAGACATCGTCCAGCGCCGCAATGACCTGTTGGCCGAAGGCGGGGTGGAGTTCGTTCTGAACTGCGACGTGGACGCCGCCAAATTTGACGAAATTCGCGCCAAGCATGACGCCGTGATCATCGCAACCGGCGTTTACAAGTCGCGTGATCTGTCCATGCCGGGCAGCGGATTGACGGGCATCGAGAAGGCGATCGACTTCCTGACCGCCTCGAACCGCAAAAGCTTTGGTGACGCGGTCGAAGATTTCGACAATGGTCGCCTGAACGCCGACGGCAAGAAAGTTGTCGTTATCGGTGGTGGCGACACGGCGATGGACTGTGTGCGCACTTCGATCCGTCAGGGCGCGACCTCGGTCAAATGTCTGTACCGCCGTGACCGTGCCAACATGCCCGGCTCGCAGCGAGAAACGCAGAATGCCGAGGAAGAAGGCGTGGTGTTTGAATGGCTCAGCGCGCCAAAAGGTTTTGTCGGTGATGACAAGGTGTCCGGCGTGATGGTGCAGAAGATGCGCCTGGGACAACCGGATGCGTCGGGCCGTCAGGCCCCTGAGGTTATCGAAGGTGCAGACTATGTCGAGGACGCCGATCTGGTGATCAAGGCGCTGGGTTTTGAACCCGAAGACCTGCCCACACTCTTCGGTCAGCCCGATCTGCCGGTCACGCGCTGGGGCACCATCAAAGCGGCCTTCCAGACCGGTGAGA
Organism: Ruegeria sp. CL3; assembly: GCF_056536505.1. Taxonomy (NCBI): domain Bacteria; kingdom Pseudomonadati; phylum Pseudomonadota; class Alphaproteobacteria; order Rhodobacterales; family Roseobacteraceae; genus Ruegeria; species Ruegeria sp. CL3. The sequence goes on along the minus strand of NZ_JBQFPT010000012.1, from coordinate 24,929 downwards.
CCGAGATAGATGGCGTGTACGCCATTGGTGACATCGTGCGCGGCGCTTCTCTGGTCGTCTGGGCGATCCGGGATGGCCGTGATTGTGCCGACGCCATCATCGAGCGGTTCAATGCCAAGGCGGTGGTCGCGGCCGAATAACCGCCCATCATCGAAGTTCAACATTTTCCCTAAGGGATACGCGTTCGATCCAGAACGCCAGCCAAAGACCAAACCAGGGATCCGGCAATCCGTGCCCCCTTGGAAGCAGGAGACAGCGAATGACCAAATTTGATGCCGATTGGGTGCGCGCCGAGGAAGCCAAGCGCAAGTGGATGGCGGAAAACGGTCTTTATTCCGAAGAGGAAGAGCATTCCTCATGCGGTGTGGGCCTTGTGGTGTCCGTCGACGGTAAACCATCGCGTAAGGTCGTGGATGCGGGGATCGATGCCCTCAAAGCGATCTGGCATCGAGGCGCTGTCGATGCGGATGGCAAAACAGGTGACGGCGCGGGTATCCATGTTCAGATACCGGTTCCCTTCTTCTACGACCAGATCCGCCGTACCGGCCATGAACCCAATCTGGATGAACTGATCGCCGTTGGTCAGGTCTTCCTGCCTCGCACCGATTTTGGCGCGCAGGAAAGCTGCCGGACCATCGTGGAAACTGAAGTCCTGCGGATGGGGTATTACATCTACGGTTGGCGTCACGTGCCGGTTGATGTCACCTGTCTGGGCGACAAGGCCAACGCGACCCGTCCTGAGATTGAGCAGATCCTGATCTCGAACTCGAAAGGCGTGGACGAAGAGACGTTTGAGCGTGAGCTGTATGTCATCCGTCGTCGCATCGAAAAAGCGGCTGCCGCTGCTGGGATTTCGGGACTGTATCTGGCTTCGCTGTCCTGCCGCTCGATCATCTATAAGGGCATGATGCTGGCCGAACAGGTTGCCGTCTTCTACCCCGACTTGATGGACGAACGCTTTGAGTCGGCCTTTGCGATCTATCACCAGCGCTATTCGACCAACACCTTCCCGCAATGGTGGCTGGCCCAGCCGTTCCGGATGTTGGCACATAACGGTGAGATCAACACGCTGAAGGGCAACATCAACTGGATGAAGAGCCATGAGATCCGCATGGCGTCCTCGACCTTTGGTGACTATGCCGAGGATATCAAACCAATTATCGCAGGAGGATCGTCGGATTCGGCCGCATTAGACTCGGTTTTTGAAGTTCTGGTGCGTGCAGGCCGCTCGGCACCCATGGCGAAAACGATGTTGGTGCCGGAGAGCTGGTCCAAGCAGGCGGTTGAGCTACCGCAGGCGTGGCGCGACATGTATTCCTATTGCAACTCGGTGATGGAGCCGTGGGACGGCCCTGCTGCTCTAGCCATGACCGATGGCCGCTGGGTCTGTGCCGGTCTCGACCGGAATGGTCTGCGCCCGATGCGCTATGTGGTGACAGGTGACGGACTGGTCATCGCGGGATCCGAGGCCGGGATGGTGCCGATTGATGAGGCCTCCGTGACTGAAAAAGGCGCTCTGGGTCCGGGTCAGATGCTGGCTGTCGACATGAAGCGCGGCAAGCTCTACCGCGACAAACAGATCAAGGACAAATTGGCCCGCGCCCTGCCGTTTGGTGAGTGGGTCAACAAGATCAACGATCTGGATGACGCGTTGGCCGGCGTGACCGAGACCGCCAAATTCCGCGGAGAAGAGCTGCGCAAGCGTCAGATCGCGGCTGGCTACTCGATCGAAGAGTTGGAGCAGATCCTTGCGCCGATGGCCGAGGATGGCAAGGAATCCATCGCCTCGATGGGCGATGACACGCCCTCGGCCGTGCTGTCCAAGCAGTACCGCCCGCTGAGCCATTTCTTCCGTCAGAACTTTAGCCAGGTGACAAACCCGCCCATCGACAGCTTGCGGGAATACCGCGTGATGTCGCTGAAAACTCGGTTCGGTAACCTGAAAAACGTGCTGGACGAAGACAGCAGCCAAACCGAAATCGTGGTGCTGGGCAGCCCCTTTGTTGGCAACGCGCAGTGGGACAAACTGGTTGAGACCTTTGGCTCTCCTCTGGCAGAAATCGACTGTAGCTTTGAGCCCGGTCGTGGCGCGCTGAGCGCCGCTTTGGCCCGTGTTAGAGCCGAAGCAGAGGAGGCTGTGCGCTCGGGCGCGGGGCATCTGGTGCTGTCTGACATGAACTCGGGCGAGGGCCGTGTGGCTATGCCGATGATCCTGGCGACCAGCGCGGTGCATTCGCATCTGACGCGGCAAGGGCTTCGGACCTTCTGCTCGCTGAACGTGCGCTCAGCCGAATGTGTTGATCCGCACTACTTTGCGGTTCTGATCGGCTGCGGTGCGACCGTGGTAAACGCCTATCTGGCCGAGGACTCGCTGGCGGATCGGATTGACCGTGGTCTGCTGGACGGCACGCTGACCGAAAACGTCGCGCGCTATCGCGAAGCGATTGACCAAGGTCTGCTGAAGATTATGGCCAAGATGGGCATCTCGGTGATCTCATCCTATCGCGGCGGTCTGAACTTCGAGGCCGTTGGCCTCAGCCGCGCTATGGTTGCGGAATACTTCCCCGGTATGACCAGCCGGATTTCCGGCATCGGTGTCACGGGTATTCAGGCCAAGGTCGAGGAAATCCATGCCAAGGCTTGGGACAACGGCTTGGACGTGCTGCCCATCGGTGGGTTCTATAAAGCCCGGCAATCGGGCGAGACCCATGCGTGGGAAGCGACCTCGATGCACATGATGCAGATGGCGTGCAACAAGGCGTCCTACGAGCTGTGGAAGCAGTATTCGGCCAAGATGCAGTCGAACCCGCCGATCCACCTGCGTGATCTGATGGATTTCAAACCGCTGGGCAAACCAGTGCCGATTGAAGATGTCGAATCGATCACCTCGATCCGGAAACGTTTTGTCACTCCGGGAATGTCGCTGGGCGCGCTGTCGCCCGAAGCGCATAAGACGCTGAATGTGGCGATGAACCGGATCGGTGCGAAATCCGACTCGGGTGAAGGTGGTGAAGACCCGGCGCACTTCGTGCCCGAGCCGAATGGTGACAACCCGTCGGCCAAGATCAAACAGGTGGCCTCGGGCCGGTTCGGTGTGACCGCAGAGTATCTGAACCAGTGTGAAGAGTTGGAAATCAAAGTCGCCCAGGGTGCGAAACCCGGTGAGGGTGGTCAGCTGCCGGGTATGAAGGTCACCGACCTGATCGCGCGTCTGCGTCATTCGACCAAAGGCGTGACCCTGATCTCGCCGCCGCCGCACCACGACATCTACTCGATCGAGGATCTGGCGCAGCTGATCTACGATCTGAAACAGATCAACCCGCGCTGCAAGGTGACGGTGAAACTGGTGGCGTCCTCTGGTGTTGGCACGATTGCTGCCGGTGTGGCCAAGGCGAAAGCGGATATAATCCTGATTTCGGGCCACAATGGCGGCACGGGCGCATCGCCTGCGACCTCGATCAAATATGCCGGTCTTCCGTGGGAGATGGGCCTGACCGAGGCGCATCAGGTTCTGGCGATGAACAACCTGCGTGACCGTGTGACCCTTCGGACTGATGGCGGGTTGCGCACCGGGCGCGATATCGTCATGGCAGCGATGATGGGGGCCGAGGAATATGGCATTGGCACCGCCGCCCTGATCGCGATGGGCTGTATCATGGTGCGTCAGTGCCAGTCGAACACCTGCCCGGTCGGAGTGTGTACGCAAGACGAAAGCCTGCGCGCCAAGTTTACCGGCAACGCGGATAAGGTCGTCAACCTGATCACCTTCTACGCACAGGAAGTGCGTGAGCTGCTGGCCAGCCTCGGCGCGCGTTCGATTGATGAGATCATCGGTCGGGCCGATCTGCTGGCTCAGGTCAGCCGCGGCTCGGCGCATCTGGACGATCTGGACCTGAACCCGCTGCTGATCACTGTCGATGGCGCGCATGACATCGTCTACAACCGTGACAAGGACCGCAACGCGGTGCCTGATACGCTGGACGCCGAGATCGTGCGCGACGCGGCGCGGTTCCTGAAAGACGGTGAAAAGATGCAGCTGTCTTACGCGATCCAGAACACGCACCGGACCGTGGGCACCCGCGTCTCCAGCCATATCGTTCAGAACTTCGGTATGCGGAACACGTTCCAGGACGACCACCTGCATGTGAAACTGCAGGGCTCGGCCGGTCAGTCGCTGGGGGCCTTTGCGGCACCGGGTCTGAAGCTGGAAGTGTCGGGTGACGCCAACGACTATGTCGGCAAAGGTCTGTCGGGCGGCATGATCGTTGTCCGCCCACCGCAGGTCAGCCCTTTGAAGGCGGATGACAACACAATCATCGGCAATACCGTTCTCTACGGTGCAACCGACGGGCAGCTGTTTGCCGCGGGTCGTGCAGGTGAGCGGTTCGCGGTGCGGAACTCGGGCGCCAAAGTGGTGATTGAGGGCTGTGGCTCGAACGGGTGTGAATACATGACCGGCGGCGTCGCGGTGATTCTTGGTGATATCGGGGCCAATTTTGGTGCGGGCATGACCGGCGGCATGGCCTATCTGTATGACCCCGAAGGTAAGGCGCAGGCGTTGATGAACATGGAAACGCTGGTGACCTGTCCGGTGACCGTCGATCATTGGGAAGATCAATTGAAATCCCTGATCGAGCGTCATGCGGCGGAAACCTTCAGCCGGAAGGCCTCGGACATCCTGCAGCATTGGGATGTGGAAAAGGCGAATTTCCTTCAGGTCTGCCCGAAAGAGATGCTGAACAAGCTTAGCCATCCTCTGACAAACGAAGTGGCTGCTGTTCCGGCCGAATAAGTCGGGTGCAGAGATAAATAAGAAGGACCCGCGTTTCTGGGGTGGAACGCGGGTCTTTTTTGTATTTCTCGGCGGACACAGTCGCGCGGCCCAATCCGCCGATCAGGAATTCCGCCGTTCCCAAGACCGGCGCGGCGGCGTATAGCAAAACCATGGCAAAGAAAGCAGCCCGCAAGAAAAGCGGCAGAAAAAGTAAGGCAGGCAAGGGGCAAAAGACACGGTCGCTCTGGTCCCGCATCCGGCGATGGATGATCTATTCCGCGCTGGGCGTTGCGGCGTTTCTGGTGGCGTTGGTGGTTCTGTATTCGGTCGTGAACCCTCCGATCACGCATACGATCTGGTCTGAATGGCGCCGTCTTGGAAAGGTCGAGCGCGAGTGGGTCACGATGGATGAGATCGCTCCAATCATGGCGCGTTCGGTCGTGGCGGCTGAGGATGCGAATTTCTGTCTGCACTGGGGTTTTGACGTCGAAGCCATTCGTGACGCTTTGGAGGGGGGTGGGACCCGAGGGGCCTCAACCATTACGCAGCAGGTGGTGAAGAATGTCTTTCTGTGGCAGGGGCGCAGCTGGGTGCGCAAGGCGATGGAAACCACGATCACGCCTGTGGTCGAGATTTTCTGGAGCAAACAGCGCATTCTTGAAATCTATCTGAATGTCGCGGAAACCGGGACGGGCCTATTTGGGGTTGAGGCCGCGGCGCAGCGGAACTTTGGTGTCAGCGCGGCGCAATTGACTCCGACGCAGGCGGCACGGCTTGCAGCGATTCTGCCCTCACCCCGCAAACGCTCGGTGACGGACCCGTCGGTTTTCACCCGCAGGCGGGCGGCGGCTATCCTGCAAGGGGCGGCTACCATCCGCGCAGATGGTCGCGCGGATTGTTTCGAGGATTGAATCCCACGCCCTGCCAAGGCTAAAGCTGAGGGGTACTCATTGGTTTGATTGGAAGTCCATGGCGCGTTTGTTTCACGTTCCCCTCTCTCCCTACTGTCGCAAGGTTCGGCTGTCTCTGGCCGAAAAGAAGATCGAAGTTGAGCTGGTCGAAGAGCGGTATTGGGAGCAAGATCCGGATTTCCTGCGTCGAAACCCGGCTGGAAAAGTGCCGGTTTTGCGGTTGGACGGGCAGATCATGTCCGAGAGCGCGGCGATTTGTGAGTATATCGAGGACACGCGCCCTGAACCTCCATTGATGCCCAAGGCCGCCGAAGCGCGGTATGAGGTGCGGCGCTTGGTGGGCTGGTTCGATGACAAGTTTCATCACGAGGTGACCTCGAAACTTCTGTATGAGCGGGTCAACAAGAAGATGACTGGACAGGGCTACCCGGACAGCAAGAACGTCAAAGAAGGCGCGCGGGCGATCAAGTATCACTTGGAATACATGGCATGGTTGCTGGATCATCGTCGCTGGTTGGCCGGAGATCAGATGACGCTGGCGGATTTCGCGGCGGCGGCGCATTTGTCGGCGCTGGACTATATCTCGGACGTGGATTGGAATCGCAGTGCGGCGGTGAAGGATTGGTACGCCAAGATCAAATCGCGGCCGGCGTTCCGGTCGATTCTGGCGGACCAGGTGCCGGGGTTTCGGCCTCCACCCCATTACGCTGATCTGGATTTCTGATAGGGTAGCAAAGGGGGGCTGTCTGCCCCCCAATCGCGCCAGAGGCGCGATTCCCCCCGAGGATATTTTTAGCCAAATGAAGAGCGGATCAGGTTTAAAGGACAAACTGGTGGCGCAGGCTTTGGCCGAGGGGTTTGTCTCGTGCCGGGTGTGTCGGCCCTGGGATGTGCCGCAGGTGCCCGCGCGGTTGGAGGCCTTTTTGGAGGCCGGGTATCACGGGCAGATGGGCTGGATGGCGGAACGCACGCATTGGCGTGGGGATCCGGCGGCCCTTTGGCCCGAGGCGCGGTCGGTGATCATGTTGGCCGAAAGCTACACGCCCGCGCATGATCCAACCGAGGTTTTGACCCATCCCGAACGCGGGGCGATTTCTGTTTATGCGCAGAACAAGGACTACCACGATTTGGTTAAGAAGCGGCTGAAACGGTTGGCCCGTTGGTTGATTTCTGAGTCGGGTGGTGAGGTTAAGGTTTTTGTGGACACCGCCCCGGTTCCCGAGAAGGCTTTGGGTCATGCAGCCGGGTTGGGGTGGCAGGGCAAACACACCAATCTGGTCAGCCGAGAATGGGGCAATTGGTGCTTTATAGGCTCTGTTTTTACGACTTTGGACCTTCCGGCGGATATGGCGGAAGTTGATCATTGTGGGTCGTGCCGTGCCTGTTTGGACAGTTGTCCGACGGATGCCTTTCCCGCGCCGTATCAGCTGGATGCGCGCCGGTGTATCTCCTACCTGACGATCGAGCATAAAGGCCCGCTTGACGAGGAACTGCGCGGCAAGATGGGCAACCGGATTTACGGCTGCGATGATTGTCTCGCTGCGTGCCCATGGAACAAGTTTGCCGTGGCGGCCAGCGACATTCGATATGCAGCGCGGGAGGATCTGAAGGCTCCGGCCCTGGCTCATCTGGCGGTGTTGGATGATGCCGCGTTTCGGGCAAAATTCTCGGGCTCTCCGATCAAGCGGATCGGGCGAGACCGGTTCGTACGCAATGTTCTCTATGCCATTGGCAACTCGGGTCGGGCCGAATTGCGGGCTGTGGCGCAGGGCTTGGCGGATGATCCCGATCCGACTGTGGCCGATGCCGCGCGCTGGGCGGTGGAACAGCTAGGTTAAATGCCGCAAATAGGCTGGACGTGTCGGTCCAAACCGCTACACCCATCTGCAGCGAACAGATGGAGGACCCGATGGCGCTGGCTTTGGGGGTAGATACGGGCGGGACCTATACCGATGCGGTGTTGATCCGGGATGAGCGTGAGGTGATCGCCTCGGCCAAGTCCCTGACCACTCGGGCGGACCTGGCGATTGGGGTGGGTAAGGCGATCTCGGCCGTTTTGGACGAGGCGCAGGTGACGCCGGATCAGATCTCGATGGCGTCTCTGTCCACGACGCTGGCCACCAATGCTCTGGTCGAGGGGCAGGGCGGTCGCGTGGCCTTGATCTATATCGGGTTCAAGGAAAGCGATCTTGAAAAGCATGGGCTGAGGGACGCTTTGAAAGGCGATCCGGCGCTTGTCGTGGCAGGTGGGCACAGCCACGCCGGCGGTGAGGTCGCAAAGCTGGATGTTGAAGCCTTGGAGGCGTTTTTAGACACTCATAAAGGGGTTTCGGGCTTTGCGGTGGCGGCGCAGTTCGCGACGCGCAACCCGGCGCATGAGTTGGAAGCGGCAGGGATCATAACCGAAAAGACCGGAGCGCCGGTTACCTGCTCGCACCAATTGTCGGCCAAGTTGAACGGGCCGAAGCGTGCCGTCACGGCTGTTTTGAACGCGCGGTTGATCGGGATGATTGATCGGCTGATCGGGCGGGCGCAGGATCAGTTGCTGGCTTTGGACATTACCGCTCCGATGATGGTCGTGCGCGGGGATGGCGCGTTGATGAGCGCGGAACAGGCGCGTGAGCGGCCGATTGAAACGATTCTGAGTGGTCCTGCGGCCTCGATCGTAGGGGCGCGGTGGCTGACGGGGGCCGAGAACGCTTTGGTCTCGGATATTGGCGGTACGACGACGGACGTGGCGCTGATCCGCGATGGGAAACCCGCGATTGATCCGGCGGGCGCGCAGGTTGGTGGGTTTCGCACGATGGTTGAAGCCGTCGCGATGCGAACTCACGGTTTGGGCGGCGATAGCCAGGTTCATGTCATGACCGAAGGCTTGAAGGGCGGCGTTTTCCTTGGGCCGCGACGGGTGCTGCCGGTTTCACTGATCGCGTCCGAGGCGCCCGAAGTGGTACATGCGATACTCGACGAGCAGCTGCGCTCGACCACGGTGGGCGAGCATGACACACGGTTTGCTCGCCGCGTTCCGGGGGTGCGTGTCGATGGGATCGGTGCGCGGGAAGAGGCGTTACTGGACAGGTTAGGCGATCAGGTCCTGCCTCTCAGCGGACTATTGCGGACGCGGATGGAGAACGGAGCGCTGACCCGCTTAGTGGATCGCGGAATCCTACAGGTTTCGGGGATCACGCCGTCTGACGCCAGCCATGTTCTGGGTCGGGTCGAGGCATGGGACGCAGATGCCGCACGAAAAGCGCTGGAACTGGTGGCGCGCAAACGGGTTGGGTCGGGTGACATGCTGGCAGCGACACCGGAACACCTGGCGCAGATGATCATCGACCAACTGACCGAGCAGACTAGTTTGACCTTGTTAGAGACTGCTTTTGCCGAAGAAGCAGAGGATTTCGGTCTGCCGCCAAAGGAGCTTGCCCGGCATGTCCTGACCCAGCGCGGGTTGGCACAGCACCGAGGGTTGCTGGCGCTGGATGCGGCGTTGAACGTAGATGTGGTGGGTCTGGGTGCCTCGGCCCCCAGCTACTATCCGGCGGTTGGGGAGCGGCTCCATTGCAAAATGGTTCTGCCCGAACATGCTGGTGTGGCCAACGCTATCGGGGCGGTGGTTGGGCGGCTGACTCTGCGGCGGTCGGGAACCATTACCTCGCCTGCCGAAGGGCAGTACCGTGTTCATCTGGAAGACGGCCCGAAGGACTTCAACGCCTCGGATGAGGCTTTGGCGTTGCTGGAAAAGATCCTCCGAGATGAGACGGAAGGTGCCGTGCGCGAGGCGGGTGCTGAAGATATCCGAGTGGTTGTCGACCGCGATATCCGAACCGCCCGCGTGGAAGAGCGTGAAGTGTTTGTCGAGGCGATGTTGACCGTCGAGGCCAGCGGGAGACCCCGGGTCGCCACGGGTTAACCCCCTTCGGAACCCGAAGGGGTCCAAGCGTTATTCAGCCGCGTCGCGTTTGGGCAGAACCCAATCGGGGCGCGGGAAGTGGCAGGTATAGCCGTTTGGAATGCGTTCCAGATAATCCTGATGCTCGGGTTCGGCGTCCCAGAAGTCGCCCACGGGTTCCAGTTCGGTGACGACCTTGCCGGGCCACAATCCACTGGCGTTCACATCCGCGATTGTGTCCAGAGCCACCTGCTTTTGCGCCTCATCCACATAGTAGATCGCTGAGCGGTAGCTCATGCCAAGATCATTGCCCTGACGATTCGGTGTGGTCGGGTCGTGGATCTGAAAGAAGAATTCCAGCAGTTCGCGATAGGTGATCTGTGTGGGGTCAAAGAAGATATCGATCCCTTCGGCATGGGTGCCGTGGTTGCGATAAGTGGCGTTTGGCACGTCGCCGCCGGTATATCCGACACGCGTGCGGGACACGCCGGGCAGTTTGCGGATCAAATCCTGCATGCCCCAAAAGCAGCCACCGGCCAGAACAGCGCGTTCGATACTCATTGGATGTCCTCCACGTGGATCAGGTATTCGCCGTAACCTTGGTCCTCCATCTCGTTGCGATGGATGAACCGCAGGGCGGCAGAGTTGATGCAATAGCGCAGACCACCATGTTCGCGCGGGCCGTCCGGGAAGACGTGGCCAAGATGGCTATCGCCGTGTTTTGAGCGGACCTCGGTGCGGATCATACCATGGGTGGTGTCACGAAACTCTTCCACATGCTCATGGATGATTGGCTTCGTGAAACTGGGCCAGCCGCAGCCGGATTCGTATTTGTGCGTCGAGGCAAATAGCGGCTCGCCCGATACGATATCCACGTAGATTCCGGGTTCTTTATTGCCCAGGTATGCGCCGGTTCCGGGGCGTTCGGTGCCGCTGCGCTGGGTGACGTGAAACGCCTCGGGGGACAGAGCGGCAACGACCGCGGGGTCCTTGGTGTAGCGGGACATGGCTCCTCCGATCAATTGGAATGGTTGAGTAGTATTTGGGCATAATTTTCCGGAAATCAAAATCATATTTCAAACCCCTCGCGCGCATGTGCGGTTGATCCGAAAGGGGGTTTTGACCGTATCCTTTATACCAAGGAGGTTTTGCCATGTTTCGTGTGTTGCTGCTAAGCGTTCTTTTGTTGATCGGTCGTGCTGTTCAAGCGGCGCCCTTGACGGCTGAGTTTGCGTCGATCGACGGGGGTGTTCTGTCCCTTGAGGCATGGCGTGGTCAGCCGGTTCTGGTGGTCAATACTGCATCGCAATGCGGCTTCACCGGTCAATACGCGGATTTGCAAGAAATGCATGAAACCTATGGCAAACGCGGCCTGGTGGTGCTTGCGGTCCCATCAGATTCCTTCAATCAGGAATTGGAAACGGCAAGCGAAGTCAAAGCCTTCTGTGAGATGAACTACGGCCTGACCCTACCGATGGCCGATATCACTCCGGTCAAGGGGCCAAAGGCGCATGCGTTCTACAAGGCGGTTGCGGAGCAAACCGGTTTTGTGCCGCAGTGGAACTTCAACAAAATCCTGTTGGATTCTGAAGGTGAGGTCGTGGCGACCTTCGGGTCTGGCGTCAAGCCGACATCGCCGAAACTAACCCGTCAGGTCGAGGCGCTGCTGCCCTGACCAGGCTGACGCGACAGTTGCACCGCCAGAATGCCAAGCGTGGTGATCACAACACCCAGCGCATCCAGCGGCCCCAACTTCTCACCCAGCAGAACGGCGGCAATGGCGACGCCGAACACGGGGTTGAGGAAGTGGAACGTCGCCGCGCGAGTCGCCTCGATCCGGTTGAGCAGCATGAACCAGATCAACGTCGCCAGAAGGCCGGGGAACAGCGTTGTGTAGCTGAACGCCAGAACCAGCGGTACTGTCAGATGTATGCGGATCGTTTCAAAAATCGGGGCGGCGACAAACAGAATCGCGGCACCCACGAACATCTGCAAGCCGACCACCATCATGAAATTGCCGCCCGACGTGGCCCCGCGCACGGACAAGGTCGCGAAGGTCAGGGCGAGGGCTGCGATTCCACAAAGGGCCACTCCGAACAGATCGACACCTGCGCCGATGCGGTTGCCCATGATGAGGGCAACGCCAACAAATCCAGCCAGTAGCCCGACAATTCCCAAGGGGCGCAAACGCTCACCCAGGAATGCCCAGCCCGCCAGTGCAACAAGCAGCGGCATGGTGGATGCGATGATCGCCGCGACCGAGGCCTCGACGGTTTGCATCGCATAGAAATTCAGACCCAAATAAAGGGCATTTTGGCAAACTCCGAACAGTATGGTCGCGCGCCACTGCTCACGTGTGAGGTGCCAGGATTGGCCCATGGCCCGCGCGATCGCGACGCCGATGATGCCGGAAATCAGAAAGCGCAATGCCAGCGAAAACAGAGGCGATGCATCCGCAACGATGATCCGCGCCGACGTAAAAGCCGACGACCAGATCAGGGCAAAGGTCAGCCCCATTGCGATGGCGCGCAGATCCATTTCCATCTCCTTGGGTGGGCGGTGTGCTTTTCTTAAACGGGTCGCCCGGCAAGAAAAAGGGGGCCACCTTCCGGCAGCCCCACATTCTGTCAACATGACGTCGCGGCTTAGCCGTTCACGCTGTCTTTCAGAGCTTTTGCGATGGTCATCTTCACAACCTTGTCGGCTTCTTTGGTGAAGGTCTCACCAGTGGCCGGGTTGCGAACCTGACGCTCGGGGCGTTCGCGGCAGTAGATTTTGCCAACGCCGGGAAGGGTTACTGCGCCACCGGCCGAAACTTCGCGGGTGATCAGGCCGGTCACAGCCTCCAGCGCCGCGTTCGCGGATTTCTTGTCGGTTCCCATTTCCTCAGCGAGAGCAGCCACCAGCTGAGTCTTTGTCATAGGCTTTGCCATTTCTTGGTCTCCTTAACGTGCCCGATCTATAGGGCCTCACCGCGTAACTGTAACGGGATATTGTGGACGAACACAACGAATAGTAGCGCGGAAAACCCTAAAAATATGGGGAAAACGTTGCTTTTTTACGTCAGAGGAAGGCCGTTTCGTCAAATGAACGCAATTTCCGGCTGTGCAATCGTTCTAACGGCATGCCGCGCAGATGCTCCATCGCCTTTATTCCGATCGCCAGGTGGCGGCTGACTTGAGTGGTATAGAAGGACGACGCCATGCCGGGAAGCTTCAATTCCCCATGCAACGGTTTGTCGGAGACGCAGAGCAAAGTCCCGTAGGGAACCCTGAATCTGTAGCCATTTGCAGCAATCGTGGCACTTTCCATATCCAGCGCAATCGCACGGGATTGGCTGAGCCGCTGCACCGGGCCGGATTGATCGCGCAGCTCCCAATTGCGGTTATCGACCGATGCGACAGTGCCCGTCCGCATGATCCGCTTCAGCTCATACCCTTCAAGTTCGGTGACCTCGGCCACGGCGCGTTCCAGCGCCACTTGAATCTCGGCCAGCGGTGGGATCGGGACCCAGACCGGCAGGTCATCGTCCAAGACCTTGTCTTCGCGCAGATAGGCGTGCGCCAGTACAAAGTCGCCCAAGGCTTGTGTATTGCGCAGACCGGCGCAGTGCCCGACCATCAGCCAAGCGTGTGGGCGCAATACCGCAATATGGTCGGTAGCGGTTTTGGCGTTCGACGGCCCGACGCCGATATTGACCAGAGTAATACCGGACCCATCCGCACGCTTCAGGTGATAGGTCGGCATCTGAGGCAGCTTCATCGGCTGCTCCAGCGGCGCATCTGCGTCGGTGATCTCGACATTCCCAGTCGAGACAAAGCTGGTATAGCCGCTATCGGGATCGGCCAGTTGTTCACGCGCGTAGTTTTCGAACTCGGACACGTAGAACTGGTAGTTGGTGAACAGAACGTGGTTCTGGAAATGCCCCGCATCCGTCGCGGTATAGTGTGCCAGCCGCGCCAGAGAATAATCGACGCGCTGGGCGGTGAACAAAGCGAGCGGCCCGACCTCGGTATGATCATGTACGCCATTGACGATATCGTCATTGGTTGTTGTCAGATCGGGTACGTCGAACACATCGCGCAGGGTAAATCCTGCGGCGCCTTGATGAGGCACTACCAGATCTGGGTTGTTGGCGACGGCAAAATGAACCGGAATCGGCGTGTCTGATGCACCTATGGTCACCGGTTGGTCGTGATTCTTGATCAGCAACGCGATCTGCTGCGTCAGGTACGCGCGGAACAGGTCAGGCCGCGTCACGGTGGTTGCATGGATGCCAGGTTCCGAGACATGCCCAAAGCTCAGGCGGCTATCGACCTGCGCGTAGCTTGAGGTCTTGATGCGAATTTCCGGGTAATAGGCTCTAATACGGGCCGAAGGGGCCCCATCTTGCATCGCCGCCGAAAAGCCCTCGCACAGGAAATCGGTGGCTTGATTGTAGAGAAGTTCAAGCCGCGCGACGGCGGCCTTGGGGTCGGTGAAGTCTTCCGCAGCAGGTGTTTCAGGTGTTTTTATTATTGTCATGCCAGGGGTTCCAGAAGGTCTATTTTTTCAAACGTACGGACATCCACCAATCCAAGATCCGAGATCCGCAATTCGGGGATCACAACGAGGGCCAGCAGAGAGTGTTGCATGTAGGCGTTGTTCAACTGACAGCCGCAGGCCTCCATCGCCTCAACCATCTTTTCGGCTTTTGCTGCGACCTCGGCGGCAGGGCTGTCGGACATCAGGCCAGCGATGGGCAGTTCCACCAGCGCCAGTTCCTGACCGTCCCGGAACAGGGTGATACCACCGCCGACCTCGGCCAGACGGTTGGCGGCCAGCGCCATTTGCGCGCGGTCGGTGCCGACGACGATCATGTGGTGGCTGTCATGGGCCACGGTTGAGGCCATCGCCATGTTGCCCTGATAGCCAAAGCCTGAGACGAACGCATTTGTGACCCCTCCGGTGGCGCGATGGCGTTCGACCAGCGCGATCTGACAGACCTCGCCCTCCCCCTCGACCAGACCACCGATGATCGGCAATTCGGCCTTGAGCGCCTTGGTCGGGGCCTGATTTTCGACAACACCGATGACATTGGCCTGAACCCGGTTCGCGCCAGCGGGGGCCTGTATTTCAAAGTCACTTTCCGTCAGCTCATGCCCCAGATGCACCGTATTGCGCACGCCTTCCGGCCAGTTCAGATGCGGGCATTCGACGGTGATGGCTCCGTTCTCAGCGACCACCCGCCCACGCGCAATAACCGTCTCGATCGGCAATTCGGTCAAATCCGAGCTGAGGATGATATCCGCGCGCCGTCCCGGCGTGACCGAGCCAATCTCACGCTCCAGCCCGAAATGCGTGGCGGTGTTGATCGTGGCCATTTGCAAAGCGACCAGAGGTTCGCACCCACAGGCGATGGCATGGCGCACCACCCGGTTCATATGGCCTTCATTGACCAAGGTGCCAGAGTGGCAATCATCGGTACACAGAATAAAGTTGCGCGGGTCCAGACCTTTTTCGGTAACGGCCGTGATCTGGGTCTCCACATCGTACCATGCAGACCCCAGCCGCATCATCGACCGCATCCCCTGCCGTACCCGTGCAATGGCGTCAGCCTCACAGGTGCCTTCATGGTCGTCCGCCGGGCCACCAGCTACATAAGCCGAGAAATCAGACCCTAAATCAGGCGAAGCATAGTGTCCGCCGACCGTTTTCCCGGCCCGTTGAGTGGCTGCGATCTCAGCCAACATCTTCGGGTCGCCGTTGATCACACCGGGGAAATTCATCATCTCACCCAGCCCGATGATACCCGGCCAGCTCATCGCCTGTGCCACATCCTCGGGCGAGATTTCATAGCCGGTGGTCTCCAATCCCGGGGCCGATGGCGCGCAAGAGGGCATCTGAGTTAAGATATTCACCGGCTGCATCATTGCCTCATCATGCATCATGCGCACGCCGTCGAGGCCCAGCACATTTGCGATCTCGTGTGGGTCGGTAAACATCGAGGTCGTACCATGCGGGATCACGGCCCGAGCAAATTCAGCCGGGGTCAGCATCCCCGATTCGATGTGCATATGCGCGTCGCACAGGCCCGGCAGAATATAGCGCCCATTGGCGTCGATGATCTGTGTGTCGGGGCCGATGCAGTGGCTAGCATCTAGACCGACAAAAGCAATCCGCCCCTCAGCGATGGCGACGGAGTGATTGGGCAGTAGCTCTCGGCTGTGAACATTGACCCATATACCACTGCGGATCACCATATCCGCGGGTTCGCGACCTGCGGCAACGGCGATTAAACGGGGGGCGACATCGGGCCAACTTGGGAAGGG
The DNA here is from genome assembly GCF_056536505.1 of Ruegeria sp. CL3. Classification (NCBI taxonomy): domain Bacteria; kingdom Pseudomonadati; phylum Pseudomonadota; class Alphaproteobacteria; order Rhodobacterales; family Roseobacteraceae; genus Ruegeria; species Ruegeria sp. CL3. The sequence continues at coordinate 9,041 of NZ_JBQFPT010000012.1, read as the reverse complement.
TGTGTATTCCATGGCTCAACTTTCCCGAATGTGTTGTCAGGTGCAACCCCGGTAATCCCGTATCATGAAATCATCATAAATCCCGCCCGCAGCGCGCCAGCGCTGCCCGGCCCAACCAGAGAAGCTGCCCCGAAAAGGGGCCGCGACGATGGGCGGGAGAGGTTCCCTCACCCAATCTCGCGCCGTATCCAATTGGCAAAGGCCACCGCGCCAGGCGTTTCCTCGGCCTGGGGGGAAAGCAACAGGTAATACGCCTCGGGCATCTCTGCGCGATGCTCAAAAGGGGCCACCAGCAAGCCCTGCTCAATCAACCGGTCTGCGATCGTATCATGCGCAAGGCACAAGCCGCCCCCGGCCATCGCTGCTGATAAGCAAACCAGATAGGTCGTGGCGTATGTTATGTACGGTTTGCCCCATGTTAGAGCCTGATCATCCGCCCAGCTGGCCCAATTCGAAAGCAGGTTTGAACAATCATACAGGGGCTTTTCCTGCAGCGTTTCCAGGTCGACATTGAAACCGGGCGCGCAGACAGGAAAATAGTGTTCACGCCGCAGCAGCTCGGTTCGGACCGTATCGGCGGGCCTCAGGGAAAAGCGAATCTCGACCGCAGCGCCTTCGGCCATTTCCTGCGGCTCCCAGAGCTCTGTGAAGATGTTTAGTTGGACATCCGGGTGCTCAGCCCGAAAGGCCGGCAGGCGTGGGGCCAGCCAGTTCACGGCAAAGGTGATGTTGCACTGAACCTGAACCGCGTTTTGCTGAGCGCCCGTTACGGCCTGTGTGCCACGCACCAGCGTGCGAAATGCCTCTCGCACGACGGGCAGGTAGGTGATTCCGGCCTCGGTCAGTTCCAGCGCCTTGGGGCGTCGCAGGAACAAGGGCTGACCCAGATGGCCCTCGAGCGACTTGATCTGCTGGCTTACCGCGCTTTGTGTCATGTTTAGATCGCGGGCAGCGCCGGTGAATGACAGATGCCGTGCCGCCGCCTCGAATGTGCGCAGCCAGCCCAGAGGAGGCAGGGAGTTCTGCATCGGCATAACCTCATCATAAGTTCTACTAATGAGATAGATGCGTTTTTTTCGTTGGTCAAACTCAAGGACCCAAGGCAGGCTTTGTTCAAACCAATTGCCCTAAGGAGCGTTCCCATGAGTGTCGCCAATCTTCGCCCCAATATCGACCATTGGTCCGAGCGTGTGGACATGGCCGCGACGTTCCGCTGGACCGAGCGTCTGAACCTGCACGAGGCCGTTGCCAACCATTTCAGCCTTGCAGTGAACGAGGACGGCACGCAGTTCCTGATGAACCCCAATCAGATGTATTTCGGGCGAATCCGGGCCTCGGACCTGTTGCTGTTGGATGCCAATGATCCGGATGTCATGAGCCAACCCGGCGCGCCGGACCCGACCGCTTGGGGGCTTCACGGGTCGATCCATCGCCACTGCCCGCATGCACGGTGTGTCATGCATGTGCATTCGATCTTTGCCACCGTGCTGGCATCGCTGGCGGACAGCAACATGCCCCCCATCGACCAGAACACAGCCACGTTCTACAACCGCTATGTGATTGATGAGGAATTCGGCGGTCTGGCGTTTGAGAGCGAGGGGGAACGCTGCGCCTCAATGCTGTCGGACCCGAAGAAGAAGGTCATGATCATGGGCAACCATGGTGTTCTGATCATCGGCAGCGACCCGGCAGATGCCTTTAATAGACTCTATTATTTCGAGCGCGCCGCCGAAACCTACATCCGTGCGCTGCAAACGGGTCAACCGTTGCGCGTGCTATCCGATGAGATCGCCGAGAAGACTGCGCAAGAGTTGGATGACTACCCCGATCAAGCCGAGGCGCATCTGCGTGAGATCAAAGCCCTGCTCGACGCCGAAGGCTCGGACTACGCAACCTGACCCAACAGACAAAAGTGACTGCCATGACCGATACTGCTCAGGACCCGGAAGCCGCCCGTTGGAATTATCACCCCGAAGGACCGGTGGGATTGAACCCTCTATTCACTTGGCCGCTCCGCCCGGCGGCGGTTGTAAAATGGTATGGCGGGGCGTGGCTGCAGATCACCTCGCTGACCCTGTGCATGACACTGGCCGTGATCGCCTATGTCCTGTTCTTCCCCGGATTGGACGCAATGAAGAGTTTCTCGGCGGGATGGATGTTCCGGATTTGGCTGCTGAACATGGTGCCTCAAATTCTGGTCGCGGGTGGTTTGCACTGGTGGCTTTACATGCGCAAAGGGCAGGGCATGTACAAAAAGTTCGATCGCCGTGATCTGACCCGGGACAACGGCAGTTTCACCTTCCGCAATCAGGTCCTCGACAATATTTGGTGGACCTTGGGCAGCGCGATGACAGTGGCGACCGTTTATCAGTGGGTGATCTTTTGGGCGATGGCCAATGGTTATGTGCCGACCGTGACATGGTCCAGCGCGCCGGTTTGGTTTGTCCTGTGGATGTTGCTGATCCCTATGTGGTCCGGCCTGCATTTCTATTGGGTGCACCGGTTGGAGCATCACCCGAAGCTCTACAAACACGTCCACGCGGTGCATCACCGCAACGTCAATATCGGGCCCTGGTCGGGTATCTCAAACCATTGGTATGAGAACATTCTCTACTTCACGACCTATTTCATTCACCTGATCATCCCATCGCACCCGCTGCACTTGCTGTTCCATACCTACTTTCAGCAGATCAGCCCGGTTCTGTCCCATTCCGGTTTCGAAAAACTGAGGGCGAAAGAAACGGATGCTGCCCGCGCTGGCGATTTCTTCCATCAGCTGCACCACCGCTATTTCGAGTGCAACTATGGCACCTCGGAAATCCCGTTCGACAAGTGGTTCGGCACTTATCACGACGGTTCGGCCGAGGCGACGACGCGTACGCGGGCGTTCAAGAAACAGATGTACACATAACGTTTCAGCTCAAAGACCTGATCAGGTCCTCTCGAACAAGGCGACATAGGCCGTGTCGTCCTTGTTCGGACCGGCGGCGAGGTCTCCGTAGATACGGACCTCGGGCAGAGACAGGTTGATGATCTGGCCCTGCTCTAGCTGCCTGAAGGCGTCGGCAAAGCCCAGTTTCTCATAGTGTTTGGCGTTGATCGAGATGGCAAATTGTGCGCCGGGGCGCGCGACGCGGAGCAAGGCGGGCAGGACCTTGGGGCCCAGATGGCCATGGGTGAAGGTGCCAGATGACACGATACCCGAATAGCTGTGGCGCGGAACTGGGATACCTTGGGTCAGGTCGGCCTCGATCGCGTCGCGATAGGTGTCCTTGCGCATGGCCTGATCCAGCATTTCGGCGCTGATATCCGTGGCGTCGATCGGACCTACGCCCAGATCTGTCAAAACCGCGCCACAAAGACCGGTGCCTGCACCGATATCCAGCACCGGACCTTGCCCCCCGGCCCGCACAAAGGCGCGGGCTGTATGGATATGCAGCTGATAGTCCTCGCGCGCGGCAAAACCGTCATCATAATCGCCCGCCCACTCGGCATAGAGGCGCTTGTTGTCATCCGGCGAAGTCAGCGCATAGGCCGCGTGCAGGTCTGGGGTTTTCTCGCTCATGCCTAAAAGAAAGGCGCATCGCGAGATTCGAATCAAGTGTGTCGACGTGGCGCTTGCATCCCCGGTCTGCTCGGATCATCTAAAGGGCATGACGAACACACTGTTTTCCTTTGGCCACGGATACTCTGCCCAGGCCCTGTCGCGCCACCTGAAGCCTGAGGGCTGGCGCGTTGTCGGCACCACGCGGGATGCCGAGGGTACTGACGCCATTCGCGCCTCCGGCGCTGAGCCGTTGATCTGGCCTGGAGAAGTGCCGGATCTGGATGGGGTCTCGCATCTGCTGATCTCGACCGCACCGAAGGAGGATGGCGATCCGGTTCTGGCGGCGCTGGGCACCGAGATCGCCGCGCGCGCGGAGCAGTTTAAATGGGTTGGATATCTGTCGACCACCGCGATCTATGGCGATCATCAAGGCAACTGGGTGGATGAGACCACGCCACCTGCGCCGACAGCCAAACGCGGGCGCTGGCGATTGCAGGCCGAGGAGCAATGGTCGGCCATTCCTAACCTGCCGATCCATATCTTCAGGCTCGCCGGTATTTACGGCCCCGGTCGCGGACCGTTCTCCAAGCTCAAGGGCGGTGGGACCCGGCGGATTATCAAACCGGGTCAGGTGTTTTCGCGTATCCATGTGGAGGATATCGCGCAGGTTCTCGCAGCCTCAATGGCGGCCCCGAATCCCGGCGCTGTTTATAATGTTTGCGATGATGAGCCGGTGCCGCCGCAGGATGTGATCGGCTACGCAGCCGAACTGCAGGGCCTGCCGCTACCTCCCGCCGTTCCGTTTGAAGAGGCCGAAATGACGCCGATGGCACGCAGTTTCTACAGCGAGAATAAGCGGGTTCGAAACAACCGGATCAAGGATGAGCTTGGGGTCAAGCTGCTCTACCCCAACTACCGGGTTGGACTTGAGGCCCTGATGAAGGTCACTGAGCAGCCTTGATCATGTCAGCCGCTTTCTCGGCAATCATGATCGTCGGCGCATTGGTGTTGCCCGAGATCAGAGTTGGCATGATCGAAGCATCGACGACCCGCAACCCTTCGATCCCGTGAACCTTTAGCTCTGGGTCGACCACAGCCATCTCATCCAGCCCCATCTTGCAGGTGCCTACCGGGTGATAGATCGTATCGGCGCGGGCGCGGATATGGCGTTCCCAATCCGCGTCGGTTTCGGCGGTTTCAGTTCCGAACATCTCTTTGTGCTGGTAACTGGCAAGGGCGGGGGCCTGCATGATATCGCGCATCATCCGCGCACCTTTGATCATGGTTTGCAGATCGCGGTCATCGGACAGAAAATTGGGATCAATGGCGGGCGCGGCAAAGGGATCGGCGCTGTGCAGGCCAACTGTGCCGCGGCTTTCCGGCCTTAGTTTGCAGATGTGGCAACTATAGCCATGGCCATAGTGTAGCTTACGGGCGTGATCATCGACCAGCGCAATGGCGAAATGGAGCTGAATGTCGGGACGATCCAGTTCAGGAGAGGTCTTCAGGAACGCGGCCCCTTCGGCAAAGGGGGTCGAGGCCATCGACGACCCGGTTTTGCGCCAGCGCAACAGGTGCCCCATCAGGCGCATGCCCGCCGTTATGCCGATGCCGAAATTGTCTGTGTCCTTGGTTTTGTAGGCCAGAATGAAATCCAGATGATCTTGCAGATTCTTACCAACGCCGGGCAGGTCATGCCGGACTGCGATTCCGTGTTGGCGCAACTCTTCCCCGTCGCCGATACCGGACAGTTGCAACAGCTGTGGCGATTGCAGCGCGCCCGCACAGATCAGCACTTCTCGTCTGGCCGTGACCGAGATATCTGCGCCTCTTGCTCTCTTCTTGTAGATCACTCCGGTCGCGCGTTTGCCGTCGAAGGTCAGCTCCTTGGCATGGGCATGGGTGATGACGGTCAGGTTCGGGCGATCCATGACCGGATGCACATAGGCCGCTGCGGCTGAACATCTCTCGCCGTTGCTGGCAGCGTCGTGGAATTGCGTCACCTGATAGAGGCCGACGCCCTCGTTATCACCGCGATTGAAATCCTCGACGCGGCGGTGCTGCATCTGGCTGGCGGCATCGATGAAGGCATTGGTGATCGGGCGCGGCTCTTTCTGATCCGACACCTGCAAGGGGCCACTATCGCCATGTAGGTCATCTGCACCCTGCTCGTTGTTTTCCGAGCGTTTGAAGTAAGGCAGAACGCTGTCCCAATCCCAACCAGCGCAGCCCAGATCGGCCCACCCATCGTAGTCCTGCCGCTGCCCGCGTATATAGAGCATGGCATTGATCGCGCTGGAGCCTCCCAAGGCTTTGCCGCGCGGCTGATATCCTTTCCGCCCGTTCAGGCCCGGTTGCGGGACAGTTTCAAACGCCCAATTGCTGATCTTTGGGCGTCCCGGAAGGGTCGACACCACGGCGGCGGGCATGCGGATGGCGATATGTTTGCCGGAGCCTCCGGCCTCAAGCAGGCAGACGCTGATGTTCGGGTCCTCGCTCAGGCGACCGGCTAGAACCGATCCGGCCGAGCCTCCGCCGACGATCACATAGTCAAACTCCATCCTGCTGTCCTTATGTCCTGCTCGGGGTCCTTGGCCGCATGTTCGGGCCAGACTGAAAGCGAACAGGAAAGAAGACAATCTGCCTGTGGGCGTTGTGACCCAAGGTTACGGGTCGGAGGATCCGCGTATCATAGGTTTTGGTTATTGTTATTATGAGAAAACAAAACTTATCTCTATGCCTTTGGTTTGCTAGATTTCCCCCGACACAAGGGTGCAGAGTCGCCCTGATGAATGGGGGCTGCGCCAATTTCGGCGGGCGACCCTTGAAATCCATCAGGGTTACATCTTTCTGTAATCTTGTTCGTTACAGTTAATACCGCGCTGAGCCGCAAGACCTGAGCCAGGATAGGAGATCGATATGGACGGAAGTGATAACCCCAAAGCAGGCGGTTGCCCTGTGATGCATGGCGCTGGCACGCGTTCGAATCGCGACTGGTGGCCCAACCAGCTGAAGCTTTCGATCCTGCACCAGCATGCACCGGCATCGAACCCGATGGGCGCAGATTTCGACTATGCAGAAGAGTTCAAGAAGCTGGATTACAAAGCGCTGAAAGAAGACCTCTATGCGCTAATGACGGATTCCCAGGACTGGTGGCCAGCGGACTACGGTCACTATGGTGGTTTCTTCATTCGGATGGCGTGGCACAGTGCTGGTACGTACCGGACGGCAGATGGCCGTGGCGGCGCCTCGACCGGCAACCAACGTTTTGCTCCGCTGAATAGCTGGCCGGATAACGGCAACCTCGACAAAGCGCGTCGCCTGCTGTGGCCGATCAAGCAGAAATACGGCAACCAGATTTCCTGGGCCGACCTGATGATTCTGGCGGGCAACTGCGCCATCGAGTCGATGGGCGGCAAGACCTTTGGTTTCGCAGGTGGCCGCGAAGACATCTGGGCGCCAGAGGAAGACATCTATTGGGGTTCGGAAACCGAATGGCTGGCCCCAACGGACAACCCACATAGCCGTTACTCGGGCGAGCGTGATCTGGAAAACCCACTGGCCGCCGTGCAGATGGGTCTGATCTACGTGAACCCAGAAGGTCCAGACGGACAGCCTGACGCGCTGGCCTCGGGCCGCGACATCCGTGACACCTTCGGTCGCATGGCGATGAATGACGAAGAAACCGTCGCTCTGGTCGCAGGTGGCCACACCTTTGGTAAGGCCCATGGTGCGGGTGATCCCGATCTGGTTGGTCCCGATCCAGAGGCCGCTCCGATTGAAGAAATGGGGTTTGGCTGGATTAACAAGTTTGGCTCGGGCAAGGGTGACGACACCACCACCTCGGGGATCGAGGGCGCGTGGACGGCTAACCCAACGAAGTGGGACAATGGTTATTTCGACCTACTGTTCGGTTATGACTGGAACCTGACCAAAAGCCCCTCGGGCGCGTGGATCTGGGAGCCAGTGAATGTCAAAGAAGAAGACATGGCCCCGCAGGCGCATGATCCGTCGAAAAAGGTCAAAACCATGATGACCACCGCCGACATGGCGATGCGTATGGATCCGATCTACGGCCCGATCTCGAAGCGGTTCCACGAGAACCCGGAAGAGTTCGCCGATGCGTTCGCACGCGCCTGGTTCAAGCTGACTCACCGCGACATGGGCCCGCGTTCGGCCTATATCGGCGAAGAAGCCCCCGCTGAGGAACTAATCTGGCAGGACAACGTCCCCGCAGTGGATCACGATCTGATCGACGACGCGGATGTGGCCGACCTGAAAGCCAAGATCGCTGCGACTGGCCTGTCTGTGTCCGAGCTGGTCTCGACCGCATGGGCCTCGGCTTCGACTTACCGTGGGTCGGACAAGCGGGGCGGTGCCAATGGTGCTCGTATCCGTCTTGCTCCACAGAAAGACTGGGACGTCAACGAACCTATGAAGCTGTCCAAGGCGCTGGGCGCGTTGGAAGGCGTTCAGGCCGCATTCAACGACGCTCAATCTGGTGGCAAGAAAGTGTCCTTGGCCGATGTGATCGTTCTGGCAGGTAGCGTTGGTATCGAACAGGCGGCCAAAGCGGGCGGCCAGGATGTTGAGGTTCCGTTCACCCCGGGCCGGACCGACGCGTCGCAAGAGCAGACGGATGTGGACAGCTTTGCCGTGATGGAGCCAATCGCAGATGGGTTCCGCAACTACCAGAAGGCCGACTATACTGTCTCCCCAGAAGAGCTGTTGGTCGATCGGGCGCAGCTGCTTACACTGTCTGCCCCGGAGATGACGGCCCTTGTAGGCGGTCTGCGTGTCTTGGGTGCGAATTTTGGTGACAGCAAGCACGGTGTGTTCACCGATCGCGTCGGTGTGCTAAGCAACGACTTCTTCACCAACATCCTGGACATGAGCACAGAATGGAAACCCTCGGGTAAAGGCGTCTATGAAGGTCGTGACCGTACGAGCGGTGAGGTCAAGTGGACGGGCACCCGTGTCGATCTGGTCTTCGGCTCCAACTCGCAATTGCGGGCATTGGCTGAGGTCTATGGTCAGGCAGATGCCGAGGGCAAATTCGTCTGTGACTTTGTTTCGGCCTGGAACAAGGTGATGAACGCGGATCGCTTTGATCTGAAGTAAAGGCCTACAACACTCACGAAACAGCGCCGTCCGAGAAGACTCGGGCGGCGTTTCTGTTAGCCTGCCCTGAACGCATACCAAGCATTGGGTACGATTCAGGCGCTTGGCTGTTCGTTGTCAGCTACCCGTGGGGTATAGGCGGAAAAACCGCCAGTAAAATGAAGCTAACCTGTTGCTTTTATTAAGGTAGGAAACTTTCTGCCGAGAAATTTGAAGTTTTTGCAAAATGGGGGTTGCAGGTCCCAGACCTAATCCGTAAATACCCCTTCACCGGCGCTGCTGAGGCGCTGGGGCGCTGCTGAGGCGGCGGGGACGCTCAGGATAGACTGGGGGCATCTGAGGTTGAGTTTTAGGCGGGCGCGCTGAGGGATTG